>JBILKY010000346.1:0-3860 GCA_044376395.1 Chthoniobacteraceae bacterium | reverse complement strand
CTGCGGATCAACCGGATCGCTGAACAAGTCATGAAAGCCGAGGCGGTTGAGGTGATCGACATGTACACACCCTTTGCTGCACGACTGGATCTTGCGGCCGGGGACGAATACCACTGGTCAAGTCCCGCGTACAAGATGATCTCCGATGCGATTCTGGAAAAGGCTGGCGAAGTTTTAAGGATGGAAAGCCCGCTGAAGTAAAGCCTGTGCAATCCAGCAGGGCTGACATCGAGGAGGGGTGAGCCCGCGTGCCATCGTGGACAACCATAAATTGATTGCAGCACCTGCTGGTGGGTGGGAGCGGTTGTTCTAACTTGGGCTTCCGCCGCTCTGGCTCTGGGCGAGGGACGGCGGCCGATGGCGGTTCGCGCGGAGCGGCCTTGCCCGCGGCGAATTGTGCCCTGAAAAGCTGCTTTCCCTGATCGGGATCCGATATTAAGACGTAGTTTGTCACAAGAAGATCATGGACATTTGTATTATTGGTTCGGGCTATGTAGGGTTGGTCTCTGGAGCGTGTTTCGCCGAAGTGGGGCACAACGTGGTGTGCGTGGATAACGACCCGCGCAAGATCGAGAAGCTGCATCGGGGCGAAATCCCGATTTACGAGCCTGGGTTGGAGGATTTGGTGCACCGTCACGTGACAGCCAACCGGCTCCGGTTCACCGGCTCCATCGAGGACGGTGTGGATCATAGTGAAATTGTTTTTATCGCCGTGCCCACGCCTCCTCAGGCTGATGGGAGTGTGGATTTGTCTTACATTGAACGGGTCGCGCGGGAAATCGCGGTAGTCCTCAAGCCGGGCCAGTACCGCGTGGTCGTGGACAAGTCGACTGTCCCTGTGAAAACCGGAGAGAAAGTTGACGCCACAATTCGGAGATACAACAAGAACGCGGAGTTTGATGTGGTCTCGAATCCTGAGTTTTTACGGGAAGGCTGCGCTGTTCCCGATCTATTGAATCCCGACCGGATTGTGATCGGCTCCGCCTCACAGAGGGCGACTGACCTCATGAAGCGCGTGTATGAGCCGTTCAACGCCCCGATTTTGGTGACTGACGTGAATTCAGCCGAGCTCATCAAGCACGCTGCGAACTCCTTCCTTTCGCTGAAGATCTCGTACATCAACGCGGTCTCGGCCATTTGTGAAGCCAGCGGTGCAGACGTTGAGAAGGTCGCTGACGGCATCGGGATGGATAAGCGGATCGGAAGAAACTTCCTCAACGCGGGGCTTGGTTATGGCGGTTCCTGCTTTCCGAAGGACGTAAAGGCGTTCATCGCGATCGCCGACGAGTTGGGAGTTCCGTTCAACCTGATGAAGGAGGTCGAGAGGATCAACGACTCGATGTTGGAAAGGTTTTTGAAGAAAATGCGGGACGCGTTGTGGGTGTTGAAGGACAAGCGCATCGCGGTGTGGGGGCTTTCTTTCAAGCCGGATACCGATGACGTCCGCAATTCAGTGGCAATCGAGCTTGTGCGGCACTTGGTTGAGGAGGGTGCGATTGTGACGGCGTACGATCCGAAGGGGATGGAGAAGGCACGCGAATACAACCTGATCTCGGACAAGGTGAAGCTTGTGGGGTCTCCGGTGGAGGCCGTTGACGGCGCCGAGGCTCTTGTGCTTGCGACTGAATGGAAGGAGTTTGCGAGGCAGGATTTTGCCGAGGTAAAGCGGCGCATGCATACCCCGCTGGTGTTTGATGGCAGGAATCTTTTTAAGCCGGACACGATGCGGGAGATGGGTTTTGTGTATTGCGGAGTGGGCAGGCCGTGACGCTGTGCGGCGGAAGTTGGTACGGTGAAAACCATGTTCGTGAATCTTTGGATGTGCGCTTGATTGGGTTTTCTGCCACGCTTGACTTTTGAGATGAGCGCCACCCCCCGTATTTTGTATTGCCACTGCCAGTACGCCCAAGTGCTGCCAAAGGAGGTCAAGGAGGGTGTGCTGCAAAAGCTTTGCGAGGCGGATGTGCCGTTCGAGGCAGTAGCGGACTTGTGCGAACTCTCCGCGCGCCGGGATCCCTTGCTGAAGGAGATTGCGAGCGGTGGCCCGGTGAAAATCGCAGCATGCTTTCCGCGGGCGGTGAAATGGCTGTTCGCTGCGGCGGGTTCGCCGCTGGACGCTCTTAACACGGAAGTTTGCAATCTGCGTGTGCAGCAGGCCGAGGCCGCGTGTGAGTCGCTGTTAAGCGGCACACTCACGCCCAATCTTCCTTCGGGAAAAAACACAGCATAGCTTATGGCACTACAGCAACCAGCACTCCGCGTTTCGTTGTATGAGGGACCTGGCGCCCGAAAAATGACTGCCAGCGGACGATTTGATTCGATCAAGAAACTGCTCGCCCAGGGTTGTTCTGTTCGTGCGGGCGGTGAGACGCCCGAAAATGTTGCCGTTCTTGTGGGTGATTTTGACGGAGTCGATTCCAACGCGACTGCTTTGCAAGACAGGATTAGCGTCGAGGATCCAGGGTTTCCGCAGACGCTTGAACAGACTCGCGCCCGGACGAATGCAGCTCCGGCAGGGCAGTGGAAGCCTTGGTTTCCAGTCATCGACTACGACCGCTGTACGAATTGCATGCAGTGTCTCTCCTTCTGCCTTTTCGGCGTGTATGGAGTCGATGAGGAGCGGAAGTTGCAGGTGCAGAATCAGGACAACTGCAAGACCAACTGCCCCGCATGCTCTCGTGTGTGTCCGGAGGCTGCGATCCTGTTTCCAAAGTACAAGTCCGGGCCGATCAATGGTGACCTTGTTAGCGATGCCGACCTCGAGCGCGAAAAGATGAAGATCGATATCTCCGCCTTGCTCGGGGGAGATGTGTACTCCCTCCTTCGTGAACGCACTGCAAAAGCGCAGTCCCGTTTTTCAAAGGAGCGCGACGCCGACAAGGCATTGGCTGAGCGGCAAAAATGCCTTGTGAAACTTTCAGCGATCGCCGCTGATATTCCTCCGGAGGTGCTCGCATCGCTGCCGAAGCCTGAGGAGATTGCGCGCAGGGCGGAGGAGGCTGCCGCGAAGGCTCGTGCCGCCGGGATGCAGTCCTGATCGACAGCGTCCAGAGTTTAGCTGCGACTTTCAAAAGGGGATCGGCTTAACGGTTTCCTAAGCAATTCCTGTCGATACTTGTACGATCAAAATCTGACACAGGTTTGGCGGCAACGAGGGATTGATGTTTGGACACGCTTTTTCGCTATCGAACGCCAACAACGACTCGGTAATTTCCTCGGCAGAGTTTGACGGTGAAGCCAATCGCACCTTCGCAGGGTATGACCAAAATAAGGACGGCAGGCTTTCGCGCGACGAGTATTCGGGGCCGGGAAGCGTGAGATCTCCGATGGGGGGATTTGTGAAGGAACAACCCGATAACCTAATACCGTTAACCCAGAGGTGGCGTTCAACTTTCGCGCGGCCGGATCATCAGCACCACAGCCGCCGACAAAATTGCGATGCCGGAAAAGCACGCGAATATCAGGTTCAAAGGGACGTTTTGGTCCCTGAGTACCCCGAACGTCCAGTCCCCGAATCCCCCGCATGTGATACTCACCAGGTTCATGATTCCGTAGCCCGTGGCCCGCGAGTTCTGTCCAACAATCTGGCACAAGATCGGCATGTTATTGCAGTCAAACATGCCCCAGCCGAGCCCGAATGCCGCGAGTCCGAGGACGGCCACAGCGAGTGTTTCTGCATTGCCCACACTGAAGAGGGCGGGCAGGAAAAGCAGCGTTCCCAGAGCGCTTGTAAAGATGCGGCCGCGCACCGATGAACGTGTCCAACGGTCTGCAAGAAAACCGCCCAGAACAGCGCCGATTAATGAGAAGATCTGCACGTAGAGAATTGCACTGACTCCGGCGCTTCCTTGGCCGAGAGC
>JBILKY010000345.1:0-3865 GCA_044376395.1 Chthoniobacteraceae bacterium | reverse complement strand
GGAAATCCGGGAAAGTTTTCAACAAGGGTGGTGGTTGAGAGCTGGCCCCCGGGTTCGTGGCCTTCGAGAACGAGTGGTGCAAAGTTGGCGCGTGCGGCGTAAACGGCTGCGGTCAATCCTGCGCAACCCGTGCCGACGATGATCATTTTTTCCATAGGATGTGCCAGTGTACCGCCTCAGGGCGCAGGAGTGCAACCCGGCGGATGGGGGCGTGTCTTCAGGGGATCCCGCTGACCTTTCGGAACGTGTTGCAGGGGCGGGGAGCATGAAAGCTGTTGCGGAGAAGGCCTCTTGTGTAGACGTTGTTTCTTTTATCGCTCATGCACGCCACCCCGCCGTCCACTCGGAAGCACTTTGTGTTAGACACAAACGTTTTACTGCACGACCCGCAATCAATGTTCCAATTTCAGGACAACACCGTCTGGATTCCGGTGGAAGTGCTTGAGGAGCTTGATAAATTTAAACCCGAGAACACCACCAGGGGTGCGAATGCGCGTGAGGTGCACCGGAAACTAAATGAATGCTTTCCTAGCTTTTCGCAAATGCAAGCGGGCGTGGATCTTCCCAGCGGCGGGAAGCTAAGGGTTTGCTTGAATCCCCAGGTCAGGTTTGAGCAGGGAGAGTGGCGGCAAGTCTCGGGGAGCCAGCGATTCGCCCGCGCCCAGAGCCTCTTTCCTGACTTTTCGCGGATGGACAACCGGATTCTGGCGGTGGCCGCGCATCTGGCCGACACTGAGCCGCTTCCGACGATATTGGTAACCAAAGACTTGAACCTGCAGTTGAAGGCTCGTGCTCTTGGGCTTGAGGCGCAGGATTACAAGACGGATCGGGTTGAGGACGACCACGACATCCGGCGCACTCAAAAGCAGAGTGGAGCTGAGGATTACAGCCACCTCGATTTGCCGGGCAGGCGCTTGCAGGCGTTCGCGAGCGAAGGGCACATTGAGATCCCCGAGGAGGCTGGGAGGTTTCTCGCAAACGAGTATCTGATAGTGGGCAGCAATGAGAGCCACGGCCATGGGGTGCCTGCGCGTCACTGCGGTAACGGACAGTTCCGGACACTTCGGCGAGATCACTTGACGATCCGTGGCGGTCGGAGCCTTCAAGCGCTCAACTTGGGCCAGCGATTCCTGCTAGACGCGCTGTACGACCCCGAGATCACGTTGGTCACTGTTTACGGCAAGGCGGGCACCGGCAAAACGCTACTATCGGTCGGGGCCGCTCTCGAGCAGGTTCAGAATGGCGAGTACGAAAAGATGCTGATTACCCGGGTCATCATGCCAACAGGGAAGGACATTGGGTATCTTCCGGGACGCATTGAGGAAAAGATGCAGCCCTGGCTGCAGCCTGCGTACGACGCGCTCGAGCATTTGCTGGCCCGCCCGCGCAAGCCAGAACAGTTTGAAAAAAAGCGCGCAAGTGCGAGGAAGTCCTCGGCTGTAGAGGGCGCTCATAAAGGCAACGCAAACGGACGCGCCGAGGGGATCCTCGGAAAAGCAAAGCCGTACGAACCTCTTCTCCAGTCTGGATTGCTCGAAGTTGAAGCCATCACCCATATCCGCGGACGATCGATACCCCGCTCGATTTTTATCGTCGATGAGGCCCAGCAGCTCACTCCTCACGAGGCCAAAACACTTGTCACGCGCATGGGTCGCGGGAGCAAAATTATTTTAATCGGCGATTTGGGCCAGATCGATAACCCTTACGTCGATGCCCACACCAACGGTCTTGTGTACACGCGCAATCGTCTGCAGGGGCAGGGATTCATGGCTCATGTGAATTTGTTCAAAGGGGAGCGAAGTCCAATGGCTGAAGTGGCGGCCAACATGATGTGATTGGCAGCGAACCGCCAGCGGCGGTTCATCGTTGTCAGCAGTTCACGCCAAGATCCAAAAATGTCGTCGAATCCGAGGCAGTTGTGTGTGCGTGCGTTGCTTGAGTGGGAGAAAGGGACCACTTTTTCCGACGAAATACTGCATTCAACTTTGGAGCGCCACTCGATGCCTCCTGTTGATCGCGCTCTGTTGATGGAGCTTTTCTTCGGTGTTCTGCGCAGACTGCGTTCGCTGGATTTTTTTATTGGAGAAGTGCGTCCCCAACCACTCGATGTTTTAACCAAAAACGTGCTTCGTGTCGGTTTGTACCAGATCTTCCACATGCGGATTCCACAGCATGCGGCGGTTTTTGAGACAGTGAGTGTTGCGCCGCCTCGATCGCGGGGATTGGTCAATGCTTGTTTGCGCCGTTCGGTGCGGGAAATCGAACTGCTAAAAGATAGGCTCGCGTCGCAGCCAAGCCCGGTTCGGGTTTCTACTCAGGATTTTCTTTGGGAGCGTTGGGAAAAAAGATTCGGAGTGGAGGCGGCTGCGCAGCTTTGCGAGACACAGAATTTGCCGTCCGAAAGCTTTTTCCGCATCAACCGCATAAAGTGCCGGGGAATCCAATCCTCAGCCTTTCCTTTCTCGTCGGGTGAGGGGATTTGCTCTGATTTTCACCCTGATATCCTCTGCGTCTCACAGGTGCCTCGGGAAGAGTTGGGCGCTGGCCTCGGGTATATGCAGGATCCTAGCACGCTTTTGGCCCCAGATTTATTGGATCCCCAGCCTGGCGAAAGGGTTCTTGACGCCTGTGCCGCGCCCGGGGGCAAAACAACCTATATCGCCCAAAAAATGGACAATCGCGGGGATTTGATCGCGTGCGAAATTTTTCCTTCGAGGGCGGCGAGGCTTCGCGAGAACGTGACACGACTGGGAGCCTCTGTGGTGAGGGTGTTGGAGACGGATTTTTTAACGCCTCCCGAACACGGCTCACTTCTGCTCGATGCGCCGTTTGATCGAATTCTGTTGGATGTCCCTTGTTCAAATACCGGAGTGATTCGCAGGCGAGTGGACGTTCGTTGGCGTCTTACGGAGGAGGATTTCATTCGAATGCCGGTCCAGCAGCTTGCCTTTATTCGCCGGGCGGTGCCTTTACTCAAACCGAGTGGGGTTCTCGTATACAGCACCTGTTCAATTGAACCCGAGGAAAATCAGGAAGTGGTGCGCGAGGCTCTTTTGGCGTGCCCGGAATTGCGGCTTGTGGAGGAGCGCTCCGTCCTTCCCCATACGGATGGCGTGGACGGTGCCTTCGCTGCCAGATTCGAGCGAGCTTGAACTGGTGCAGCCTCTGGTGCGGACTTCGGCGGGACGCGCCTAAAAGCCTCTCGCCTCGCCATCTGCAACCCGAGGGTCGTTCGCACCCTCAAACGACTGCATCTCAGCGCGTTTTCCCACCGCCTGACACGCACCTATGGAGTCGACAACCTTCAGAGCGTGTCCGCGGTGAGACAACTCATCACGCACTGCAGGCGTCACAGATTCTTCGATCCTCAATTCGTCGGGGATCCACTGCTGGTGGAATCTTGGTTTTGCCAAGGCGCTCGGTACAGATTCTCCGAAATCTACAAATTGAATGATTGCTAGGAGCGTTTGGGAGATGATTGTAGGGCCGCCGGCGGCTCCGACGCTGAGGACCGGTTCGCCGTCGCGCAGAAGGATTGTCGGTGACATACTGGATAGCGGGCGTTTGCCAGGCGCAACCGCGTTCGCCTCTCCGCCGATCAGGCCAAATGCATTCGGTGCGCCTGGCTCAGCTGAAAAGTCATCCATCTCATTGTTGAGCACAACGCCGGTGCCGGGGACGACGACCTTACTGCCGTAGGTGGTGTTAATGGTCGCAGTACATGCAACCCAATTCCCCTCAGCGTCCGCAGCGGAAAAGTGAGTGGTGTGCTTTTCAAAAACGTTGCTGGTCGGATCTGGGGGAATCGAGTGTCCATCCACCTTCGTCGCGTTTTGAAGATTGATCCGCCGAGCTAGTGCCCTCG
>JBILKY010000344.1:0-3868 GCA_044376395.1 Chthoniobacteraceae bacterium | reverse complement strand
TCGACGAGGGTTTGAGATCCCGCAGGCTCCTTGCGGGTCTGATTCTTGACTGGCGATACAGTTCCATTGCCTCGCGCAATAACTCCGAGGTGGGCCGATCCTGCTCCTGGGCGTACCGCTGGAAATCGGCATAAACCGGCTCACTTACATTGAGTGTGATGGTTTTCATACATCTCACGATATATTGATAATGACGTCTGTCAAGATGGTTGGCCGCGTGCTGCGCTCGGTTCGGATGGGCAAAAAAATCGGGGAGCACTGGCGATAGTGAAGCTTGGGAGCTCAATCATAACCCTCTGATTTTGGGTCTGGCGGCAGAGTGCATGTGTGAGAACCTATTTTGCAGGCGTTAACGCACTTTCTTTTAGATGTTTCTGAAATGACGGACAGACTCTAATTTATGGCCTGCGTTCCAGATTGTTTCGTTTGCCCAGTGTTGCTGTTCTCGTCCTGTTAGCTCTCGAAGTCCCATTTTCACGCTATGCGCCTGCTCCGAACCACTCCTCGTTCCGGCTTTCTCACCAACGCATCCTTCATTCTCTTTTTCGCTGGGGGCACTGCGTTCTGCGCTGCCGCTCCCGCAACTGGGCCAGCCTCTGACGCGGCCATTGAATTTAATCGTGAAATCCGACCGATCCTTTCCGACAACTGCTTCAGTTGCCACGGTTTTGACTCCAAGAAGCGCAAAGCCGAACTGCGGCTCGACACCCCCGAAGGCGCCTACGCGATCAAAGACGGTGTTCAGGCGGTCAAACCCGGCGACCCTGCGGCGAGCGCCCTGCTGCAACGGGTGCTCTCGAGGGATCCCGACGAGGTGATGCCTCCGCCCGAATCCCATAAGAAGCTCACCGAAACCCAAATCGAAACTCTCCGCCGATGGATTGGTCAGGGTGCCCCTTACCGCAAACACTGGAGTTTTGAGCCACCGGTGAAAGCGGCTGTTCCTGCACCCCTCGGCACTACCTCAAGTCTTGCGCCAGTGGATGCATTCCTGCAGGCGGAACTCAGTCGGCGCGGCCTGCGTTCCTCGCCCGAGGCCTCCAAGGAGACCCTCTTGCGCCGGCTCACGTTGGATCTCACGGGTCTGCCCCCCACGCCTTCCGAGGTCAACGCTTACCTTGACGATTCCTCGCCTGAGGCATACGGAAAAGTCGTGGACCGGCTTCTGGGCTCCATCCGTTTTGGCGAGCACATGGCCCGCTACTGGCTGGACGCTGCCCGCTATGGTGACACCCATGGGCTTCATCTAGACAACGAACGCAGCATGTGGCCGTATCGCGATTGGGTCGTCCGCGCATTCAACCAAAACCTGCCCTTTGATCAATTCACCGTTTGGCAGATTGCTGGTGATCTTCTTCCCAACCCGACTCACGACCAGCGCGTCGCCTCGGGCTTCAATCGGTGCAATGTGACCACCAGCGAGGGCGGTTCAATCTCGGACGAACTTCTGTTCCGTTACGCCGTCGACCGCACCGAAACCACCATGGCCGTTTGGATGGGGCTCACCGCCGGCTGCGCGGTCTGCCATGACCACAAGTTTGATCCGATCACTGCGAAAGATTTTTATTCGATGTACGCCTTCTTCTACAGCGCGGCTGATCCTGCGATGGACGGCAACATCCTGCTGACGCCACCGGTCCTTGCACTGGCCACGCCGGAACAAGACGCGGAGCTCAAACAATTCGACCAACAAATCGAGGATCAAAAAAAGCTGGTTCGCGAGTCCCTTGCCAAACTCGAGTACACCGACCCCGCGACACTTAATCCACCGCCGCCTGTGCAAACGGGAGAGACGGTTTGGTTCGAGGACTCTTTTCCCGAGAAAGCAAAAGTCGAGCGCTCTGGGGAACCCACGATGTTTGTGAGCGAAGATCAAGGTCCCGTGCACACCGGCAAGTTGGCGCTGCGCCGCAAGGCCAAGGGTGTGGCTCAGGATTTTTTCAACAGCGGCGCATCGTTCGAGATCCCGCCCAACGGCGAAATTTCGGTCTGGTGCCATCTCGACCCCGTCGATCCGCCGAAGGCTGTCATGCTTCAATTTCACGTGGGCGGGTGGAATCATCGCGCCGTATGGGGGGAGGAAGGCGCGATCCCGTTTGGCCGCGTGCGCACCCCGGAGAGGGTGATGATGGGCGGGTTGCCCGAAGCCGGCAAGTGGGTCGAACTCAAATTTCCCGCTGAAAAAGTCGGACTGAAACCAGGCATGAAGGTGGAGGGATACGCGTTCACGCAGTTCGACGGGACGGTTCACTGGGATCACCTCACGATGCGCCACCGGGTCGAGCCTGCGAAGGATGCGAACTGGTCGTGGACGGTGTGGCAGAAGACGAAGCATGGAACTCTGGTCAAGGAATTGCCGAACGATCTCCAGACGCTTGTGCGCGGCAAGAAGCCCGAACAATGGTCGCCGGCGGAAACTCAAAAATTGAAGGATTGGTGGCTTGAAAACGCCTATGTCGGCGCGCGCGAGATCGTAGACGGACCCAAGGCCGAGAAACTGCGCCTCGAGGCCAAGCGCAAGACGCTTTCCGACGCAATCCCGACCACGCTCGTCATGGCCGACTTGCCGCAACCGCGCCAAGCCCACGTCATGCAGCGGGGCCAGTACGACAAGCCGGGCGAGCAAGTCTTCAGGCGCACGCCCGAAGTTTTCCCGCCGTTGCCCAGCAAAGAAAACTACAACCGCATCGATCTCGCCGAATGGTTGCTTTCCCCGCAGAATCCGCTCACGACGCGCGTTATTGTGAATCGCTTCTGGCAGCAGTTCTTCGGCACGGGGTTGGTCAAATCCGTGAATGATTTCGGTTCGCAGGGAGATTCCCCCAGTCATCCCGAACTGCTCGACTGGCTTGCTGTCACCTTCCGCGAACAGGGTTGGGACACGAAGAAATTCGTCAAAATGCTGGTTACTTCGGCCGCGTACCGCCAGTCCGCCGCTGTCACTACCGAGCTTCTTTCAAAGGATCCTGAAAACCGCCTCCTCGCGCGGGGCCCGCGTTTCCGGCTTGATGCGGAGGTCATCCGGGACTCTGCGCTCTTTATTTCCGGCCTTATGAATCCAAAGGTCGGGGGGAAAGGTGTACGCCCGTACCAGCCTGATAACATCTGGGAACCCGTCGGATTTTCCGGAAGCAACACCGCGCGCTACACACGAGACACGGGTGACGCGCTGTACCGCCGCAGCCTCTACACGTTCTGGAAACGAACCGCACCGCCGCCTGCCATGACGACTTTCGACGCGCCGCCGCGCGAGAGTTTTTGCCTCAGCCGCGAGCGCAGCAATACGCCGCTTCAAGCGCTCGTGCTTTTGAACGACATCCAGCATGTCGAGGCCGCACGACATTTCGCACAGCGTATCCTGAAGGAGGGAGGCGCTTCCGATGGCGAGCGGATAAAATTTGCGTGGAGATGCGCCGTTGGCCGTGCGCCGACTTCCTCCGAGTGCGGCACGGTTCTCGAGGCTCTAGACAAGCATCGGGCCCGGTTTCAGTCCGCGAGCGAGGATGCCTCGAAGCTTGTAACCTTCGGTGAGAGCAAGCCTGCTCCTGAGCTCGCGCCAACAGAACTCGCTGCGTGGACTCTTGCCGCCAACCTGCTGCTGAACCTCGACGAAGCTCTGAACAAATAGCCATGGATCCTTTACTCGAACACCAATTGTCCATCAACCGACGCCAGTTTTTCGGCAATGCCGGACTGCGCGTCGGCGGCGTCGCTCTCGCGGGGCTCCTTGCTCGGGACGCCTTCGCAAAGGCTGGCGGCTCTGTTCACCCTGGTCTACCTGAATTTCCTCATCTGCCTCAGAAGGCAAAGCGCCTGATTTATCTGCACATGAACGGCGCTCCGTCTCAGCTGGATCTCTGGGACTACA
>JBILKY010000093.1:0-11952 GCA_044376395.1 Chthoniobacteraceae bacterium | reverse complement strand
TTTCCCAACAAGGGGGTCTTCTCCACTACAAGCACTCGCGCCAATTTTTACTCTGTAGCATGTCCGAGTTTTACCGGCGTCTCTCTGTAAATTTTTTCAACCTACAGACCAAACTGCGGAACTCGGGGTAATGGGCAAAAAGAGTGTCCTGTGTTTCGTCGTGCCCCATGATGGCTTGCAGGTGAGCAGCATTCTGGTGCTCGGCGTAGTGCATGGACGCGAACGTATGACGGAGTCCGTCATGGAGCGAGGGGGCTCCGGCGGCGGTACGGAGGGCCTTCCATCGTCCGGGAAAGGTTTCCGGCATCAGCGAATCCTGTTCCGGACAGAGGCGCCGCCAAAGTCTTAACCATGCGGTGGCCACTGGAGAAAGCTCAATGACACGCGGCTTGTTCGTTTTGCTCGCCCGGCCGGTCACCACCAGACGCCGGTCTGACAGATCCAAATTCGACAGGGGAGTTCGTTTGATTTCCTCAGGACGAAGTCCGCAGAAAAGAGCCGCAGCAACATAGCCCATGAACGAGGTGTAGGGCACCCATTCAAATTCGTCCTTATACCGGTTGTATTTGGATCGATGCTGTCCGGTAAGCACCTGCGTCAGCAGCGCCCGGATCTCAAGAACCCCGTAACTGAGGATGTCACCCTTCTTTTCCTCTCCCACAGTGATGGCGTTGTCCCGACCCATGATTGGATTGAAAGGGATAAACTTTGATTGGCGTGCCCACTCCAGAAAGTGACGCACGGTCCGGATCCGGTTCTTCTTCGTTTCCGCCCTCCCCCCGGCGGCATTCAGCCAGTCCTGAATGAAGTCTCGATTGATGTCTTGAATATCCTCGATGCCGCGCGCGTAGGCGTAGCGGAAGAGGTTCTGGAGATTGGGGCGCTTTAGGTCTTCGATGGTTTTTTCTGAATTGAGGGCGGAATCCCCGCCGGACCTCATGGCATCGAGATACATCCTGCCGAGTTCCACCAAAGAGGGGCATTTTTTGAGGGGCAGGTGATGTTTGAGAAAAAAAGTACCCGCCTGTTCGATTGTGGCTCCGACTTGCGCAAGCTCCTCCTTCCATTTGCTGAAAAGCACCCGGTCGGCGAGGGAAAGAAGGACCGCTTCGGTGCCGTGAAGTTTCAGGGAGGCTTTGGATTCTCGCAGGAACTCTTCGGCCTGATCGCGGGTTGGGAAATAGCGCTGGATTCGGCGACCATTTACCTCACCCAGGTCGGCCTCCCACTTCACAATCCCAGAGGTATAACGTTTCTGTCGGATTTTCACACGAACCCATCGCACACAAGGGGGCCGTGTGCCTTAAAAACCATCCACGTTCATCCACGCCTTTTTTGTCATTTTGTGGCTTTTGATGGCCTGGCCTGGCCCGTGGTGGCCCGTGTGATCCGGGCAAGAAGAAGGCCCGCAAGTGGCTGGTTGCCAGAGTAATTGCGGGCCCGAGAGGGACTTGAAAGGATGGAGCGGGTAGAGGGAATCGAACCCTCCTAGCCAGCTTGGAAGGCTGGAGCTTTACCACTAAGCTATACCCGCGGCTGCCAATCCCCTACTTCCTAATAAATCCCCCGCCGATTGCAAGAGCTAATCCCCTTACAACTCCGCGCTGTCATCCCGCTTTTCCAGGCGCATCAACTGCTTCTTCACCACCTCCACCTGCTTGGTCAGCTCGAAAAGCGCCTTCAAAATCTCGCCCTGCGTCCCAGCATCCCCAAGCTTCGGAAGCGCGGGGTGCATCTGCGTGATCAATCGCGAGATCTGATCACAATCCCCGCGGAGTTGCGTGATGGTTGTTGCTCGATCCATCCCTAAATCCTTCCACTTCTCAAGCCAGCAGCGCAAGCTTAAGCCCGCCGCCCTGAAACAAACTCCACTTGCGCCTTCGCCAGCAGCCTGTGGTAGTTTGTACACAGATTCCCTGACACCCGTTTATGCCCACCTACGAATACAGTTGCGAAAAGTGCAAAAAAGACTTCGAGATCTTTCAGTCCATGAAGGACGACGCCTTTAAAACATGCCCGAAGGAAGCCTGTCGCATGAAAACCTGGGGCAAGGGAAAGGTGAAACGGCAGCTTGGCTCAGGCGCCGGTCTCATATTCAAGGGCAGCGGTTTTTACATTACTGACTACCGGTCCGAGAACTACAAGTCCGCCGCCAAAAGTGACTCCGCTTCTAAGGAATCCTCCTCCAGCGGCTCCAACTCCTCCGGCAGTTCGAGCGGGTCTTCGGCCTCCCCGTCTCCGAGTGGATCAAAATCCTCGGGTGGATCCTCGGTTGGATCTAAAGGCGGAGAATCCAAACCGGCCTCCAAGCCCAAGAAGGCTGACTAACCATGCCGCCTCGTCCGCTCCACGTCAGCCCGCGAAAAAAGCACACCGACGCGGAGAGCACGGGGACGCCGTGGATCACACGCGGCCAACTCGCCGCCCTAGTCGGCTCGGCGCTCGTTGTCTCCGGCGCGCTTAGCGTGGCGATTCAAAGTTTGCGTCCCCCGCTGCGTCCCCTGCCCGCAGCGACCGCGGATGCAAAGGCGCGCGAAATTGACGCGCTCATCGCGAACACGCTTTCCCGGCCGCAAGCCGCCACGATTGAACTTTCGGAAGCGGAAATCAACGCCCACCTGACTCACGCTTTGTCCGGAGCAGCATCGCGGAACACGCCGGTGCGATTTAAGCGCGCAGGCGTGCGTTTACTCGACGAGCGCATCGAGTGGACAAGCCTTCACGAATACGCTGGTTTTGAATTCCAACTGCAAAGTCAGGTCAAGATCTGGGTCAGCAACGGCAAAATTCAGATTCAGCGCGAAGCCACGCACATCGGCCGCCTGCCGCTGAGCCCGTTTTATGCGGAAAAAACGCTCCGCTGGCTTGGTCACCTCTGGCCGTTCCTGAAAAAGGAAACCGCGCTTCTCAACAGGCTCGACGCACTCCAGCTCGGCGAACGCCGGGTCCGTTTGAAAGTCCGCAGCAGCAGTCCGGCCTCGCCTTAGAACGCCCGCGGCTTGATCTTTACGCGATGGCGCGAGCCGCGCTCACGCGGCAATCGGCAGCCAGTCGTAAAGAGTCGCGAAGCGAAATCGAATCCACCCCCATGATGCACTCCACCATTTCAGCGCTACTAGTTTTGCTGTGCGTTTTCACGCAATCCGTCCATGCCCAGTCATCCTCGACGCCGGCTGCGACGTCTCAAAAATTCACGCCGCGTTTCGATCCCGTGACGAGAAACATTGAGGGTTGGGAGGTGAGCGTGGATCCCGCGCTGCTCGCGGGCGAGCATGCGGAGGCGGGCGCAAAAGCCCTTTCGATGCTGGCAAACCATCTCCAACGCATCAGCATTCTTGTGCCCGCGGAACCCCTCGCTGCGCTCAAAAAAGTCGGCATATGGATCGAACACAGCCACCCGTCGCTGAAAACAATGCAGTACCATCCGAGCGAGGGCTGGCTGCGCTCAAACCAGCATGACCCGCGCCTTGCAAAGAAGGTGCACATCCCGCAGGCAAAGGAGCTCTTTTCACGTCAACAAATACTCAAGCATCCAGCGGTGGTCCTGCATGAGCTCGCCCATGGGTACCACGACCAGGTGCTCGGCTTTGAGAATCCGGAGGTTTTGAAGACTTTTCAGCATGCGGAGGGTGCGGGCCTTTATCGGCAGGTACTTCTTTACACAGGCGAAACGGTCAAGCATTACGGACTCAACAACCACAAAGAATACTTTGCAGAAGGCACTGAGGCGTATCTTTACCGGAATGACTTTTATCCTTTCGTGCGCGCGGAATTGAAAGAGTACGACCCGCAGCTTCATCAACTCCTCGAAAAAGTATGGGGCCCGGCCCGGTGACCCGCTGCGAAGCCGAGCGCGGCAGATCATTGGATGAGAAACGCTCTTTGCCCGCCGCGCGGGTTTGACGTAGCCTTCGCAACCGCCCGTTGCATGCACATGTTTGACGGGACTGCTTTTGAATCCTGAACTTTTCCTGACCTACTTATGGCCGAAGAACGCAAAACACTCGAACAACGCAACCAGATGACCGATTTGGAGCGTCTTAGGCACTCTGCCGCGCATGTGCTGGCGACGGCCATCCTCAAGATCTGGCCCGAAGCCGAGTTTGCCGCGGGGCCTCCGGTGGACACCGGTTTCTACTACGACCTTGAACTCCCGCACCGGATCACCCCGGAGGACTTCGCGCAAATCGAGGAAGAGATGCGCAAGGAGACCAAGGCGAACCATGTTTTCGAGCGACAGGTCGTGTCGCGGTACGAGGCGCTGGAACTCGCCACCAAGGGCCGTCTTGGCGCGCTCGCCGATCGCACCAAGCCCAGCAAGTTCAAGTTGGACATCATTTCGGGCATTCCGGAGCACGAGGAGATCTCGCTTTATCGCAATGGCGACTTCATCGATCTGTGCGCGGGGCCGCATGTGATGCGCACGGGAAACATCGGTGCGTTCAAGCTCACGCACGTTGCGAGCGCTTACTACAAGGGGGACGAACGGAATCCGCAGTTGCAGCGCATTTACGGCACCGCTTTTAAAAACAAGACCGAGCTTGAGGCCTATTTCACGATGCAGGAGGAGGCGCGCAAGCGCGATCACCGCAAGCTCGGACGCGAGATGGAGCTGTTCACCTTCGATGAGGACGTTGGCCCGGGCCTGCCGCTGTGGCTGCCGAATGGCACGGTGCTTATCGAGGAGCTTGAGAAGCTCGCGAAAGAAACCGAGTTTGCGGCCGGCTATCAACGCGTTCGCACGCCTCATCTGGCGCGCGAGAACATGTACCTCACCAGCGGCCACCTGCCGTACTACGCGGAGAGTATGTTTCCCCCGATGGAGCTCGCGGAAAAAGACGGAGACGGTGAGAAGGCTGTTTCGGACAAGTATTATCTCAAGGCGATGAATTGTCCGCACCACCACAAGATCTACAAGGCGGTGCCGCGCAGCTATCGTGACCTTCCTCTGCGCCTCGCAGAGTACGGCACCTGCTACCGTTACGAGCAGTCCGGCGAACTGCTCGGGCTGCACCGTGTGCGTTCGATGCAGATGAACGACGCGCACCTTTACTGCACCCCGGAACAGTTCGAGGCGGAGTTCATGGCGGTGAACGAAATGTACCTGAACTATTTTAAAATCTTCGGACTGGGTGATTATCTCATGCGCTTTTCCACGCATGATCCCGCGCGTCTTGGAGAAAAATTTGTCAACGAACCAGAGCTTTGGAAACAGACCGAAGAAATGGTGCGCGCGGTGCTGGTGAAGTCGGGGATCAAATACGTGGAAGTGCCGAATGAGGCTGCGTTTTACGGGCCAAAAATTGACGTGCAGGTTTGGAGCGCTATCGGTCGCGAATTCACCATCGCGACAAATCAAGTCGACTTTGCCGTACCTTCTCGCTTCGGCTTGGTCTACAAGGACCGCGACAACACGGAGAAAACCCCGCTCTGCATCCACCGCGCTCCGCTCGGTACGCACGAGAGGTTCATCGGTTTTCTGATCGAACACTACGCCGGCAACTTCCCGCTCTGGCTCGCGCCCGAGCAGGTGAGGATTCTTCCCATTGGCGCGGAGGATGAACTGGTGGGCGCAGCGCGCGCGCTCGAGAACGAGTTGCGCGGGCTTGGAATCCGTGTCACAAGCGACGTAAGCACTGACAAAATCAACGGTAAGGTGCTGCGCGCAGAGGAGAGCAAAGTCCACACAATGCTTGTGATCGGAAAGCGCGATTTGGAGGCGGGCTGCGTGAGCGTCCGGCTGCACGGTAAGGGCAACCTTGGCGCGAAGCCGCGAGCCGAGGTGATTGCGGAGCTGGCTGCGTCCGTGCGCGAACGCCGGCAGAATTAGAAGAGCGTTTGCTTTTTTGTGCGCCGGCTCGGAGGTCCGGTGACGCTGAACGATTCCGCGGTCGGGCAGCGCCTAGTTTTGGTTGAGCAGCTTTCGCATGGCCCCCATCAAAACGGACTCCACCTCCGGCGCGACACTTGAAGAGTTGAGACCGATTTCGTAACCGCCCTCCGGATAGGCAGCGGCGGTGCCGATGTACCCCGGTCCATACTGTCCGTATGCGGCCATCATCACGTGCAGATCGGGTCGCATTGCTTTTGCGGCGAGTTGGTATTCAACGAAGAGTTCACCGGGCAAATGCAGCATCCGTGCGTCGCCGATCTTCAGGCAAGTGACGTCAATTTGGTTGCCCTGTTTTGTCCAGCGCAGCCACGCGAGCTGGTCTGCGTACGAAATATAACCCTTGGCTGCGGTGCTCTTGATTTTCGAAACCAAAGACTCCTCGTCTAAATGAGCCGCCAGCGGCAGGCTTACACGTTCCCGAGACCACCCGACGTCGCCGGCGGATAGTTGCGTTTTTTTTCCCTTCTCAAAAGCCTCGCGCATGCCCGCGGCTAGGCGCGTTGCGAGCTGAATACGATTGGGCTGCGACCCGTCGTTGTATTTACCGGCCGCCACGTTTCCTCCTGCGCCGTTGAAATGCACATGGAGCGCGGCATTGACATCCTGCCCTCGGATGAACCGCGCGATCCCCGGAAAATCAGGACTGGGAATCCCGAGCCGGTAGTAGCTCTGTGGATGACAGGCATAGGAACTGAACACCGCGACGGGCGTGTTATTGTTCCAGAAACACAGCACCGAAACGATGGGGTCAATCACACCATCCGGCAGTGCGCGCAACTCTTCGATTTTGCAGGCGCTGCTACGCATGCGTCCGACGGTGCCGTTCGGCAGCCGCTCCACGCGCCTGTTGGAAGCCACTTCTTTCACTTCCGCTTCGCCGTAGGAGAAATGCGTGACGGGCTGGGCGGTCGGCAGGCCCGCGCGGATTGCGTCTGCCGCGCGTGCAATGACGGCGCGATGAAAGTCCCCCTCGAAACGGGTGTATCCCTGAACCTCGAGTTCCTTGATGATTTTCTCGGCTGTAAAATCACAGCCCGGGGCGTCGTGCTGGTGGAGGGCGTGAACAGCGACTCGAGCGGGGTCGGTTCCAGCGGCCTTTGCGAGTTCAGCACGGAAATAATCGTGGCCGCCGTTTGCGATGCCGATCCAATCAACGGCGCACAGCACAATGGGCTGATCGGCGCCCAAGATCACGATGCCGCGGCAGCGCAGAGTGAGTTCGTCGACGCGCTTTACGGGATCATACGCCATCGCGGCGCCGAGCGGCGGTGTTGCATCAACGTCGAACGGAACAACCCGGAGATTTGCTGAGGCGAGAGGCGCCAGCAAGAGAAGGAGCAGCCATGCGATGGCGGCGAATGGCTTTTTCATGGGGCGTGGGATGGGTTTGGTGAACAGGGGGGTCTCAGGTTTGCCGAACTGTCGGCCGCTTGATCTACCGACCTTTTTTTCGGCTGGCACCTTCCGGGGGGCCCGCAAGCGGCGGGTTCTCGTAGTAGTCACCATCGTTGACGAGCCGCGGATCCCCGGTACGCCGGAGCTCGGCAAGCAGCCGCCCCTCAAGGTCTTTGCGGACGCCCTCGTAAGCCGCGTCGCTGGCGACGTTGTGCATCTCAAATGGATCCTTGCTGAGATCGTACAGCTCTTCGCGTGGCCTCTTGCTGTAGGTCCGCTCGTAAAACGCTTTCCATTGCGGGTCGTTGTGGTGCGACACCAGCCATGCTTTGGTCGGCCCAGCATCATCGTCGGGATGAATCGCCCTTGTGTTGGATGCCACCACTGCGGGGTCCGGTACTTTCCCATCCTGCAGGCCGTATGGATCACCGAGCGGGTAACGGTCGGGTCGGAAGTTTATCACATACGAATACTGTGCATTTCGAATGGCGCGGGCTGGATACGGAGAATGATCGGCGCGAGCGTTTTCCACATGGCGTTCGCGTCCGGTGACAACCCATGTTCTCGATGGATCAACCAAGCCCTGTTTTTCGGAATGCAACACAGGCCACAAGCTGCGCCCCGTCATCACCTCGGGCGTGCGCACACCTGCAGCCTCAAGCAGCGTTGGTGCGAGATCCGGGAGATTCACGAAATCATCCACCACGCGTCCGCCCTTCACGCCGGGTCCAGCGATCGCGAGGCTCACGCCCGTTCCGAATTCATAGAGATTGCATTTGCCGTGTGGAAATCCGGGCGCTCCGTGGTCGCCGCTGATGACCACTATGGTATTGGCCATTTCGCCTGAACGCTCCAATTGCTCGAGCAGGACGCCGATTGCCGCGTCCCACGCCTGAATTTCCCCCACGTAATCCGCGACGTCCTCGCGAATCTCAGGCGCGTCTGGCAGGAACGCAGGAAGCTTGCCGTTTAACTTTTCGCCGTCCAAAGACCAGATCTTCGCTCCGCTGCCCTGCTTCCAAATGCGGTGTGTGTTTGTTGGTCCAAACCAGTAGCAGAAGGGCTGGTCCTTCGGGCGCGCCTTGAGGAAACTCTCAAAGTTTCCGGCAACTTCACCGAGGATTTCGTCCTTCGCAGCTTTCGCTGTTTTGCCAGCGTCCATGAGTTTGCAGGCCTCCGTTGAGAAATGGTTGAAACGGCGTCCGGCGCTTTCATAGGCATACTGCTGGCCTCCGAAAGGCGAGTCTGCTGGAGTGCCCGGGCTCCAAACCTTGAAGGTCTTGCCGATGTGGAATCCTTGATCACGCAAAAGAAGGGGAAAAGTCGGGATCGCGGAATCCCAGACGGCTCCGACTAAAATGCCGCCGCGTCCGGTCCGCCAAAAATACTGGCCCGATAGCAGGGAGCTTCTGCAAGGGGTGCAGGAGGGCGCGTTGACGTGGGCGTTGCGGAAGAGGACCCCGCGCCGGGCGATTTTGTCGAAATTGGGCGTCTGAACAAGGTCACTGATTTGAGCGGTGCCTGGTGCCCCGCCGGTTTTCGCGTAGATACTGGCATGGCGCCCCCAGTCGTCTGCAAAAAGGAAAAGGATATTCGGCGCCGCGGCCTGCAAGGGCATCACGGTTACGCAACTCAGCAAGACGATGAGGATTCGGTGCATTCGGGGGAGGGGCTGGGGTGCTGGGATGGATCGAGCAGTGAGTACATCAACCCCCCCATGAAAGAAAAGTTTCGTTTAAAGACCGTGGAGGATGTACGAACTGGGGATGCACGATCCACGCTTTGACAGGCTTGCGAAAGGCCTAGTGTCGTTCTCCACCGAATTGCGCAAGGGCGAAAAAGTCCTCATCGACGCGTTCGACATTCCCGCTGAAATGACCATCGCCCTGGTGCGGGCCGCGCGCGCCGCGGGAGCGCTTCCGTACGTTCAGCTGCAGAACGCTCGCATCAGCCGCGAAATGGCGTTGGGTGCGACCGAGGCGCAGCTGGATGTTTCGTCCGGCGTGGAGCTGGCGCGCATGAAGCGCATGCACGCCTACATCGCGATCCGCGGCAGTGAAAACATCACTGAAATGAGCGATGTCCCCGCCGCGCAGCTCAAGCTTGTGGCCCGCAAAATGAAGCCCGTGCTGGACTGGCGCGTCAAACGCACCAAGTGGTGCGTGTTGCGGTGGCCCTCTTCGTCCATGGCCCAGCTCGCGAGCATGAGCACCGAGGCTTTTGAGAAGTTTTATTTCGACGTCTGCACGCTTGATTACTCCCGAATGGTGCCCGGCATGAAGGCCCTAAAGACGCTCATGGACCGCACGGATAAGGTTGAAATTCGCGGGCCCGGAACCGATCTGCGCTTTTCGATCAAAGGCATCCCTGCGATTCCCTGCGGAGGAAAGCACAACATTCCCGATGGCGAAGTGTTCACGGCGCCGGTCAAAAACAGCGTCCAAGGCCACATCACCTACAACGCGCCTTCGATTTATCAAGGGACCGCTTTTGACAACGTCAGGCTCGAGTTCAAGGATGGAAAGATCGTCAACGCTTCCGCGAACAACACCGAAAAGCTGAATCAAATCCTCAACAGCGACGCCGGCGCGCGCTACATCGGTGAGTTTGCGATTGCATTCAATCCGCACATCCTAAGTCCGATGCGGGACATCCTGTTTGATGAAAAAATACGGGGTTCGTTCCACTTCACTCCTGGCCAGTGCTATGAGCAGACCGAGAACGGCAACCGCTCGCAGGTGCACTGGGATCTGGTGAATATCCAGCGCAAGGAGTACGGCGGTGGAACGATTCACTTCGATGGAAAACTGATTCGCGAAAACGGCGTGTTCATTCCGAAATCACTCCACGCGCTCAATCCTGAGTATTTGCTCGGTTGACCTTCCCTTGCACAGCCGTTCTTCACGGATCGGTCTGCGGCCGTGGTCCTAGATCCACTGGAACGCTTGATCAACGGTGACTGCACACCGCGCCACATTTGCGCTCACGAATGGGGTAGCGACTGCGGGGTAGCCACCGGACTGCCTCCTGCGGCCCGGGTTTTTTCAAGTGCGCTCCGAGTGGCTAGCAGCGGCTAGCAGATGCTGAGCACCTTCGAAACGATGTCCGTGGGGCGCGGCAACTGCCGCCGTTCGAGCTCGGGGCTGTAAACTGCAGGAGCATCGATTGCCGAGACTCGCAGCACGGGAGCATCCAGATCATCGAAGCATTTTTCCTGAATGATGCTCGCGATCTGCGCGCCGACTCCGCAGAACGGCTTGTTTTCCTCCACCAAAACCGCGCGGTGGGTTTTGCGGACGGTTTGCAGGATGGCTTCTTCGTCCAGCGGGCGGATCGAGCGCAGGTCGAGCACTTCGGCGCTGATGTCGTGCTCGGCTTGGAGCAGTTCCGCAGCCTTTAGCGCGGTCAACACTGCGCGTCCATGGGCGATGAGCGATACGTGGGATCCCTCGCGCTTGAGGTCTGCAACGCCGAGCGGGATCAGGTATTCTTCCTCCGGAACCTCCCATTTTTCGCCGTACAAAAGTGTGTTCTCCATGAACATCACGGGATCGTTGTCACGGATCGCTGATTTAAGCAGTCCTTTCGCGTCGTATGCCGTCGCAGGGCACACGACCTTCATGCCGGGAATGTTCGCAAGCCAGTTTTCAGGAGTGTGGGAATGTGTGGCGCCAACGTTGGTTCCGCCGTTTGCGGGCCCGCGGATGACGATGGGGCAGTTGATCAATCCGCCGCTCATGTACCTGACAAAACCCGCGTTGTTGACGATTTGATCCCACGCGACCGCGGAGAAGCTCCAGAACATCAGTTCCATCACCGGGCGGATGCCGAGCATCGACGCTCCGACTCCCATGCCGATGAACGCCGCTTCGCTGATCGGCGTATCGGCGACGCGCTTGTCTCCAAAACGCTTCCAGAGACCCTCGGTCACCTTGTAAGCGCCGTCGTATTCGGCGACTTCCTCGCCCATGAGGACGACGTTCGGATCCCGTTCAATTTCTTCCGCCATCGCGTGACGGAGTGCTTCGCGATAAGTGATCTCAGGCATGGCAAATGGTGTGTTGTAAACCCGGTTGCGGGGTGCTTCAGAAGCGCGCCGAGGGCCTTTGTTTCAAGGGGCGCCGGCCCGCAAGATTCAAGCCCAGTTGGCGGCGATTAGGCGTTGAAGATTAGTCGTTGAAGAAATGGCGGCCGGTCCGTCCTGCTGCCGTGTGCCGGTCGACTTCGTAATAAACGTCCTCGGTGATCGAGGCCTCGGAGGGATACGGGCTTTCGTCGGCGAACCGCACGCTTTCGGCGGCTTCTTCGCGAATCGAAGCGTCGATCGCCTCGTACTGTTCCTCGTTTAACACGCGCTCCTCAAGCAAGCGTGCTTTCCAAAGCTGGATGGGATCGTGCTCGTTCTTGTAGCGCTCGATCTCCTCCTCGGACCGGTAGACCTTGTGCTTTGCGTCCGCAACGGAGTGGCCGTAGTAGCGATAAGTGGCGATCTCAAGCACCGTCGGACGCGACTCCTTGTGCGCGCGCTCCAACGCGGTGTGAATGCGTGCGCGCACCTCGTAAAGATCCTCACCGTTGCCACTGTCCCAGTCGATGCCGAAGCCCGCCGCGCGCTCTGCGAGGCAGGAGGCGTAAGCGCTGGAGCGCGCCAGACTCGTGCCCAT
>JBILKY010000343.1:0-3869 GCA_044376395.1 Chthoniobacteraceae bacterium | reverse complement strand
CCGTGCCAGCCCAGGCCCGGAAGCCAGATTTCGACCCACGCATGAGAGGCGTGAGCTCCCCGCACCTCGGTTCTTTTCGCGTCAAACAGGTATCCGCTCACGTACCGGGCGGGAAGTTGCACGCTGCGGCACATCGCCAGCATGAGGTGCGCGAAATCTTGGCAGACGCCTCTGGGATCTTTCGCAAAGGCGGAGGTGGTAGTGTTCACGTTGGTCGCGCCCGGCACGTATTGGCAAGTTTTGTGGATGTACTCCATGATGCCCGTCGCCATGCCGAACACATCGTTGTGTTCGCTACGAACATCCACTGCCGCGCGCCAGATCTCCGGTGGAATTTCAACGAGGTTTGTGGGTGCAAGAAACGGTTCGATGAATTCCATGGCGCTCGAGTCGTCTAAAGAAGCCAATGGAATTTTTTGTGGTATGCCGCTGCCGTAGCGGTCCTGCGTGGTGACGTTGCAAGTGGCCTCGATGCTGAGCGCCGTGTGCGCTTCCTCAACTTCGAAGTAGGAAACGTGGTTTCCGTAAAAATCGTTGAACCTCTTGAGCCGGGTCGAGGGAAGCACGCGGAGCATGAAGAACTCGGGCTCCTGCCACGGGCTTTTTTTGGGAGTCAGGCGCAGTTCGTTGGCATTGCGTTCAACTGGAGTTGGGTAAAGGTATCGGGTCGAATGCGTGATCCTAAGCTTCATATGCCTCCTGCGGCGCGCTGCAATGTGGCATCTGATCGCTGCAACAGGCTGGAGTCGGATTCGTAGCTGATGAAATCACGCCGGATCTCCGGCGCCTGTTGTTGCTGCTGCTGCTGTTGTTTTTGGAGGTGGATTTCAAACGGGTCAAAGACCTGCGGCTTGGCGATCCCGGCGACCTGTTGCGGCAGCTTCACGTAGGTTTCAAAGATCGTCTGACCAAGGGTGTTGAGCGACACCTGCAGCTCGTCGATGTAGGCATGCACGCCTCTGCTCAGAACATCGGCGGTCCCGGAGAAATTCAACTGCGCAAGAAGAGCGCCCGCCAGCTTCTCGCAGTGGTTCGAGTACTGTCCGGTAGGGTGGCCGGAAATATTATGGAGCATCTCATCCACCATCCGCACAGAGAATCTGATGGAACGCGGAAAGTCGGTTGAGAACACGAGTAGATCGAGAACGCGCTCGAGGCTGACTTCGGTGCCGTTTGCTTTACGGTACGGTGCGTGTGCTGAGCACGCCCGGAGAATGGTGCCCCATTGCAGCACTTCGGCTGTTGGGTCCATTCCTTCTTGCGTCTGGGTTTTGATGTCGACGAAACGACTTGTCTTGTCGGCTCGTTCCAAAAAGCGACCGAGCTGTAGGAAGTTCCAGCCTTCGTCGCGCGGAAGCGTGGCAGAGGTGATGCCGTCGAACTGCAGTGAGGATTCGATGATGCGTTCAAAGAAGATCTGCGGCGAGTTGTTCAGCAAGGCGGCGCCGTCTGGGGAGCTGATTTGAAGGTACAGCTCGTTGAGCTCCGTCCACATTTCGTCTGAGATTTGGTCGCGCGCGGTGCGGGCGTTTTCTCGCGCCTCCTGCACGCAGGAAAGAATCGAGTCTGGGTTGCGGCTGTCCAGTGTGAGGAAGAAGCTGCTGTCGCCGGGCTTTGGTTCCGGGTACAGCAAGCGGAACGCTCCCTCCATGGCGGTCGCGGAAAGCACGGGCGCCCAGTATTTGTCGGGGTTCTGGGAGCCAAACGCGGCTCCGTCGAGCAGAAGCTCGACGCTGACCTGCATGAGGCGGGCGAGGTTTTCGGCCCGCTCAATATAGCGGGACATCCAGTAGAGGTGGTCGGCAACTCGTGAGAGCATAAAAGATCGTCTTTTGCGGGGTTAAGGGGTTAGGAGGCGAGCACCCATGTGTCCTTGCTTCCGCCGCCCTGCGAGGAGTTCACTACGAGCGATCCGCGTTTGAGAGCAACGCGCGTCAGGCCGCCGGGCAGGACCTTTACAGTCTCGCCGCACAGGATGAATGGACGCAGGTCCACATGCCTTCCCTCCAGGCGTCCATCCACGAGCGTGGGGTGTTGGGAAAAATACACGACGGGCTGAGCGATGTAGTTGCGGGGAGCCTCTTCGATTTTCGCGCGGAACTCGGCGATCTCTTCCCGAGTCGCGCGCGGCCCGATGAGCATCCCGTATCCGCCGCTTTCATTGGCGGCTTTCACCACGAGGTCGGGAAGATGTTCGAGGATGTATTTTTTGTCGTCGTCGCGCCACGCGAGGTAGGTCGGAACTTGTTTGAGGATGGGCTCTTGTCCGAGGTAATAATCAATCATGTCAGGCACATACGCGTAGGTGACTTTGTCATCGGCTACGCCAGTGCCGATTGCGTTTGCAAGCACCACGTTGCCCCTGCGCACCGCGTCCACGAGCCCCGGGACGCCTAGCATCGAGTCTTTGCGGAAAACCTTTGGATCCAGAAAATCGTCGTCGATGCGACGGTAGATCACATCAACTTGTTGCAGTCCGCGCGTGGTTCGCATGTAGACGAATCCATCCAGAACAAGCAGGTCGCGGCCCTCCACGATTTCAATACCCATCTCGCGTGCAAGAAACGAATGCTCGAAGTACGCGCTGTTGAAAACGCCGGGTGTGAGCAGCACGCAATTCGGATGTGCTGTCTGGCGCGGGGCGATGAACCGCAGGGTTGAAAGCAAATCCGCCGGGTACGTGTCCACGGAGCGCACTCCAGCCCGGCCGAAGAGCTGCGGCATGACGCGCTTCATCGCGGAGCGGTTTTCGAGGACGTACGAAACGCCCGAGGGGCAGCGGCCGTTGTCCTCCAAGACAAGGTAGCTGCCATCCCGGTCGCGGATCAGGTCAGTCCCGCACACATGGATGTATGTGTCACGCGGCACTGATGTGCCGACGAATTCCGGCCGGAAATGGGCCGCGCCATGGATCACCTCAGATGGAATGACACCGTCCTTCAGGATCTTTTGCTCATGATAGATGTCGTACAGGAAAAGGTTCAGCGCGGTGATGCGCTGGACGAGGCCCGCTTCCACCACCTCCCACTCGGCTGCCGGGATGACCCGCGGGATCGGGTCGAAAGGGAACACGCGCTCCGTGCCCTGCTTGTCCCCGTACACCGTGAATGTCACGCCCTGCTTCAGGAAGAGCAGTTCAAGGCTTTTCACTTTTTGGTCGAGTTCCTCCGGGGGCAGGCCCTCGAAGAAGTTGGCAACGGTTTGGTAGTACGGACGGACCTCCCCTTTCGGGTCCATGAGTTCGTCGAACAGATCAGCGGTTTGATAAGATTTGAGGAGCACTCCCATCCCTTGAGCAGGAGCCTTGCCAAGCCATATCTACAATTCATTCTGAACTACTTATGAATTTGAGTGCGCAATTTCGAGCAAGTATCACGCTGCGGGCTGGTTAAAAATCGCCAGAACCTCCGAACACTGGTCGTTTTCACAAGACTCGGGGGCTTGGCGGCTCGGCTTGCCGCACAACTCTATTGGCGCGGCTTCAACTTATCCCTACAGTCCCGAGTCTTTTGCACCGGCTATGATGAACAGCGCCCAGATCCGACAGTCGTTTCTCGATTTCTTCCGCGAGAAGCACCACACCCTTGTCCCGTCCTCGAGTTTGATGCCGGATTCCCCGAATCTGCTCTTCACCAATGCAGGGATGAACCAGTTCGTTCCGATCTTCCTCGGGCAGAAGAACGCCGACGTTTCCCGCTGGGCGGGCGTCGTCCCCGGTTCGGATACGCGCGCGGCTGACACTCAGAAGTGCATCCGCGCCGGCGGCAAGCATAACGACCTCGAGGACGTGGGTTTGGATACCTACCATCACACCTTCTTCGAGATGCTCGGGAACTGGTCGTTCGGCGACTATTTTAAGAAGGAGGCGA
>JBILKY010000342.1:0-3877 GCA_044376395.1 Chthoniobacteraceae bacterium | reverse complement strand
ATCGTGACCTCAAGTCCTTCTGGCAGGGTGAAAAGTTCTAGGGGAACCTCGGTGGCATCAATCTGTCCAGTCAACTGACTGGCGGTTGGTTCGCTAGTGAAGACCATGAACTTCAAACTCGCGCCGCTGAGTTTTCCATCCCGTTTCATTCCCCCGTCATCAATCGCTACCTTGGCGCGGAATTTGTCGGCATCAGCTGGCAGTTCGTAAGCGATCAGGGAGTCCGCATGGGTGCCGATGCCCTTTGTGATGGTTTTCCCTTCCACAACCAAAGGCTTTTTCTGGTTGTTGAGGCCAACATTCGTTGAACCTGATCCTTGCGTGTTGGATTTCCAATTGATCGTGGTGAGGTCGATCACGGTTCCGTTCTTGAGTACAATTTCGGGCTCGATCCAGTCGGCCCAGTCGCAGGCGATGTCTCCCTCAGAAGACACTGCGAGGTACAAGTTCTTTGAGCCGTTCAAAGCAGCCTCGATTTGCTGAATCCGCTGCGGTGTTCTGGATGTGATTACGGGTGATTCTGCAACTGCACTCGGCCCTGCCAAGGCGCCGTCGTTCAAAAGCAGCATCGCAGCGGAGACTAAGGTGATAAGCTTGAGCTGAAGCTTGAAATTGATGGATATGGTCATGGGATTTCGGGGGAACACTAAAGCTGCTACTTGCGGTGGGGCTTCCTTGCGGCTTGGTTGGTGGGTTGTTTACGTCATTTTAGGCGGTCAACTCAATTGCCAATTAAGCACGCAGGCACAGATCCTAGTTTTTTGGCATTTCTTCTGATCTGGCTTGAGTTGATGGGGATTCCGACAACCATGCTGCGTGCCAAACACGGCTGACCTTTGCCAAAAATGAAATATTTGTCGTCAATCTTGAAGTCTGTGGCTCTCGCGGTGTGTGTGTGTTTCTCGGTTCGAGTTTCCCATGCGCAGGTGGTTTTTCAGCCCACCGTAGGAACCGAAAACGGAAAGCACATCGTGCTGCTGGCTGGTGATGACGAATACTTTTCCGAAGAGGCGATGCCTGCGATGGCTCGAATACTTTCGCAGAAGCACGGGTTTCGCTGCACGGTGTTGTTCTCAACAAATCCTGAGACCGGTGCCATCAATCACTCGGAGAAGACAAACATTCCCGGATTAGAAGCGCTTTCTGGTGCCGATTTGATGGTGGTCTTTACCCGTTTCCGAATGCTCAAGGACGAGCAGATGAAGCATGTCGTTGACTACCTGGATTCGGGGCGCCCTGTGATGGGTTTGCGGACTGCCACTCACGCGTTTGCTTACCCTGCCGAAAGCTCCAGCCCATATGCGAAATATTCTTGGAACAACAAGGATGCGGCATTTGAAGGCGGCTTTGGGCGCCACATCTTGGGTGAAACATGGATCACGCATCATGGCGGACATGGAAAGCAGTCCACCCGGGGGATCGTTTCGAAGATCGTCGCAGGGCACCCCGTGTTGCGCGGAATTCGCGATGGGGACATTTTCGGTCCAACGGATGTTTACGGTGTCCGCCTACCTCTTCCCGAAGGTTCTCTGCCGCTGGTTTTCGGGCAGGTGCTCAGCGGCATGGAAAGCGCGGATCCGGCAGCGGCACCCGCGCTTGATGTGAAGTCTGGCGTGGTGGTGGATAAGAATTCCCCGATGATGCCGGTCGCATGGGTGAGGACCTACAAGGGTAGCTCCGGAAAAGAGGGACGTGTGTTTACGACAACAATGGGGGGTGCAATGTCTGGAAAGAGGGACTGGGATAGCGAAGGGTTCCGCAGATTGTTCGTAAATGCTGCGTATTGGTGTGTCGGGCTGGAGTCGAAGATTTCAGCTGACAGCGATGTGACGCTGCTGGCATCGCCCGGCGCTTTCAAGCGGGGTGCGATTCCCGCCGAGGCACTCAAAGCGGAGACTGCCCAGTAGGCTGCTGGTTTGATCTCAGGGTGCTGGGCGGTCCGCTTTGCGCTGGGATTAGGGGCAACCGAGCAGCGCCTCCATTTGTGAGATGGACGCAGAGCCGGAGGTTCCCAGTTGGTGAATCACAACAGAAGACGCCAGTGCAGCCATTGAAATCGCTTCCTCGAGGCTCGCGCCTGCGGCAAGCGCTGCGGCCAGGTTCGCAGTCACGGAATCTCCTGCACCAACGATGTCAATTGGCCCGCGCAGCGGCAGTGCCGGCGTAGCGAAAACCGTGCCGTCTGGATTCGCTCCAAGCAGGCCTTTTTCCGCCATCGTGACAACGGCAGGGTATTGATTTTGTTCCGCCAGTTGCTGCGCAAAAAAGCGGACTCGGCCCTCGTCCAAAGCATCTGCATGATTGAAAAGGCGCCCCAGTTCGGAGGTGTTCATTTTGAATAAACATGGAGGATAATTCCTGAGGCCGCGCCTGCTGTCGGCGATCACAAGGCTTGCCTGACCGCGCGCCCTTAGAGCTTCCAGAACGTGTGCGGTGACTGTTCCGGTGTTCTGAAGGTCCACCTGATCCATCACGATCACCACGTCACATTCATCTAGCAACTCCACAAGCGAATTTGCGAAGCGGGTGCTGAGATGCTCAGGTGTGGGCGACCAGTTTTTTGTATCGATTCGGCTGAGCTCCCTCGGCGGGCTCCCGGGAGTCATTAAAAGGGGCTTCGCGTATGTGAAGGTGTGTCGGTCGGCGCTTTGCACGAAATGCGTGAGGTCCACTCCACCTAGCGATTTGAGCGCCCGCGTCAATTCATAACCCTCACCGTCGTCACCACAAAAGCCGACCGGATAAATCCTCCCCACGCCAAGCGCCAGCAAGTTGTTTATCACCGTTCCTGCCGCACCTGGTTGAGGCCTCACACGTTCCACGTTGTGGACAGGTAATCCCGTTTCAATCGAGATCTCGCCGCGCGCGGGATTGATCTCAAGATACCTGTCCAAGCAGTAATCGCCAATCACAGCAATTTTCAACTGAGCGTATTTTGCAGCGATGGCTTGCAGGCGATTTGATGTCATCATCGGTTTAGTGCATGCCAGAGTGCATGGATGAAAGCGGCGTTGTCCGCTTGGATGTAGTCCAATGGCGCGCCCATTCTGGAAAAGCTTTTGCAGAATCGAAGGTAGTAGGCCGGATTTGATTTTGGAGGTTCTCCCTTGCTCCAATCCCAGCCGCCGCCGTCCTGCAGGTCCACGACATGAACCGAGTGCCCCTGCACAATTGCCCTGCCCGTTCCCAGGCGAAGGTTGTTCACGCAGCTCAGCGACTTCTCAAAGACCTGCGGTCCCATGATTGCCGATCCGATCGACAACACCACGCCGTTGTCCAAATTCTCGACCGCACCGCCAAACAGCTTGAAGTCGTGCTCGGCGGCCCGCCCAATCGCACTCCCACAGAAAATCGGGTGATTTGCGATAATGTCGTACCCGATCCCTGGATGAACAGTGAGAGGGGTTTTGTGGCGCCAGGCTGAGGCGAAGACTGATGCGTGCGGCCATCGGTGGTGCACATCTAGTCTTCCCGGTGAGAGATGACCTCGTTGGATTGCCTGTAAGAGGTCGACTTGCGCTGCGGTGATATCGTCGTCGGGATTCAACGCGATGAGACGTCGCAGGAGTGCGGGGTCAGGAATGTCCACGCCGTCGTTGCAGATGAATCTTCCAAGTGATGCGCCGTAGCCGATTCCGTCCAGAGCGCCACAGAACAGTGCGGCGTGTATAAACTTTGAAGTTTCATCCCAGGTTCCGAAAGTCCCTGTGGCAACGTTTTCTTCGACGCCCTCGGTTGAGGCGCCGAGCCATGCGTATTCCCAGTCATGGATTGAACCTGCGCCGTTGGTGGCGAGGTGCGTGATCCATCCCTGTTTCATGAGTGAATCCAAGATGAGTGCGGCGCCGTTTCGAAGAAGATGTGCGCCGTAAATCAA
>JBILKY010000341.1:0-3888 GCA_044376395.1 Chthoniobacteraceae bacterium | reverse complement strand
TGACAGGCACCTTCGACTTCGCGCGGATTCTGCGCAGCACTTCAAATCCATCGATGTCCGGAAGCATGATATCCAAAATGATTGCATGCCATTCGGCGGTGACGGCGCGTTCGACGCCGTCTATTCCAAAGTGCTCCGATTCGACATGGAACCCAAGTGGCCTGAGGTAGTCCGCGGTCAGATGGCAAAGATCCTCGTCGTCGTCTATGACAAGCACGTGAAACCCGTCGGGTTTTCGAGGCGCAACGCTTGGTGTCTGGGAGGACATGGCTCGTTTCACGATGCACGGTTTCCGGAAGAGAAACCCGCACTTTTACTGTTTGCTGACAATTTCAAACTAAGGCCCCGCATCTTTAGGAGTGCCTGATGGCTGCGTCCGCATTTGGGCATGCATCAACGGCATTCGCAGTACTAGCGGCACCCAGTGCAGACACTATAAAAACCAGCGGATAGAGGCGCTCGAAGTACCAAAGCTTTGCAAAATAGAATCCGATGGGACTTGGCTCGCGCCATCCCCTCCGCTCCGCAGCCGAGACAAGCCACGCGACACCGGTTTTGATAGCGGCGACTTCCTTGCTTCCCAAAAGCGATTCCACCGCCAGCGCCGTTTCTTCAATGGAAGACACGAGCCCCGCTCCAGCCGCCCCAGCCGTATCGCGGGACGCCGCGAACCCGCCGCACCATCCCCCGTCTGCGAGTTGAAACCCCACCATGGCTTTCTCTGCCCGTCGCAGGCAGTCGTGATTCACCGCAAACCCACGGTCCGCCAATTCACGAAGTGCCACCAGCACGCGCGCCGTACCGTAGACGGGATTTTCCTCGCCCAGCACGCCCTCGTTTCCAAACCAAAGCGGCACCCATTCTCCCCCGGGCCGCTGCACCGATTCAAGATATCGAACTCCACGCGCAACCGCCCGGCGCAGTTCCGCATCCAGCGCGTCGCCGACGTGCGGCAGCCATGCGCTCCACGCCCGCAGCGCGTGCGCCGTCAAATCCGCGCCGCTCCGATCGAATGGCAGAGCGCCCCATCCGCGGCAGAAAGTCGGCATGCCACCATCGCGATTTTGTAATCTGAGCAGCCACCGCAACCCGCGCTCCGCAGCGAGCTTTGTGGCATCATCGACAGGACCGAGCGCGAGCAACGCAAGCAGGGCACCGGCGGTGTCGTCCGCGTCAGGAACACCCCCGGGCAAATCCGTCCAAGCCCAGCCGCCCGGCGCTGCGTGGGTGTAAGGATGCTCCGTCAAATACTGCTGTCCGAGAAGCCAGTCCTTGAGACGCGCGGCATGATCCGCGTCGATGAGGCCAGGCTGACGGGCGAGAGCGCCAATCGAAAGCGTGGTGACCCATGTTGAGAGGTTGGTGTCAATCGGCCAGCTGCCGTCTTGCCTGACCGAAGCGCGCAAAAAACGAGCGCAGCGCTCAGCAACAACGCAACGATCTTCACCCATTGCGGCAAGGCTCATCAGCACAAAGCTTGTAAGCGGTGTGGCCTCCAGAAAACCACCATTCTCAGGTTGGATCCTCGCAAGCACCTCCATGGCCTTATTCTCGGCGCAATCCCGGATCCACCGCAGCACAGGGTTTTTGGAGGGCGAAAAACGATGGATTACCCGCCCGATCGCGATCAACGCCGGAAGCGCGTAGCTCACGACCGGCAATTGCAGCGCGCCAAAAAACTGATGGGGCAGCACCGACAACTCGAAAGGCAGCCGCGGGATTTCGCTCCAGCCGTCCGCCCCCAGCCGGCCGCTGATCGTGCACGCCATGAGGATGGGAACCGAGAACGTACGGTCTTTTCCATATCTCTCGCGGATGGTCTGCGCTAGGGACCTGCGCCAGTCCGGCGCGGAGCTCCGGCAGGCGCGTTGGAGCCATTGCTCGGCCTTCGCAACGGCGCTTGGAAATCGATCATCCGCCGCAGCGGCGGCGATCGCAGCCCAAACCAGCGCGGTGGTGCTCACGTTGCTCCTGCTCCTCACCGTGTCACCCCATCCACCGTCTGCGTTTTGCGTGTCCATCAACCAGCGCAACGCGCGGTCGACTGAGCGCGTGTCTTCGTCCTGCGCGGCGCGCTCAGAAAGGCGTGTCAAGGCGATGACGGCCGTTGCAGTGGAGAGCGCGCTTGAACACAACTCGCCCACCCAATGCCCCGCGTCGCAGCGCTCGCGTAAAAGCGCGTCCGTTGCAGCCGAAAGCGCTCCTTCCATTCCAGCGTTGGATGCAGGTGTGTTCACGACAAATGTCCAAGCGCCAGAAGCCCGTAAAACGTGTATTCGGCGTCAAGCATGTCATCCGCCCAATGCCCGTGAAAGCCGCCTTCCGCCGTCCACAAAGAATCGAGAAAATCCAGGCAGAGCTCCCTCGTCTCCTTCGAAAGCGTCGTTTCCAGGCAGGCAAGCGCATGCAGTGAGGTCGCCGTTGAAAGAAGATCCGGCAGCGGAGCGCGAGGCATTGCAAGAAAACCGCCCTGCGGATGCATCTGCTTCAAAAGCCAGTCGCCCACCGACTGCGCGACAGGCATCCCAAGCTGATGCAAGAGCGTCACGGCAGCGGCCGTCGCATTGGTGGAGCCCATTTTTAAACGGGGCGCATTCCCCCACGCGCCATCGGGGGTTTCAAGAAATTTGAGCGAACGCACCATTTCCAACTCACGCGGTATGTCGACGCCCGCGTCCTGATACGCACCCATGGCGACAAAACAGCCGTACGCATTCCCATGCGCTGCACCGGCTGTTCCGTCGTATCCTCCATCACGCGCCCTGAAACTTTCGATTCGTCCAAGCATCCCGTCCCGCAAGCGCGCCTCAAGGCCACCGACAACAGACCAGCAGCGCACTAGCGCGCCCACATGCACAAAGTCGAGTCCATCACCCTCGCCGAAGCCGAGCAGAAACGATCGTACACGCCCCACAGGGATCTCCTCGTCCAAGGCCTGCATGCCCGCGAGGCTGAAGATCGTGTAGTACAAATCGGGGCGGCCATCCCGATCAACGCCAGCCCCTCCTTCATGCAGATGGCTCTTGAGAAAGGAACGCACCGATTCAGCGGCATCGCCCAGTTGTGATGCACCACGGCGCGCGACCTGCAACATCTGGATGCGTAGAGACATGATGGAAGGGGCCGGTACGCTCGCTGTGCTTAGCTACAACTGCCGAAGTCCGCGGCGCATCGCTTACTGCACACGCTCGACCGTGATGCCGTCCGTGAGCGAATCGGGCGGATTCAACACCACCTGGTCCTCGGGCGCGACCCCTTCGAGGATCTGCACGCTGGTTCCAAAATCGCGGCCGAGCGAGACGGCTCTGAGGTGCGCGACGTTTGCGGAGTCCACCACCGCGACCTGCGCACCTTCGGCGCGGAAGATCAGCGCGGTGGCTGGCACTGTCAACGGCGAGTCCTCATGCGCGCCTGAAAGGCGGACCTGGGTGTAACTGCCAGCCAAGAGGCGGCCGGTTTTGTTGTCCGCCTCCAGCTCCACAAGCAGCGTGCGCGAAGCCGCGTCGATCGCGCCCGCCATGCGGATGACCGTCGCGGCGAAAGTCTGGCCGTGCAATTCCGGAAGACGCAACTCCGCGGTTTGCCCGACGGCGACGCTGCGCGCGTAGGATTGCGGCACGCGAACAAACACGCGCAGCTTGCGAATGTCGGCAAGCTTGTACAGCTCGCGCTGTCCTCCGGCTTCGACCAACTGCCCGAGATCGATGCCTCGCACCGTGATTGTGCCTGCAAAAGGCGCCGTAATTTTCGCAAACCCCGCAATTTCCTCGAGTCGGTTCAAGTCCGCCTTGGCGGCTTCAAGCGCCGCGATCCTGAGCTGAAAATCCGCGTCCTTCTCGTCCGCCTCCTGCGCAGAGGCGGTCTTTGCCTTGAGAAGCTCCCTCCAGC
>JBILKY010000340.1:0-3894 GCA_044376395.1 Chthoniobacteraceae bacterium | reverse complement strand
AGCACCGCTCACATCCGGCTCGATGGCGGGCACGACGTCCGGCGGCGGCGGCGGCGGCACCCCCAGAATGTTTTCGCTCACCCACACTCCTCGGGTCACCGGCGAGGTCTCCACGCCGTTTGCGCTCACCGTGAGAATTCCCGCCATCCCAAGAAGGCCACCGCGCCGCGGGTTCCCCTGAAGACTTACCTTGCGAAAACCATCTGCGAGACGGAGCGTGGTCTTTTCCGGAAGGTCGTAGAGCCTTGCCAATTTCTTGTCTGCAAAAGTGTACGGCGCATCCAGAAACAGCTCCACGGATCCGTTACCCTTGAGAAGATCGTGAAAGAAAAGACGCACCTCCGCCTTCATGGATGTTGGCAAATCCTCGGCGTAATAAGCGCGGTTGGTTTCGCGCGGCGGAGGCATTCCACCAAGATCGCGAAGGTTCAACCAACTATCGAGAAATCCGGTGATGAAGCCTCCGAACTTTTCATCCGCGACCATGCGCTTAAGCTGTGTTTTGAGCGCCGAACCCTTGGTGAGTTCACCTGATTTTGCCGCTGCGAGCAGGCTCTCATCGGGAGGCCCAGCCCACAAAGCATACGAGAGACGCGAAGCGAGGTCATGGGGTCTCAACGCCCTTTCAGACTCCTCCGTGATTTCACTCAGATACAAGAACGATGGCGAACAGAGGATCAACTTTAACGCGTCCAGAGCCGCATGCCTTGGCGCAGCTCCCTCGGTGAGCCGCTTTTCATACAAGGTGCGAATCTGCTGCACTTCGCCCTCAGCGAGCGGACGGCGGTAAGCCCTTTCCGCGAACGCTTGGAGCTGCTCCATCGCACGCTCAGGCTGAAAGCCGCCACTGCCAAAGACAGCCTTTTCCTCCGCCCGCCCGCCTTCCTCCTGAACCGGACCGCTGACCTTGATCTCGCTAATGCGGATGTGAGGAAGTTTTCCCTCCTTCAAAAGGATTGTGCGACTCACATCCGATTTTTCGCTGCGTCCCTGAAAGTCATCTTTGTACCGTTTGTTCACGGTGATAACCGACGCACGCGACTCGTAAGGCCCGTTGGGAAAAATGAACCGAGGCGTCTGCCCGGCTTCCAGCCAAACACGAAACTTCAGCCACGTCGGATTCTCGTCCGGCACAGGACTGCTCGCGAGCAACGGTTCGATGGCCTGAGGATAATGGATGTGCCCCTTGGTGACATCGCCGGGGACAACCCCAAGGATAAAGGGCTCAGAAAAATCGATTCCGAAGATCGCCGCATCATAATGAGTATCTCGGTGCATTGCCTGCGCTTCCACCTCGATGTCGTACAGTCCCGAGGCAGGCACCCCCTTCTGAAAGTCCTCAATGTGACCGTACCCGCCCTGCCGCGTGTCGGTGTTGGGCTGTTCGTACAAATTCAGATAGCGGAAGCTGAACGCTGATTTGTGCGGTCCTTCCAGCTCCTCGTACTGGCGGAAGTTTCCGTTGAAATGCCAGCTCTTCGGTTCGATCACAGCAGCGCCCAGGCGCGTCTCAACGAGACGATTCGCGGCCTGAAAGTATTGATCCACCAGAAAGCCAGACGTGACAAGCGCCTCTCCAATAGTGTCCATGTGTGCCACCGTCTTTTCCTTCGGAAAATCAGCCGTCAGTCCGAGCGTGTCCACTCGACGCCCAAACAAAGTCGCAAGCGTATTTTCGTATTCGCGGCTCGAGAGGCGGCGGATCACTGTGCCAACACGCGCGCTCTGGATCTGCCCGCGCGCTGTGTTGATAGCATCGCGAACCGCGCGGGACACCGCAAGCCGCTCCTCGTCGGTTGGCTGCGCCGCTTTTTTGGGCGGCATCTCCCGCAAGGTCAGCTGGTCCACAATATCCTTGGCCAGCACCAGATCCGCCTCCGCCTTCAAGGGCAGCGCGAACGATTCCAACTCGCGGTCGCCCTTGTGGGTTCGGGCGTCATGGCACTCCAGGCAGTACTTCCCCACAAACTCCCGCACGACAACAGACGTGTCCGCCTCAGACGATGTCTGGATAAATAATAAACCAGCCAGTAACAAAAGCCCTCGCAAAACAACGCGGCTTGCGGCTGCGCCCCCACGTTCAACACCGAGGGAGCGCACTGCAAAAACATGCCGCAAGCGCCATCGTTGCAGCCTCTCCACAAACTGACCTAATCCGTGTGGCATCACACAAAACGTCCGGTGCTGCTTCCAAAAGAGCTGGTCTCAACACCCATCCGTTGCGCGATGTCCACAAACAGATTGCACAGCGGCACCTTATTGAGGCCTTCGCTCGGCACCGCTCGGAATTCGCCATGCTTGTACCCGCCTCCTGCAAGAATGATCGGTAGATCCGAGTTCTTGTGCGTATTCGCGTCACCCATGCCGCTGCCAAAAAGCACTGCGGTATTGTCTAAAAGCGTACGCTCCCCGTCGTTAATCTGTGCCAAACGGGTAAGGAACTTTCCGAAGTGCTCAATCTGGTACTTTTCCAAAGTAATCAGGCTCGCGATGGCCTCCGCATCATTGCCATGATGCGAAAGACCGTGGTGAGACTTGTCGATTCCGAGATTCTGCGGCAGAAAATCGCCACCGATTTCGAGCGTTGCGATTCGTGTCGAATCAGTCTGCAGCGCGAGCACAATCATCTCATACAGGAGCGGCAGATCCTCAACCGCATTCCGGTTGGCGGGCTTTTGAAACGGCGCTTCAGGCTTCGGGTGGCTCGCCCAGCGCTTGCGAAGTTCAAGCCGTTTTTCAACATCGCGCACGGATGTGAGGTACTGCTCCAGCTTGTCTTTGTCCTCCTTGTTCACCCGCTTGGAAAGCTGGCTCGCCTCCTCACGCACGGAATCAAGGATGGAAGACTGCACGTGATTTTCCTGAACCCTGCGCAGCTGGCGCTCCTTGGAATCCCCGACGAACAGCTTGTCGAACAACTGCGCCGGACCGGTGATCGGAGGAACACGGACGCCGGACTTGGTCCATGCAATCTGGCAGCCACCATGAATACCCCCCTCGGACCCCACCGTCAGTGACGGGAAGCGGGTCTCGAATCCAACCTCATCAGCGAGGAACTGATCGATCGTCACATTGCCCTCCGGCCGGTTTTGCGCTTCCGAGTTGAGTACACCCGAGAGGAAAGAGTGCACGGCAAAATGGCCTCCTTTGACCCCGTGATCGAAGCCGCGATAGACGGTCATCTGACTGCGATTCTCCCACAGCGGCTCGAGCAAGGTGGTCTTTTCGTAATCACGTCCGGCGGTCGTGGGGAAAAGCTGTTTAACCTGAAAGCCCAAAAGGTTTCCGATCGCCACAAACCTTCTTGCACCAGCCCCCGCGCCCTTTGAAGTTTGCACCAGGGTTTCCGCTCCAGCAGACCTCGCGCTGAGTGAAGGCAGCCAGGGAAGCGCGAGCGTGGCACCGATGGAACGAAGAATAAAACGGCGGCGATTCATGCGGGGTGGACTTCAGGTTGTTTGAACAGAGGCCCATCAAGATTTGAGTGGGCTCCGCTCAAGGCCGAATGAAACGCCAACCGCGGGCGCCATCAAAGCCAAAAGTTGTCAGAAACCCCGTCTCAAACGGCATTGCAGAAGAACGCCGTGCGAGGCAGAGTCAGGCGGCACGTCTTGGCCGATCCGATGACCCCGTCTTCCACTGAAATTCTTGCCTCAACACTGTTCGGGCTCGCGGTATTGCACACTTTCTGCGTGAAGTTTTTCGCCCGCTGGGCCTCAAGACACCCGGAAGGCTCGCTTCTTGAAAACCTGTTCCATTTTTTGGCTGAAACGGAAGTGGTTTTCGGGCTTTGGGCCGCAAGCCTCTTTTTGGGAATCGCAGCGATGGAAGGCTCGCTGGAGGCCTCGATCGCTTACATCAGCCGTCTTCAGTTCAATGAGGCTAAGTTTGTCT
>JBILKY010000339.1:0-3901 GCA_044376395.1 Chthoniobacteraceae bacterium | reverse complement strand
GATCCGAAGCCAGCTTTTTCAACGCGCCAAGCAACGCTTTATCAACCGCACGCGTTTCAAGTCTGAGTTGAATCGCCCAGCGCCTCACTTCCTGGTCTGAATCAGACAGCAATGCGCTCCAAAGACCAGCGTTTCCGGCGGGATTCGCCGCGTGCAGCCACCACATCAATTTCAATCTGAGGTGACCCGCGAGCCCGCCCGATTGCAGCAGGGAGGTTGCGCGATCCAATAGCGCGCGATCCACAACGCCTTTCTGCGCGTGCTCGCCGATGCGGCGTCTGGCGATACGATCCAGCCAGCCGTTTTCTTGAAGCTGCAATTCGAGCGTGTTCGCGGGTTCCCAGAACGACGCCTCGCATTTCCACGGCTTCCACCCCTCGTAGCGGATTCTGTAAAGTCTGCCGTTGGAGCGATCCCAAATTTCGGGCTGCCTGTTGTGGCACTTTTGCCTGTCATACCAGTCGCTGAAAACCAGCCCGCCGTCGGGCGCGACTTTTATGGTTACTGCGGTGAAATTCTGATCATTGGAACGGAAGAAGTCAGGCAGATGCGAGGCGCGGTATCCCGAACCCTCCGCGATGATGTTCTCTTGATTGATGCGTTTGCCGTGAATATTGCCAAAGAACGGGCGGCCCTTGTATTCCGCGGGAAAGTGATCGCTCTGGTAGATGCACAGCCCGCAGTGCGCATGTCCCCCGCCGGAATCCGAGGATAATTCGGTGGGAGTGCCGTGGGTTTTGCCGACGAAATGCGCGTGGTCTGCAATGGTCTCGATGTTTTTGTAAACGTAAGGATTGAAGTGACCGAGCGGGTTGGATTGGCGCAGGTAATAGGCGCCCTGAATGATGTGCCAGAAGTGCGGAATCACGCACGCTTCCGCAAAAAATTGACCCTGCGCGTTGTAGTCGAGCCCCCATGGATTCGATGTGCCTTGTGCGAACAACTCAAACTCCTCCCGCACCGGATGCCAGCGCCAGTACGCGCAGTTCATCGGCGTGCGCTGGCGGATTCCGGCGGGACCGGTGCATACGCGGACGGACGACTGCGTGAAAACACCATGGCAACCATACAACCAGCCGTCCGGTCCCCAGATGAACGAGTTCAACGTCTCATGGGTGTCCTGCCATCCGAATCCATCCGCCAGAACTCTGGGCGGTCCCGCAGGCTTGTCTCCATCAGCATTCAGGGGAACGTGAAGCAAGTAAGGTGCGGCACCCAGGTACACACCGCCGTACCCGACCTCGATCCCCGAAACGAGGTTGAGCTTTTCCAAAAACACCTTCCGCGTTTCGTAAATGCCATCCCCGTTTTCGTCGGAAAAAATCAGGATGCGGTCTGATCCTCCGAACAAGCTGGCTGATTCTTCCGCGTTGAGTTTGTCGAGATGCGGATCCTCGTCAGGCCGCGCAACGGGCGGCTTGCCGGCGCGCTCCGGGTAGGTGTTTCCCTCCACGACCCAAATGCGTCCCCTTTCATCCCAACAAAATGCGATGGGCTGGACCAAATCGGGTTCGGAGACGAGAAGTTCCGCTTTGAAGCCGCTGGGAAGCGTCATGCGCTCCAGTGCTTCTTTCGGGGAAAGCAGGGGCGTTGGTTCGATCGCGCAAAGGGCCGCCGGAAACAAAACGATGGAAAGCCAGACGCGAAGGTTGCCGAGGGTGGGGGTGGCTCTCATGGGCTTCAGAGCATCACGGAACACAGCGGAGAAGGTCAATGTCAACCAAGCCTGGCGGACCAGCGATTCGTTCCAACCATGCGCGCCTGCGGACGCATCAAGCAGCCGCCGCGGGCACGCGCAAGTTCACCCGAAGCCCCTGCGGCACGCATAACTCCGCTGAAACTGCGCCCCCGCAAGCTTCCACGCAGCGGCGCACGATGGCCAGTCCAAGGCCGGCGCCGCCTGTCGAGCGCTTTCGCGCCACCTCGGGCCGGTAAAACGGTTCGAAGATCTTCTCCAGCGCGTCAGCAGGAACCCCCGGACCGCTGTCGGCGACGGAAATCTGCACCTCGCCAGAGCACTCTTGGGCGGTGATTAAAATTGCGCCCGCATGCGAAGCATAACGAACCGAATTCCGCACAACATTTGCGAGCGCGCGATCCAGCGCTTCACGAATGGCGTGCACGCGCAATCCAGCTGCAACTTCGACCCGCACCTCGGCATCCGCAGCCTCACGGGCCACGACGTCCCGCACCAAATCGGCGATGCTGAAATCCTCTGCCACCGCGGTTGCGGGGAGATTTCCCGCCTTCGTGAAAGACAGCACCTCCTCCACGAGTTGCGCCATGTGCTGCAACTCACGATCCAACTTTGAAACATATCCCGCATGCTCGGACCCGACGCGCTGCTGCACAATCCCGAGAGCCCGCTGCATGCGTGCAATCGGCGAGCAAAGCTCGTGCGCGATATCCGCCGTGAGCCTGCGCTGGCTTCCCACGAGATTGTCGAGTTGCCGGGCCATCGTGTTTACGGAAACGCCGAGTTCACCTAATTCGTCCAGCCGCCCGTCAGGGACACGCACATCAAAACAACCTTCTGAAATCCTGCGCGCCGCCACATTGAACTTCCGGATCGTGCGCGTGATTCCGCCGACAATCGGCAGCCAAATCAAAGCAGAAAGACCAAGCGCCGCTACCGCAAACAGTAGCCAAGGAACCGGGTCGAAAAACAAGCCGCCCCCCGTGATTCTGCTTGAGGTAAGCAACAAAGTCACCGGCCTTGAACTCTCGCCCACACTGTGGTGTACCAGCCCAATGTGCACGCCCACCCAATATCGGACCGGATCCACTGAGCGAACCATGAAGTGCGTCTTCGCTTTTGGCGGATCATGCGGTCTGAGCTGAGCGCCCTCCAGTTCGTCTAAGTCTTCCTTTTCTGCGGGCGGATGCTCCCTCGGTCCACTGCGATCCCTTGTACCCGGCCCCTGACGCTGCGGAGGCGGCGGGGGCGGCGCTGGCGGACGGCGGTCTTGAAGCTTCTCGAGCACCTCCGCCGGCGGTGTTAGAGCCGTGCCCGCCACCTGCTTTCCATCGTTGCGGAAAATCGTGAAGCTCACGCGGTGTGCCGAACGATACCGGGCCAGCAATTCGTTCCATGCGGAGACCGGCTGATCACGCAGTTCTCCGGCAATCACCTCGCCCATCGCTTCCAAGCGCTGCTTGGCCGGTCCCGCGAGCAGCCAGTCGACCCCGAAGCGCAGCTGCACGACGGCAAACGCACCGGCCAGTAGCGCCACAAGACACAGGTTCACCAGAAACCAAAACAGCACCTTTCCGTAAAGAGGAACGCGTATCGGCATAAACCTCCTCAGGGCACAACCAGCATGTAACCAATCCCACGGATCGTCTTGATGAATCGAGGCTCTTTCGGATGATCTCCAAGCTTCTTTCTGAGCGCGGAAATGTGCATGTCGATCGCCCGATCAAAGACATCCCATTCGCAGTCCATCAGCTCGTTGAAAAGCTGGTCTCGCGAAAGGACGCGGCCTTTGTTGCGCGCAAGCGCGACCAAAAGGTCGAATTCGCTCACCGTGAGAACGAGCGGTTTGTCATCAAGCGTCGCCGCACGCGTTTCCAAACAGATCCGCAGCGGACCCGCGATTACTTCATGCAAAGGCTTGTCTGCGGTCGTCTCCGCCGCCCAGCCAGAACGCCGAATCACCGCACGCAACCTCGCCAAAAGCTCACGCGAGGAAAACGTCTTCGGCAAGTAATCGTCTGCGCCCAGCTCCAGGCCCACCACGCGATCCACCTCGTCGCCACGGCCCGTAAGCATGATGACAGGCACCTTCGACTTCGCGCGGATTCTGCGCAGCACTTCAAATCCATCGATGTCCGGAAGCATGATATCCAAAATGATTGCATGCCATTCGGCGGTGACGGCGCGTTCGACGCCGTCTATTCC
>JBILKY010000092.1:0-12035 GCA_044376395.1 Chthoniobacteraceae bacterium | reverse complement strand
AGAAATTCGCTAACCTCCGCCTGCTTTACGCGTGGATGTACGGGCACCCCGGAAAGAAACTGCTCTTCATGGGAGGCGAGTTTGGACAATGGAGCGAATGGAACCACAACCGTTCTCTGGACTGGCATCTTCTTGAGGATCCGCTCAACGACGGCTTGCGGCGCTTGGTACAGCATCTGAACTTCCTATACACCCATGAACCGGCGCTCTACGAGCAGGACGATTCGTACGATGGATTCCAGTGGATCGACTTTCGCGACGCAGACCAGTCGGTGGTGGCCTTCCAGCGAATCAGCAAGGCCGGCTCAAAAATCGTCTTTGTGGTGAATGCCACGCCCGTCGTGCGGGAGGGATACAGGATCGGAGTGAGCTCACACAGCTTTTACAAGGAAGTGCTCAACACGGATGCGCAAACCTACGGTGGATCCAATCAGGGAAATTACGGCGGTGTCTGGTCCGAGCCGCACGGCTGGCAAGGGCACGGGCATTCAATCGTTTTAAAACTCCCGCCGCTGAGCGTCATCGCCTTTAAGTCAGAGGGCTAAAAACAGGCCCTACTCCCGAACATCAGCCGCACCCCGATCGCCACCCCCCTGGGCCGTCCTTCAGCATCGAACGCGTCCACTCAAATGAGATACTCCGGCTCCGCCCGAGATCCTCTCCCCTTGGCCTGCTTTCTTTCCGGAAGAAGCCGCAGAAGAATTTCAGGAGCCAAGCCGTCTGACTCAAAACCAAGGAGAGTGCTCTCCGCGAGTGATTCAAGCGTGGCCCTATCCAAAACCTCGGAGAGCGCGTCTTTGGCTTTCAACATGAGCTTTCTGACGCCGCACCGCGACTCATCCGGACACGAACAGCGCTTGTAGCCTGTCTGACTCACGCACGCGATCGGAGCAAACGATCCGTCCAAAAAACGTATGATGTCACCGATCCGAACCTCGGTTGCCGGCCGCGCGAGAGAATAGCCCCCGTTTTTCCCCCGAGTGCTCGCCAGAAAGCCGCCCTGCCGCAAGCGCAGCAGGATCTGCTCAAGAAAGCCCGCAGGAATGTTCTGCGCTCCAGCAAGCGCTGCGAGCGGAACCAAGGTCGCCCCCCGTCTTTGAGCAATGCTGAGGTCCAACATCACCCGCAGCGCGTATTCACATCGTTTTGAAAGATTCAATCGTACTCCTTGTTGGCGGCCTCGGGCTGAAAGCTGAAAGGCATGCTCTGTGTTTTCAATGTTTCAGTTTTCAATGAATTCGACCGATTCATCGAGCACCTCTCCAGTGAGGCGGTCGATCGCGACATGCCACCATAGATGCTTTTCGGCCTCAACATGAAAGGCCGAAAGTGGGCTTGCACTGCCTCCTGAAGCGCCGCTCGCCTTTTGAAATGCAGCTTCAAACGCATTTTTAGGGGCGGGCGCAGAAGCCCCCCGTGGCGGGTAACGTCCGATCTGCACCACCATATCGATGAGTAAATTCCATACCCGCACAGTCCCAGAATCTGCCAATGCACGCATCACCGAGTGTCTGGCCCGCTCGCTGCTTCGGTACATGGGGTTGCCTGCGAAAAGCCTCTCCAGATCAGATGCGAACCCTCGGTACGCGTCCGCCCCAGACAAAACACCACCGGATTGAGGTCCAGCCAACCTCCCGACAAGTTCGGACAAGTTTGTGATCGGCCCCTTCCCCGCCTCAACAGAAGATGTGCGATCCACGAGCGCGCGGGCGATTAGTTTTGCGGATACACCCGTCCTTGCATCACCTGGTTCCAGCGCGCCTCCCTGGGGGTTCAGTTCGTCCAAATAAGCGCGGGAAAGTAGGGCTTCAATGACCGCCGCCTGCCGCGTATTCAAGTTCACTCGGCCCCGCTCTAGTGCGCGCGGCTGCTGATTTTCATTGATGCAAAACACATCAAGCAGACCTGAAAACCCGCTTTCAGGGGTGACAAAATCCAACTGCCGCCAAGGCACCCCCGAAAACGCGTACCCCAGTTCAGCCACTGAACGAAAAGGACGGTTCAGCACCACTGGGCGAGCGGGCGGTTCAGACTGCGGAGGTGGATTCAGCGTCACATACCCGCTCGCCCGGCGAATTACCCCATCGGGGTCCGCATAGTCTGCCTTATTCGGGAGGTTCCTATAGAATTGCAGAGGGTCCGCACCAAAACTCTTCTCAGCCTGCGCCTCGAAGCCCCGCTCATTCAAAAAATACCCGAACCGGTCGGTCCTTGGATCAGGCGCCAAAAAACGGCTCACGCCCGCAGGACACGCCGTGGCCCAAGATTCCTCGAGGACCTGCCCCGCATCCTGCAACCAAAATGCTGGACCAAGTAAAACGAAAGACTTCCGGTCATACGACACCCAATCCTCTGCACCGCCCTTTTCCGATCGAAGATACTCGAGTCTGTAATTCACAGTAACCTCTGCCTCCGAGTCGCGATCCGGATGCGCTCTGTAAAACTCGGGATACGCGAGCAGTTTTTTCGCATCCCCACTGTGCTGAAGTTCCAAAATAGTGATGCGCGGGACCTGCGCCACACCCACCCCAATGTACGATTTACCAGCGTCGGTTGGGATGCCGTCGGTGGATAAGGCAAGGTTGTCTGCGCCGATCTCCACCGAAAGATCGCCAGTCTTGCCAACTAAGAAAGCCGGCGTATCAAACGCGTTCAGTGGGTTTTGAAGCAGTTCAAACCGCAATTGTTCACCCGCGATTCTAAGCCCGCTAACATCCGGTTTATTTCCCCTAGCCGGCACAATCATCCCAGCGTGTTCAATGCCTCCAAAGCGCTCCGCCCACAATGAGAAGTCCTCGGCGCACTCCGCTACAATTCTGAATTTAACGGGGCTTCCCTCCACATCCGTCACCGCATGGGGATTCCAAAGTGAAACCTGCTGCCATACCCATGCAGCCCCAGGGTCAACAATTTTCTTCGGACTGAAAAAAGATTCAGTCTGCGAGGAATCTTCTCCAACAAATGGAGACTCCGGACTCGATTGCCTCAACGGCGTCAGCAAAGTACGCACCTCGTAGAGATAAGGCAGGCACTCGATCCCGCTGAACTCCCGCGCCTCCTGCGACGCGCCAGCAGCCCGAGAGGGAAGGATGATCCTAGTTGGAAAACCATCCGCATCAAACTGGTCAATGATATTCGCCGCGATCTGAATCACCGCTTCGTCGACGGAGGTCCAAGTGGCCGTCGCACCCGGAACTGAGCCAAGATTGGGCGCAAGCGCCCCAACAGAAATCCCCGCTTTTAAAAGCTCCACAAAATTCGCTTCCCGGGACTGAGCGCCAACAAGCTCTGCAACTTCAAAAAGAGTGCGGATTCCATTCGGACCAGACTCAGAATAAAGCCAAGGATCCTTGTCTGAGGACCGCGTCAGCCCGAAAAGGCGTTGGATGGGACTACCCTGCGCGACAACAGAGCCTGCGGCGGAGATCATGCTTAATCGCGACAGCGGAAAACGCCTCGTTACGAGTTGTTGTCCCGCCCGCATCGGACTGCCGTCTGATCGGGTTCCGTAGGTGGTCGACGCCGACGCAGTACCGGAGGTCGCGGCCGTGTCGGAGGAAAGAACTACCTGCAGGAACGGCGGGTTCACATGCTTGTCAGGGCTGGATGCGCGTTTAGGATCCGTATCCCAACCAACGAGATCATTACCGCCCTCTGAAAGCTTACGAACCAAGGGCCGGCGGAGATCCGGACGCAGGCTGGGTTGATTGATATCCCTACTGAATGTCCCCACGAACTGCAAAAACGAATCAACCTTCAACTTTTCCGCCGAAAGAAGCCGCTCGAACAATTGAATCGTGGAGCGGCGGCTCACCAGGCCGCGACCGCCCAACGGCACGCCCGCAAGAAACCCCAGCCTTTCTCCCAACAAATAGTCCCGGTATTTCACCCCATAACCACCCGACACGAAGCCTCTGCTGAAACCGTCATGCCGCCACCGGAGAAACTCATTACTCAAAATCCCGGCGCGCTCTTCAGTGAAGCCGGCATGCCTAAAAAGCACCGCAAGATCAGCGAAACCCACCCCACCCTTTAACCCCTGCTCATAACGCCACCAAGGATCCACTGAATCTTCGAGACTCGGGAAACCCGCGATATTCAGATCCAACAGCCCGCCCTCATCATACATCACAAAAGCATAGCGGCCGGTGATCGGATCAGAGCTATCCGAGGGCAGAGTCCTCAATCGTTTGCCCTTCGAACTCACTAGAACCCAGTCCGGCGTGAGGCTCATGCCGCTGCTGCCAGTCAAAAGCCGAGGCATCCGCCACAACTCTGGGGATACGGACTTAGAATTAAGTGAGCGCTCTGCCGTGGAAACAGGGGATGCAGGAGGAGCCGGCGGAAAATAAGACGAAAGAAAGTGGGAGCCAGAAACCGGCTCTAAAAAAAAAGGCGCGTCACGACTGCTCCATTTCAAAAGGTTAGGTTCGGCAATCGCCAAACCATCGCCGCCACGCACCGTCATCCGAGTTGGCACCGCCGAAAATGGGGTCTTCGGATACAAGATCAATTTTGATCCACCCTCCGATATCACCTTCGGAAGCGAGGCCGCATCAGGATTAAGCGGATCGAAAGACCCTGCTTTCATCTCGTTTCGAAGATCCGAGATCAGGATGTTTTTACAGACGTTGGTAAAAACATCCGCTCGCTGGCTCACAACCGGTTCGTTCGATTCCGAAACCACATCGATGCTTCGAAGCACGAACGCGATGAGTACGGCGGATATCACCCCGCTAACGATCAGCACAAAAACCATGGCGAAGCCGCTCTCCCTATCGCCGCTGTCACATTTTTTGCGACGCAGTGGGACGATGCACTCAGGCTCTGAATGTAAGGTATGGATACGCACCGGGAGTTGGAACGATAAGGGCGGAAGCAGTACCGCGACAGCTTAACAAAACAAAGCCCCTTGCGCATTCTGGCGCAAGGGGCTTTCGAATCACGCGTTAAACACGCTTTAGATCGCGTGCTTCACGTCCTGCCATCGTCCGTTCTTTGCGGAGTCCAGCACCGCGTCGCAAACATACTGCGTTTCCAAGGCGTCCCGGAAGGTAGGTGCAACGGACTTACCATTCGCGGCACCCTCGAAGAAGTCAGCCACCTGATGCACGAAGGTATGCTCGTAGCCGATCTGAAGGCCCGGCACCCACCACTTGCTCATGTAAGGATGATCTCCATCGGTGATGTGAATCGAACGCCAGCCGCGAAGACTCCCCTGGTCCTTGTAGTCAAAGAACTGCAGACGGTGGAGGTCATGCAAGTCCCAGGCAATCGAGGCGTTCTCCCCGTTGATTTCCAGCGTGTACAGGGCCTTGTGGCCGCGAGCGTAGCGGGTCGACTCGAAGGTGGCCAATGAACCATTGTCAAACCGCGCGAGGAAAGCGCATGCATCGTCAATTTTAACGTCCTGAACCGTTCCCGTCGCTGTGTGTGTACGCTGCTTGATGAAAGTCTCCGTCATTGCGCTCACCGAACCGATTGTGCCGTTGAGCCACAGCGCGGTGTCGATGCAGTGCGCCAGCAGATCGCCGGTGACACCGGAACCCGCAGCCCCCGCATCCAAACGCCACAGTCCCGCACCGCCCTGAGGCAGTTCAGCGCTGATGGTCCAGTCCTGCAGAAACTTTGCGCGATAGTGAAAAATGCGCCCAAGGCGCCCTTCATCAATGAGCTGTTTTGCGAAGGTCACCGCTGGCACACGGCGGTAGTTGTACCATACCATGTTTGGCACTTTGGTCTCCTCGATCACCCGCACCATTTCCTCCCCCTGAGGACCATTCATTGCCAGCGGCTTTTCGCACATGACCATTTTACCAGCGCGGGCGGCCGCGATCGCGATCTCGGCATGAGAGTCGTTCGGGGTGCAGATATCGATGATATCAATATCTTTGCGGTCAATTAGCTTGCGCCAGTCCGTTTCCGCGGACTCCCAGCCCCAGCGGTCGCAGTACGCCTTGAGCTTCGCCTCGTCACGGCCGCACGCAGCCTTCAAGACGGGGGTCGCTGGCAGATCAAAGAAGTTCGTGACTTTTCGGAATGCATTCGCATGGGTGCGCCCCATGAATCCGTATCCGACGATCCCGACGTTTAGAGTTTTTTTAGCCATACAATTGAGTGAACTTACAGGGGTGTTTGGTAGAGGGTGAAAAATCGCACGCCGAGTTGCATGTCACGCCCGCGGCCACTGGATTGCACGCGCAATCCAATCAATAGCAGCGGGCTGAGTCAGTCCCAGCGTTGCGTACGCTAGGCATTCCAACCGTGGGCTGCGCGCACCTTGAGCATCGCTCCCAAGATCGTGTTCCAAGTGTGCATGGATTCCAGTGTCTGATTCGGGAACATGCATCCGTCCCAGCAAATGTGCCGGATTCCGCGCGAGGCAGCGCCCTGCATCCAATAACCGGAGCACTCCGTGATGTCCAATTTGCCATTTGGATCATCAGCCGGGCAGTGCCGTCCCGTCTTGTCGTGGGATCCAGTCCCGTGGACCGTGCCGTCGTTTTGAGCCACGTGGAAATCAATTGTCCAGGGGCGCAGCGCGTCAGTCATCAGTTTGTACGCCGATTGGAACTCCGCGTGGGAGTGTCCGGCCTTCAGCAAGCCGTGTTCGGGAGCGTTGTACCCCAAGAGATACAGATAGGTGTGCGCCAAGTCCGCTTGAAACCCAACGGTGCCCGGCATTCCGACCTCCTCCAAGAGTGCCGCCATGTATTTCCAAGAGTGCATGCCAGCCCAGCAGATTTCACCTTCGGCGGCGAGCCGTTCGCCGTGGTCCGCTGCAACCTTTCCAGCTTCGCGGAATGTCTGCGCAATTTTACGGTTGTTGCCGGCGGGATCATCCGCCCAGTGCGACGGTGAATCGGCCGCGTCAATACGGATCACGCCGTACTGACGGACACCGTGCTTGTTCAGAATCCCAGCGATCCGGCAGGCTTTTTTTACCGCGAGCACAAACTTGCCACGCTGTTCTTCCGTGCCCATCGATGAATCGCCGACCGTTCCGGGCCACACTGGCGCCACCAAAGAGCCGACCGCAAGCCCCTTGGATGCAATCAAGTCCGCCATCTTCTTGAGATCGTCATCGCTGGCGTCAGGGTCGGTGTGCGGGTGGAAAAGGAATAGGTCAACGCCGTCAAACCTCTGTCCATCGACTTCCGCTTGGGCTGTCATTTCGAGCATGCGCTCGAGGCTAATGGGAGGGTGATCGGTGCCTGGCTCTTTGCCGACAAGGCCGGGCCACATGGCGTTGTGTAGTTTTGGATACTGGTTCGGGGTACTCATAAAGAAACTTTCCCTTTAGCTGGATGATTCGGGGCGTTTCGACAAGCCGGAAGAGTGATTTTCGGGTCAATTCCACCCGTTTTTTTCCTCCTCAGGATCCCTGACGACCAATCTTTGAGGGACTTACCGCAGCGGGCCCTCAAAAATAACCCCTTTACGCCCTCGCAGGCAGAGTCTACCCTTCTCGCCTTATTCGAATGCGCCCAGACCCCGAGACTCCCTCAGTCGATTCGGCCATCGACCAGTATTCGCCCCCCGTAGTTAGTGGGCTCCCACCGATGGGGCCAGCCCAAACGGAGTCCGCTTTTCACGCGTCGCGCTCCCCGCTGGAAATCCGCCGGGCGTCAGGGGCCCGGTCTTGGGGCGACGCCCTCCGCATATCTTCAACGACCGTGTTCTCGCTGGCCGCGATTCTGGTTCCGGCAGTCAACGCTGCTGACTCAAGCGCCCGCCCCTCACCGTTCTCTGAAAAGGCCGAATTCCAGCGTTATGCAGAGAAGCTGCGTGAAAGCGCCATCCAGTCCCTAGAGCCCACTGTGCGCATTCCGTCGAGCGGCGCCACCAATGTGGGCGGGAGCTCAAAGTCGGGGAGCACATCCTCCTCCACATCAGCCCGAACACCTATCGGTTCACTGATTGCCTCCGCCCCCTTTCAATCCACGAAGTACTATCAGCCATCCGGCTCCCTGACCCCCTACGTCCCCTCGCCGTACTCGCTCGGCAGCGGCAAGTACCCGTGGAAAACCAAGATTGTGACGACGGTCTTCTGGGTAGGAGAATCCGCCACCGTAAACAACCCCGTTCACAACCGTTCCTCCTCGTGGGACCAGAATTGGAAGGAGTCTTTCGGCGGCTACGACAACCCCGATACGGCCAAGCGAACCGGATTTATTCCCGCGGCATTCGTGCCGAAGCTCAACCCATTCTACTTCGCGCTCCCGTACAACGACATCACCAAGGGAGGTCACAAGCCGGAGGCCAGATCGGTCATCCCATGGTTCAGGCAGGCTTTTGTACGGGACGGACAAAGCGTGTGCCGCGACCGCTGGATTGCAATCCGGAACGCCTCGGGACGGATGTGCTACGCGCAATGGAGTGACTGCGGCCCTTACCGTACCGACCACTGGGAGTACGTATTTGGACGCGCACGCCCCATCCCGAACATGAACGGCGGAGCAGGACTGGACGTGTCCCCAGCCGTGCGCGACTACTTGAAGTTAAACTCAATCGACGTCACGGATTGGAAATTTGTGGATTTCTCTGAAGTACCACGGGGCCCGTGGTCGGACTTTGGGGAAAACAACGAGTTTGTGCAACTCGCACGCCGGTCGAGGGACCGCATGGCCACAAACCCGAGCGGAGGAATGGACGGCCCGAAGGTCTTCGCCCGTTGATCCGGAGCATCGCTCAAAAAGCCAATCGCCAGCGTTGAAGAACTTGCTTTCTGACCGCGGCAAAGGCTGGCAGACAAACAACCATGCCACTCGCCGCCTCCGAAGCTCTAGAACTCCTCGTTAACGCACATGCGCAAAACCGCTTCGCGCATGCCTATCTCGTAACAGGCGCTCGGGGGAGCGGAAAAAAGGAACTGGCCCAGACACTCTGCGCACGGCTTCTCGACTGCCACGAAGACAGAGTCCCGTCCCATCCCGACGTCCACTGGATCGCTCCGGAATCCAAATCCCGGCAACTCAGCGTGGAACAGATTCGCGGATTGGAGCAGAAACTGCGCATGCGCTCTTTGAGTGGAGGCAAAAAATTCGCCGTCTTGCAGGACGCCGACCGCCTCGGGACACAGGCCGCAAACGCGTTCTTGAAGACGCTTGAGGAACCACCAGCGGACACGCACATCCTCCTCATCACCGAACAACCGGAGCAACTGCTGGACACAATTCTCTCACGCTGCGTTCAGGTCTCACTCAGGCCGACCAAGAAAGCCGCGAGGCGGCCGGCAGAGGTCGCATTGATCCAGATCATTGAAACCTTCTTTCAATCCAAAAAAGCTGACCTGCGCGGCGGCCTCTGGCTCGCCCAGCAAATCCAACTCCTGCTTGCCGAAACAAAGGAGGCCATTCAATCCGAGATGGAGGCCGAAGCACGCGCCGAGGAGAAGCAGTACAAGCAGGTTGTCGACGCGAAATGGTTTGAAAAGCGGGAGGATCTTTTTGCGGCGAAAACGCAGTCCCTTTATCTCGGAGAGCGCAGCCGGGTGCTTGAGATGCTCGAGGCATTCTGGACAGACGTCCTGCTAATCCAGCAAAAGCAAGAAGCCAGACATCTTCCAGAATGCGTTCAGCACGCGCATGCCAACGCATCAACCCTCCCAGTGGACTCCGTTCTAAGACGCATTCAATCAGTGACCGATCTCCGCGAACATGTGCAGATGAGCGGGGTCAATGAAGCCTTGGCCTTGGAGCACGGGATCCTCGGCGGCTTTGCACCCGAATCTTGATTCGCGGCGCCGAACTGCTGGCTAAACGCCTGCTCGTTAGACGCCTACTCGTCAGACTCACGGCAGGCAGGGCAAAACCCTCACCCGCGCGGGCAGCGACTGGACCGACAACAAGAGTCCCCTCGGCAATCAAATCAAACCCAGCTTCATCTTCCCAACCTCGCTGATCATCGCCTGGTTCCATGGCGGATCCCACACGACCTCAACCGAGGCCTCCTGCACTCCGGGAATCGACAGGATCTTCTGCTCCGCCTCGCGTGCAATCACTGGCCCCATGCCGCACCCCGGTGCGGTGAGGGTCATTTTTACCTGAATCTTTGCAGACTCGCCCTGAGGTTGATCCACCGCGCAATCGTAAACCAAACCCAAGTCGACAATATTCACCGGAATTTCTGGATCATAACACGTCTTGAGCTGCGCCCACACTGCAGCCTCATCAATCGGCGTGCCGTCCGGCAGCGATGCCACTTCAGCCGCCGCCATCGAAGACTCCAGCCCCAATGCGTCCGCGTTTTCGTGGGTGATCCGCGCCAACCCCTCGGAGGTTGCAACCGTGTAGCTGCCGCCCAGCGCCTGCGTGATCATGACGGCAACTCCTTTCGCAAGGTTGATGACATCGCCGCTTGGAATCCGGATCGCCTCGCAATCCCTCAGTAAAACCTTCTCTGTATTTTCGTGCATGATTTTTTGGCCTAGTTCATTTGGCAGAGCCGTCCCAGAGGATTCTATGCGCCACCGGCCTCCGGCGTCGGCTTCAAAACAATTTTCACCTTCCCGGTCGAACTGACCCCGGAGCGTAAATTCTCGAGCAAGGTCGGAGAAGAAGCCACTGCGCCCGCCGGTGAACCGAGCACGGTCGACACTCCTTGCGGTGCAAGCACTTTCCCCGGCTGGACCTCGGGACCGGCGGCCTCGAGCGCGTTCCGGAGCGCGCCTTCGACCAGCTGCGCACAATGAATTTTCATCGGAGGCAGCGCCCCAAGGGGTAAGGCAAGTTCTTCGCCTGAGAGATCCATTGCCTCCTGCGCGGTTTTACCGGCCAGCAACTCCGTGGCAACGCTGGCCACAGCGATCGCAGTCTCGCAGCCAAACGTTTGAAACGTCGCGCGATCAATCACGCGGCGCCCACGCTCATCCTCACGAAACTTCAACCACATCCGCAGCATGTCCCCGCAATCCGCAGAACCCGCCGTTCCCACCGAATCCGCATCGGTCATTTCGCCAAGGTTCCTCTTTGCGGCAAGCGCCTCTTGGATCCGTGCCTGAAGATCAATTTTTTCGTCCATCTTTAATTTCTAAACCATTCGTGGGCACACCGTCCCCTACTCCAACTCGTAACGCGGCAGGGATGCATCCACATCGCAGCTCCATGCGTCGATTCCGCCTTTCATGCTCCGGACATTCTCCATCCCGTGGCCTGCAAAATACGCGGCTGCATCCATGCTGCGAATTCCATGATGGCATACAAAAACCACTTGTTTCGATCGATCCCAGCCCGAGATCTCGTGCATGAGTTCCTCGGTAAACAGGAGTGCCCCCCCGATATGAACAGCATCGAACTCCTCGCGCGTCCGAATGTCGACCAATACCGCCTTGCCCGCGCCGACCAGCTCGTGTGTTTCCCTCGGCGATATTTCCATGGCGGCATCCGCCTCCTGCGCCTTCCCAAGGTACGCAACCACCTCTTCCACCGAAAGCCCACCGTTCCGCTCGCAAACTGACGCTAGAGTCTCATCCGGACGGAATCCGCAACTGGAGCAACCGCCGATGTGAAACCCTTTGAACAGAGCTCTCTGGGCCCCCGGATACCCTGAGATCAACTCCATCATGGTCATTTCAGGGCGGATCTCGCTGGGTAATGCAGTCATCCCAATACAGTAGACATTGGGCTCTGGAATGACAACCTCGGGAAACCTCGGCCCGTAAGCCGTCCAAGCAGGGAAAAAACTCTCCGCTTCAGGCGGGGAGCCGCGCGCTCAGCAGAGAACCAAGATCGTTTTCACAGAAACCCTGAGATTACCGGGACAGGGAGGCGGCGCAGATGCGTCATCCGCTTGACTGGGGTGCTGTTAAAGTCGGTCCGCCCCCCAACCGCCTACCCCCGGCGCTATTCAAAACCGGTCGATTCGGGGAACCCGCTTGACCATAGGGATTGGGGCCCGAAGATACCCAACTATGCGTTTTCAAACTCTCTGGGAGGGCCGCTGGATATTTGCGGTCGTGTTCCTCATCGGCGGCGCCGGCTTCGTCTCCCGCCAATGGTGGCTCTGCGGAATCTCTGTGCTCGGCACACTGTTCT
>JBILKY010000091.1:0-12051 GCA_044376395.1 Chthoniobacteraceae bacterium | reverse complement strand
ACGCCCAGATCCACCACAAGCCCGGGGTGATTGTATTTGATCCGCTCCAACCCCTGTTCAGCCTGGAGAAGGTTTGTGAGTAAAAGAAGATTGAGGGCGAGTATTCGCGTGTTCATGTCGGGGAAGAACTGGAGCGGATGCAAGCCGCCACCGGCTCGCATTCTGGGTGCACGACTTCGGCGTCGAAAGCCTGAACCGCAGCAGATCAATCGCGGGTCTGCTAACCGTGATCCTTGTAGCTCCAGCCGCAGGCGGGACAGCGACTCTGCCCCAGCGGAATCTCCGTCTCGCAACTCAGGCATGCAATACCCCCGTTTACGGGCTTCGGTTTAAGCTCAGTTTGGGACTGCCGCTCGCGCTCCAGAAAAATCTGGGCGGCCTGCAAGTCTTCGTCGGCCACCTGCACCCGGACTCCACCCGTCGCCCACATCCGCCAAGGATTGAGCTGCGTGACATTTTCATCCTGCACAAAGGAACGTATCCCGCATGAATGAAGCTTGAGATGCAGGAGCTGCGCTTCGTCCGGCCGAAGGAAGTTCGCGATTGTTTTCATTGCGAGCCTGCAGCGTTAGACGGCATTAACCAAAGAACATCAACCCTACATTGATATGGAGCAACGTCTTAGGGAGGACTCAGAGTGACCGTGCCTGACATCAGGGACCCTGCCCAGAGCGCAGACGAACTCTTTGCCGGCGCGATGAAAAAACCATACCCGATGGATTGAGTACCGATGTTGACGATCTGCCCGGAGAATCTTGCTGGATAAGGAATGGTGTCAGGCGGCACCGGGGGCACTGAGAACGTGCCGGAGAAGAGACCATCAAAAGGACTGATGGGTGTCAGCGACAACTGCGCAGTGTTTGAAGGTACAATCGCCCTCACTTGGACGCCGCCAACCGGATAAAGAGAAACCGTCTGCCCGAAGGTACTTATAACGGAGTCAGTGGAGGCAGGCATGAAACTCAAGCTTCCTGCATTGCTGACAGCGAGGCGAGCTCGCGAGATCATTGAATCCGCAGGATTGAATATCCCACCCTGAACCCCGAGTTCAACCCCATCAAGCTGCGGAGGCACAACCTTCAAGTCACGCAGACCGGCCTGATTTTTTGACCAGACCAGCGGCTTGCCGCTAGAATTTCCGATCGAGTTTCCACTCGGCGGCGCAACTCCTTTGGCTATCGCAAGAACTCCTAGGCAGGATCCGCCGCCACTGTACAGCGGTGAGTACGCGAGCACGTCGCCATTCTTACTCAAAAAAGAGGAACTCGAAATGCCACTGGAGTCCGGCAATCTTCCCCAGAGCATCACTCCACCCCTGAACCTGCTCACGGCCGCAGCACCGTACCCGTAGCCCAATGGGATATTGGTGTCCTGCGCATTCTGGAGATAAAAATGGTACCGGCCGGCGAAGCTTGTGGCTTGCGTGTTCTCCCATGGATTTCTCCATCCTGAAATCGCGGCGCTTGTGCCACCACCGACTGCAGTGATGCTGCCCGCGAGGATTTGCTCCTGCCCGTTCCCATTCAACTCGAGAGACAAAAGCGTGTTCGGTCCTCCACCGAAGTTCAGATTGAAAGTGCCACTCGCAATCTTTGGGGCTGAGATAGTCGTCTGCAGCATTCCAACAAACGTGGCTCTTCCATACGGCGTAGAAACGCGCCCCGACACTCTCCCTGAAGACGACACCGCGCAATCCAGCCTTGATCCGAGGTCGAGGCGGAGATTTTCGCCCTCGTTCCTGTCAACCAACCCAACGTATTGACCGGTTAACGTCGGACTGAACGCCTCGACGTGAAACTGGATTTCCTTTGAATAAACCATCAAACGTTGGGAGTCATAACCCTTCAATTGGATCGTATAATCCCCAGCAATCTGGGGCTTACCTGTAATCACCCCGGTACTCCGATTCAAAAAGAGCCCGACCGGCAAACGACCGGAATAGTAGAACGCCGCACCTGATGTCGGCCGCTCAGTGCTCAACGTTCCCCCTGAAATTACGGCGTATTGCAACACATTAGCCGAGTCCATTTCCTGCGAAACTATGTAGGCCAAGCTTCCAAATCGAATCTGCGCAGTGCGAGATCGAAGTGATGTGTTGGCAGCCACAACAAACATGTAGGTTTTCACCCCAACCACAGCGCCGTCAGACTCAACTGTGTAAGTGATCCACTCAGGAACATTCGCGATCGCGTTGTCTCCAAACGCGGTGACGACGACACGGCTGGTCCCACCAGATGCTGTGAAGGAATTTACGGAAGCGCTGATTGTACCAGCAGCGGCTGTGAGCTGAACGCTTGTTGTCGCATCTACCCCCGCGCCGTTGCGAATCGTGTATTGAAAACTACCCCCGGAAAATTGCGCCGTCGGAGTAAACAACAGACTACCCCCACTCAGTGAAACCGTCCCGCCACTCAAAGGCGCGAAAGCAGTCACAGAGCTGATCACCAGCCCGGACCCGTCTCCGTCAGAGTCATTGCCCAAAACATGCAAGCTGTTGCCCCCGGCCGTAATCTCAAACGTGTCGGGAAAAGCGACTGGTTTTGGAAGAACCTGTACTGCAACAATACGACTCTCAACGGACGACCCATTCCCGTACACCACAACTTGGTATGATCCGACATCTGCCACACTCGCTGCGGTAACCAAATAGCTTTTGGACACCGCCTCAGGAATCTCGACCCCGTCTTTTTTCCACTGGTATTGGAAAGGGGGACTCCCGCCAGCCTCCACGTAAAGACCCAGCGGTTGCCCCGCTTCAAATTGACCGCCAACTGGCTGCACCACAATCGAAGGGCTTTGCAACGCAGATTCGATCGTGCCGCTGACAGATAGGCTGCCTTGGCCGATGACAAAGAAACGGTCCTTGAAAAAAGCCGCAGAGACAGAACCCTCGAGCTGGGCTTGCGCGCCAGTCTGAACCCAGCGTTCGCCGTCCACTGAGACAAAGTGCACCGGCGCGGCGTTTTCGTAGTCCTTGCTGATTCCAAAATACACACCGTTTCCGTATCCCACCGCGGCTGCCTCCGTGTCCTCTGACAAGACCGCGCGGAAGCTCAATCCGCCGTCTGTAGATACCCTAAGCTTTGCACCAAAACCACTCGCCACAAAACGATCATTCGCATACGAAATCTGTCTCAGGTCCTGCCAAGACCCGTTTTCCAAATTCATGCCGCCAGATCGGTCCGTCCAAAGGGATTGTCCGCCGCTGGCCGACGTGAGGATTTTGCTCTGCCCAGAGTTGTAGTCCGCAGAGATCCAACGTTTATGAGCCGCCAAGGCGAAAGTGCCAGCTCCGTACGTTAGTCCCCCCACGACATAGGTCCCGCCCTCGAGATACGGGATTTGGAATTGACTCCATGAGGTCCCGTTGGCCGAGCGAAAGATTTTGCCCAGATTGTCACCCACAAGAATGGTTCCACTCGAAGCGGCAACGGTTTGAAAAATTGTCCCGCCTGACACCGAGTTGTGAACTCGCGTCCAAGAAACGCCATCGTTTGAAACGTACACAACCCCCATTGCCACGTAGTTACTGCCCGCCGCCGTTGAATCATGATCCTGGCCGACAGCGACGAACCTAGAGCCGTCCCAGGTGACTCCCTGAAAATAAACGTTCGGGTGTGAACTCGTAATCGACCTGTTCTGCCATGCCTCCCCATCGGCTGAGGTTCGAATCTCCCCTTGATCACCAACCGCCACCAACATTGCACTGCTTGCCGCAATCGATTTCAACGACTTCGATGACACGCTGCGTTGCTCGAAGCGCTTTAACGGGTCGTCCACAAAAACCGTGGTTTTCTGGCTGACGCTTCCGCCGCTTCCGTCACTGACGGTCACGGTAAGATCGTAACTGCCACCAGCCAGCCAGCTATAATTGAAAGTTTCCCCCACCCCAATCCCAAACCCGTCACCCGCATCCCAACTGTAGGTGAGCCCATCCCCGTCCGCATCCTGTGCGGAGACTGTGAACAGGCTCATACTCCTCGCACCCAGAGTCTGTGGGATTGAAAGCTGCACCACGCTCGGCGGGGTATTGGACACTCTGTCAATTAACGGTTCACTGAACGTGATAATACCCCCCTCTGCACTGGTAAAAATACGACTCCCAAAAACCACCGCGCCTGAAACACCGGGATACACTGCGTTCGCACTGATCCAATTCACCCCATCCACCGAGTACAAGTGCAGATGATTTTTTACCGCGGACGATCCGGATCCGATCGTTTCAAATCCTGAGGCGAAATATAACCCGCCATAATAACTGAAAGCGCGTATTTCTTCGATCCCGGTGCGGGTCGTTGAGAAGGTCTTGCCGCCATCCGTTGACACTCTGAGCTTTGACTTCCATCCACTAGCCACAAAACGATCATTCAGGAAGGCAATTTCACGCAGGTCCTGCCAACTCGCGTCGATACCACTGCCCGCGGTGTAGTCAGTCCAATCTTTCCCATCTGTGGATACCAATACCCTCGCAGCCCCGCTCCCGCTCGTATTGTCATACTGATGCCCGGTCAGCACAAAGGTCCCCGCACCAAAAGCGACCCCCGCAGCCTTGTGAGTAGCTGGCAGCACGTTCAATAACTGCCAGTTCACGCCGTTCGAGGAGTGCAATAACGCCCCTCCCTCTCCGCCTGCGACGTAGGCACCGCTCCCGGAGGAAACACAATGCAGTCCCGTCCCCGTCTGAGCTCCCGTGTATCTGCGCGTCCAATATGCGCCATTCTCAGACGTATAAATCACGCCGACCCACTTGCCATCCGAGCTGTAATCAGTCCCAACAGCGACAAACCGTTCGCCGCTCCAATGCACGGCACGAAGCTTCAAGTTCAACGTGCTCTCCAAAACACTCCTCCCCGTCCAAACCACCCCGTCACTGGAGGTGCGAATCACCGATTTGTCAGCGCCAGAACCCGCCGCCCCAACTGCGACCATCAATGTACCGTTGGTTGCGATCCCAAAAAGGTCACCGTCTGTTCCACTTCCCGACTCATGTTCCGCAAAATTGGCGGATGGATCGTAGACTTCAAACGCCTCGGAGCGCGTTATGACGCCGCCTTTCATATCGCTCACAGTAACCGTGACTGAGTGTGATCCACCCACAATGAAAGAGTGAGAGAAAGAAGACGCGCCCTCGAAAGTCCCCCCTCCAATCGTGCCGTCACTGAAACTCCACAGATACGCGAGCCCGTCCCCGTCCTGGTCATTTGCGGTTACTGTGAATTGACTTGCGCTCCGCGCCCGCAGCGCTTGCGGAATGGAAAGACCCACGAGCACAGGAGCATTGTTTAGAACAACATCCAGCACGGGCTCGCTGCGCCTCACGCTCCCGCCCTCGGAAACAGTCATGATCCGGCCTCCGAAAACCACAGCGTCGCTCACTCCCGAATGCGCGGAGTCGGACCGAGCCCACCTTTCCCCGTCCATCGAGTACATGTGCACCCACTTTTTTGACTCCAGCGATCCGGATCCGATCGTTTCAAACCCTGAAGCAAAATAGAGGCCGCCGTAGTAACTGAAGGCGCGCATTTCTTCGGTGGCAGTGCGCGTTGTGAAAAAAGTCTTCCCGCCATCCGTGGACAACCGAAGCTTCGCCTTCCATCCACTGGCGACAAAACGGTCATTAAGAAAAGCAATCTCGCGCAAGTCCTGCCAGCTTGGATCAATCCCGCTGCCGGAGGTGTAGTCCGTCCAAGTGATGCCGTTGGAGGAGGTGAGCACTTTGGCCTCACCGCTTCCCGAGGTATTGTCGTACCGATGAGCAGTCAAAACAAAAGTTCCGGCTCCACACGCAATTCCTGCCACCTTGTGCGTGACAGGGACACGCAGTGGGTTCTCCAAACGCTGCCATGTGAGACCATCTGAAGACTGCAACAGCGCTCCACCCTCTCCACCCACAACGTACGAACCATTGCCGGAGGACACGCAATGCAGGCCAGTGCCCGCCTGTGTGGCCGTGTATCTGCGCGTCCAAGATGCGCCGTTTTCGGAGGTGTAAATCACACCAACCCACTTTCCATCCGAGCTATAATCCGTGCCTACGGCCACAAATCGCTGCCCGCTCCAATGCACAGCGCGAAGCTTCAGATTCAAAGTGCTCTCGGTTACGCTTCTGCTTGTCCAAATCACGCCGTCGCTCGATGTACGAAGCACCGCTTTATCGGCACCAGATCCCGCGGTACCGACCGCGACCAGCAAAACGCCGTTGGTTGCGATGCCCAAAAGGTCCCCGTTGGTTCCACTTACCGATCCGCCCTCCGTGAAATTGACAACCGGGTCATAGATGTCCAGCGCTGTGGATTCAGTTCTTACGCCGCCTTTCATATCGCTCACAGTGACCGTCACCGTCTGCGATCCGCCAACGATAAAGGAGTGCGCAAACGAAGACGCACTTACGCCCGTCCCTCCACTGACAGTGCCGTCACTGAAACTCCAGAAGTATGCAAGTTCATCCCCGTCGGCATCCGTCGTGGTTGCCTGAAAAACGATCTCGGTCCGTGCCCGAAGAGTTCCACTAAAGGTTATCGACGGAACAGTAGGTGCGTTGTTTCCGGTGAAGGTTCCCTGATTGATTCGAAGGTCAATGTATTCGTATCCATTGGTGCCGCCGAATCCTATGGGCGTGATGTGCAGGGTAGCGCCCGGGTCAGTGGCTGCATCCGAATACGTGCGCCCAACGTGCAGTGCCGCGTCAGTCTTGTCACCCAAGGTTGCAGGCAGCGAATCGATGAGACAACAGTTGTCTTTCTCCGGTCGTTGCCAAAGCAGGTACGCGCCACGGCTTAAGTGCGGGTTGTCTATGTATGCGCCTCGATAGCCGATCCAGTAGTATTCACCCGTTGCTTTTGGAATTCGAATGCCCCGCAACTTGGTGGGCCCTTCGTTCACATCGATTGCACTATCGATTCTGTACAACTTCAAAGTGCGCGCCCCGTCCGCCGTCGCTGACAAGTCACATTGATTATCCCCCAACCAGAAAAGCCTGTGTTTCGCCTGCGGATGAAAGTGCCCATGCGGTAATTCGCCGCCCCCCATCACATCATAGTCATCACCGTACTCCTTTTCTGCGCCTGCTCCAACCGACGATGTTCGATCCGTAGTGAGCCAAAAGTTCGAGTGGCCCAGCCCGTAGATATGCCCGAATTCATGCACGTAAACTTTCGGCTCGTTGGAGCCCTGCATCCACAGGTCACCTTTCCCTAGTGAAGCGAGTCCCGCGTACTTGACACCCGCATTATGTGCACCGATGTCGGCGAAATACACGCCAACAACATCAAATTCTCCATAACTTTGATCGTCGCCGCCGATATTCACCACTGCATCATCCCCAGACTTTAACGTCCGGAACCGCTCCTTCGCATCCCTGAGCAAATCAGTGTTCAAGCTCGTGAACGAAGCACTGCCTGCGACAAGGGTGCCCGCATATGCAGTCGAGGGATTCGGCATACGGTAAACATTCGCACTCACCGTGCCACTGATGGAGGTTTTTCCGTACGACATTTCAGAAACTGCGGTCGCAGCGCTACCAGCCAATGCGCTTTCCGCGGCCGCTTTTGATATCGGCTCGCCCTCCTTATCACTGAAATCAACGCGGATAATGAACACGCGTTTTGGACTGCAAGTCCAACTCTCGGCAGCAGCCGCGGCAGCAAACTCTGCCGCTTCAAAATTAAACCCGCCCGCGCCACCATCCGCCTGATAAGGCAGCGCGAAAATCAGGCGCGAAGCGGCTTGCGGCCCGGGCTTCGCATCCAAGCTGGCGATAGCCGTGTCGAATTTCAAAAGCTCCTCTTCATTCGCAAAGGAGAACAATTTTCCACCCGCCACGGCACGCACGGGTTCTCCGGCAATCGCCTTGCCCGTCGCGAAACTCACGGAGGAATTCTGCTGCGCAGATTCAAACATCCGCTCAACCGCTGGGGCCTCGCCCGGCAAAACACGCTGAAAAACGCCGTCCCGCATGACCGCCATTCCCTCCAACGCAACCCCCTGAACAGGCAAGTCACGCTTTGAACCAATCTCCCGCCTTGCCCCGATGGTGTACACTTTCAATCGATCACCGTCGGGCAACGTCATTTCGTTCGGCACGAATCGCCCGGCACGCGGTGGAAGCGGAGCGCCCCCCGGACATACCGGCACGCACGTGTAATCCGCCACCGTGCTGAATGGCTTCTCCACAAGGGGCAGCAAACTCTCAGGTGTCCGCGCGTATTCGTCGAAAGAGAGACTGTGGGCGAGGACCCCCTCTGGATTGGATGCGAACATTCCAAGCAAAGTGGAACGGCGCTTCCGGGCAATATCCATTCCCTCCGCCAGCAGAGGCTCGCGTTCCGCCGAAGCCGCGCTTTCGTACCGATCCAGCCACTCGCGTAGTTTCGAGGTAGACTCCTGAATCTGGGACGTCTGTGGAGTCTGCGCAACCCCAACAGGGGAAGCAGCAGAGAAAGCTCGAGGTGGGGGCTCCGCGTCCGCGTTCGCCACGCCCGCCTCAGGCTTTGAAGAAATAGGTTTGCCTGCAGGCGCAGTAACCTCGGCGGAAGCGGGATGATTATCTACGTGAGCGGCTTCAGAAACTCGGGTTGACCGCTCATTAAGCCGACCACTAAATCCAACCAAGCAGGCAACCAAAAGGCAAAAGGCGCCTGGCGCAACAGCTGCAGCATGTACGAGTAGGGGCAGTTTTTTCATTCGTCACATTGGTCAGACACGCTTCGCAAAGGTTAGCGACCGAGGGTTCGCACGCCCGAGGCTACAGGCTTACCCTTAAGTTTAGGTGAACCTTCAAGCGAGACAAAGCGTTTTGAGAGCCGGTTCGGATTTACGCTGCCGAATAGAACGGTGTTATGGACAGGTAGATCTTGGACGGTTAGTGATATTTGAGTACGCGAGCCTGCGCGCCTGTTTATTCGGCGGCTATCAGGCTACGCGCAGCCGCAGGATACTAGCTAGTCTCCTAGCAGTCTCACAGTTAAACGATTGCTTAATCTAAAATATATCTAAAATGCCTGCCTCCGAAGACATCCGAGAAAAGTACCGCCTGTCCCCTCTTCCGGCGAATGTTCAACGCCTCGGGAAACTGCTTCAAGGCGGATTTGAGCAGAACGCCTCGGAGATCGCGTCCATCATCAAGTCGGACGAGTCGCTCACCAAACGCGTGATCCACATTGCTTCCAACGGCAAGAAGCGGGACACCCCGCTGGAAATCGAGGCGGCCGTGATCCGGTTGGGCGTGAGCTCGATCACGCTGGTGTTAATGAGCGAACTCATCATCAACGCGGTAACCAGAACCTACGACACGATGCTCCGTGCGAAAATGTCACCGCTGGATTTTCAAGTGGAGCTGGACGGGCAAATGGTCGGCGCGATCACCATCGCGGGCAAGGTGCAGGGGAAAGTCTTTCTGAGGCTGCCTGACAATCTTGCATCGTGGCTGGTCGACCGCTTTCTGGGACCGGACGCGGTACCGGATCCAAAGGAGATTTTCGGCGACGTGGTGGGTGAGCTGCTGAACATGGTGGGCGGCAACTTCAAATCGAACCTCGTGGACGCTGGCTTAAGCTGCACGTTGAGCGTCCCCTCCGTGGGTCTGGAGGGAAAGTTCGATCCGAAGACGGACGATGACTCCCAGTACACTTCGATGGGTTTTGCCGTCGACGGTGCCCCCGTATTCGTCGATCTTCAGATGAAACGCATTACAGAAACTCTCTAGCATGAGCACAAAGATTCTAACGGTGGATGACAGCAAAATGGTGCGGATGATCGTCGCCAGCACCTTCAAACCTTATGATTGCGAGATTGTCGGTGCTGCCGATGGCGGCGAAGGCGTCGAGGTCGCGATCAAGGAGCAACCCAACTTGATTTTCTTGGATATCACGATGCCTGTTCTCGACGGGCTGCAAACACTCCAAAAGATCCGCGAAACACCGTCGATCGCGCACATTCCCGTGGTGATGCTCACAGCAGAATCCGACGGACAGAGGCTCGCTGCCGCAGACTCCTTGAACGTCAGCGGTTACATCCCGAAGCCGTTCAAGCCTGAGCAGCTCATCGAGCTGACCTCCAAGATCGTTCCTCTCACGCTGAAAGCCTAAACTCCAAGGCCGCCTGACGCGGGAATGAGATCCGCGTCTTGAAATACACCGCGAAATGGGGCCGTCCTCCCACGTCGATCATTCCCTGATTTCGGTCTGGGCGCGCGACAGCGTATTGGGCGTTTTTAAGACAACCTTCGGCCTGAATGCTGTTCAAACCAGCGCGCCCCAACCACCCGAAGAATCCGACGAGCTGATCTTTTCGGAGATCCGTTTCGAAGGGGCGTTAGCCGTGCGGATCAGGCTATGCATATCCACAGTCGGAGCGGCAAGACTCTCGAGCATCGCCCTCCGCATGCCATCGGCAGAGATCTGCGACGCGCATGTGGATGATTTGGTCGGAGAGATGAGCAACATGGTTCTGGGCGCGGTGAAGTCGCGGGCGTCGGACCTCGGCATTCCCTGCAGAATGCTCCTTCCGGCCGTCACTCGCTCGCAAGCGATACTCCCTGCTGCTCCCGGCGAATGCCGTTCAGGGATGCTCTATTTCCTATTCGATAAACATTGCCTCGCAGCTGAGATTTCTCTCACGCACACCACGTAATGCAGTCAGCCCTGAGCGTGATCGCGTCATGGATCAGAATGCGCTCTGCAAAATTGCTGTCGCGAAAAAAGTTGCCGCGAAAAACGAGCAGCCTCCGACTCATAGAGTAGGGAGACAAGGATGGTTTGCGGCCACAACCACTCCGTGTCCTCGTCTCCCCCTCATCGAACCGGACGGGCGGATTTCCCGCATCCGGCTTTCGGAGGCCGTTCTCCGGTTTACTTCATGATTTTCCGTAGGCAGCGTGGCGCGGCATCCGGTACAGGCCGTGTCTTTCCGTCAGTTGTTCGCGGGTGTGCTCGGGAGAGAATCGGCCTCGGATTTTGGCGTGTAGGTTGAAAAAAATTTACAGAGAGACGCTGGTAAAACTTGGGCATGCATTGGCGCTTTGGAGACGAGCGGGTCTGCACGAACTGCTCTCGGAGCTGGTGGGCGAAGGGCGCGAAGACGTGCCTTGGGCGGAAGTCGCAGCCGTATTGACTGCGGGCAAGTTCTGCGGACAAGCCTCAGAGCTTGGAGTGGCCGAGGAGTGGTATGCGCGAACTGCCCTTGAGGATACCAGCGGCATCGCGCCTGAACTCATCAATGATGACCGTCTCTATCGTGGGTTGGATCACCTTGGAAGGCACAAGGACCGGCTCTGCGAGCATCTCATGAAACGCTACAGGGACTGGTTTGGCGTGCGCTTTGAGTTCCTTCTTTATGATGTTACCAGCACGTATTTTGAGAGCCAGGCGCTTGGCAATACAAAGGCCGCGCTTGGTTACAGCCGGGACAAGCGATCCGATTGCAAGAAGGTGTATATCGGGCTTGTGTGCACCCCGGAAGGGTTACCGCTCAACTACGAGGTCTTTGACGGCAATCGAGTCGACGTGACCACCGTGGAGGATGTGGTGCGTAAAATGGAAGATCGTTTTGGCCAAGCAGAACGCATCTGGGTGATGGATCGGGGGATGGTGAGTGAAGCCAACATTGATTTTTGAGACAACGCAAAGCACGCCGAAGGCTGAATTGCTGCATTTTGAAGCGGAGCTAGCCGGAGAGGAAAACTGGAATGTGATCCAGCAAGGGCTTGAAGCCAGATTGGTGGAGCATCCCGATGGAAAGGGCGGTGCCTGTGCAGCATGGGAATGTCCAAGTCTCGGTACGCCTACGAACGGTGGCAAAGATGTCGCGGTTCTGCTGGCGCACTTGGGACTCCGTCTGCCAAGCCGTTCAAAAACGGTGCAAAATGTAGTGGAGAAAAACCGCTGAAAAACAGCGCAAGTTGTTCAAAATCAACAAAAGTACTTTTTGAACTGCGGAACTCGGGCTAAAGTTCTACACGCGAACCGCGTCGACCCCGCAAGGGTGGATTCCTGAGTTATTTAAATGACAGAGTAAATCCTTAACTTCACTTGCGTACTTTCGCTTTTGATCAGG
>JBILKY010000338.1:0-3918 GCA_044376395.1 Chthoniobacteraceae bacterium | reverse complement strand
TCAGCGTCCGCAGCGGAAAAGTGAGTGGTGTGCTTTTCAAAAACGTTGCTGGTCGGATCTGGGGGAATCGAGTGTCCATCCACCTTCGTCGCGTTTTGAAGATTGATCCGCCGAGCTAGTGCCCTCGCATATTCTTTGTCCGTAAGGCCTCGTGGCACCTTCGTGAAGTCCGGGTCTCCGAGCCAGAAGGCGCGGTCGGCAAATGCGAGCTTCATCGACTCTGCCACCACATGAATGAAATCCGCCGAGCCTTGCCCCATGGATTTTAAGTCAAAAAACTCGAGAATATTGAGAATCTGCCCGACGTGCACGCCGCCGGAACTGGGCGGAGGAAACCCGATAATCGTATATCCACGGTACTGTGTTTCGAGGTGAGAGCGCCTTTTCACTGCATACTCAGCAAAGTCGTGCTCCGTGATTAAGCCCCCGTTTTCCTTCATCCACTCTGCGGTCCGTCTTGCAAACGGGCCTTTATAAAACCAATTTTTCCCGCCTTCTCCCAGAGCTCGCAGCGTTTGAGCCAAATCCGACTGCTTTAAATTGTGGCCTGCACGCCATGTGTCGCCAGATTTGTCGGTGAAGATTTCGCGGGAGGCGTTGAATTTTGAAATTTCGGTTCTCACTGAAGCGAGGCGCCTCTCGTAGTTCTTCGTCACGGTAAAACCATTTTCTGCAAGATCGGCTGCAGCTAAACAATGCCTCTTCCAAGGAAGTTTGCCATGACGTTCCACTGCTTCCTCAAATGCGGCAACCTCTCCGGGAACAGCCGGCGCAAGCGCACCGTTACGACTTAATTCGGGAACCGCGTGTACTCCTCTGAGAAACATGTCCCGATGCGCAGCCCTCGGCGCGGTCTCCCTGCCGTCGAGCGCCACCACTTCACCAGAAGCCTTCCGAATTAGCATAAAGCACCCGCCTCCGAGGCCTGAGTTATGAGTGTCGACAACGCCCAGGGCGAGGCCTGCGGCGACCGCGGCGTCGACGGCGTTGCCGCCTTCCTTAAAGGCCTCGACTCCTGCGCGCGTGGCGAGTTGGTGAACTGTCGCGACCATACCCTTTTCAAACTGCTCAGCCTGGATTGAGAGACTCGAAAAGATCAGGCTGGCAAGCAAGATTGCCCAGCTCGAGTAGAGGCTTGGCGAACGCAGCTTCATCGGGGGCGCAGTCCGGTTTGAGGTGCTGGACCTGGAAAGGATCAGGAATTTTGAAGAATCCATTGGGCGGCATCCACGATATTCTGCGCCACGAATTTCGCACCGCACTCGCCAACCGAGTGACCGTATCCCGTCTTTACCAGCACACCCGGGACTCCAGCGTTGATACCGCACTCGATATCAAGGGCTTTATCTCCGATGATCCATGAGCTGCCAAGGTCAAGAGACAAGTCGGCGGCTGCTTCCAAAAGCATGCCAGGCGCTGGTTTTCTGCGTGCAGATGGTTGACCACTCAGGTCGGCGCACATGTACGCGCGGTCGATTGTGTTTTCACCCAGTAATTCGAGCAATCGGAGGTGTACTGACTCGTACTGATCTAGCGTGATGATGCCTCGCGCGATTCCGTTCTGATTTGTGACAAGCACTGTCACGTATCCCGCGGAACGCAGTTCGCGAAGAGCCTCACCGGCTCCGGGAATGATTCGGACGTTGGCTGGATCGTTGCAGTAGTGGACCTCTTCCATGAGAGTTCCATCGCGGTCTACAAAGACCGCAGGCCTTGCTGTTGCGCCCTTCATGGAGTGGCCTGTTTTTGAGATTATTCCGCGAAACTTTGAAGAAGCTCGGCTCGCGAAACGATCGCTGTGCCCAGTTTGCCGACAACGATTCCGCTCGCATGGTTGCAGATTTCAGCAGCCTCGCGCGGACTGGCGCCGCCCGCCAGTGCGGCCGTAAAGACTGCGATCGCGGTGTCCCCAGCCCCGGATACATCGAAAACCTCCTGAGCGCGAGTCGGGATGTGATAGGGCGCCTCGCCGTGTTGGAATAAAATCATTCCTTGCTCGCTAAGCGTTACCAAAAGAAATTGGCACTGCCACTTTTCAAGAAGCGCGTGCCCAACTTTCAGTAGTGCGGTGTCTTTTGTGGGAGGATTTATCGGTTCAGACCACGGAAAGCCGGCCGACTTGAAAGCCTCCACGCGGTTAGGCGTCAAGCCCGTTACCGATTTCCAGCTGATACTGTTGGTGGGCTTCGGATCTACCAAGACCGGCACCCCCGCGCGGTTTGCCCTCGAGATGATTGCATCCGCGAATTCCTGATCAAAGAGTCCCTTGTCGTAATCCTCAAGTATTACGGCGTGGAGCCCTCCCAACAGTGAGTCAAATCGTGTGACTGCTTTCTGTTTCTGAGCGGCAGTGAGCGGAATTCGTGACTCTCGATCAACTCGTACCACCTGCTGCGTCCGCGCGATTACCCGCGTCTTGCGGATGGTTCGATAGTTCGGGTCGTGCAGTGCGCCCTCGATCAGAATGCCTGCGGATGTGAGCAACCCCTTCAGGCGCTCCGCGTCCGGTCCTTCTCCGACCATTCCCAGCAGTTGAACATGGTCCACGAACTCGCGCAGATTCCTCGCGACATTCGCTGCTCCACCAGCGTTGTAAGTTTCACGGATTACCTCAACGACTGGTACTGGAGCCTCGGGCGAGATACGGGACACTTTTCCCCAGATGAATTCATCAAGGATCATCTCGCCCACCACCAGAATACGGCATGACGGACGTAAAAATGCTTCAACTTCGCTTCGCCGCATGCTCATTGTGCCAGGGCCTCCTTCACGGCAGCAAAAATGAGGGGCAGATTGATCTCATGGTGCCCAATTAAGTAGTATCCACGCCCGCCCAAGGCAGTCGGCCGGCGCTGGACGTTTTCGGTGGGTCGGTAGTGTCGGGTCATGTCGAACGTTGCGGTGGTGAAAGTCGAAACACGGTTCCCCAGGTTCCTGGCGACGGTGAGAGCCTTGAGGAAAACTTCTGGCAGGATGACTGCGCTTCCAACATTTAAAACAACGCCTCCTTCGAGTTGAGCGAGGACGGATGCCAGCAGCTGGAAGTCGGAATAGCTGCATGCTCCCAGTGCAGCTCCATCGCAATGAGGGTGCTGGTGAATGATATCGGTTCCGATAGCGATATGAACTGTGAGCGGGACTCCAATTTCGTACGCGGTGGCAAGGATTGAAAGGTGACGGTTTGGAAATGTGGCGGTGGCAGCGCCCAGTGCTCGGCCCGCGCCGAGGTTTTGACTGGCGCCTTCGCGGAAAGCTTGGTTCATCATTCGGCCGGTTTCCTCAGCCATTCCAAAAGAGCCATCGTTGAGCCCGCGTTGCACGTCCTCGCTTGTTTCTCCCTGAAAACATAGCTCGAAGTCATGGATAGCCCCGGCTCCGTTAAGCGCAACGCTCGTCACAATTTCCGAACGAAGCAAGTCGACGATAATCGGGTTCAATCCTACCTTGATGGGATGCGCGCCCATCATCAAAATGACCGGCTTGCCGTTGCGTCGCGCATTTACGATGTCGCGCACGATCGCGCGGAGGTCCTCAACTGCGAGGAAAGAAGGCAGGTTATCGATGAATTTTGAAAAGCTGAGCTGTGGAGTATGCGGCTTGGCAAATGATTCCAAGGCGACTTTGTTGCAGCGTTCAGCGACCGGGTATGTGCGGATTTTTGAAAAGTCTAACGAGGGAATATCCATGAAATCATCGGCGTCGTGATCTTCGTTGAGCCGGTTAGAAGGCGGTTGCGTAGGCTTTGAATGCCAGCCAAGAGTTCCACGAGGAAAATGCCAGGCCGAGGATTCCTGAGAGAAGCAGCCCGAAATTATTCGTCCTACCTATCCTGCATAGTACAAGAAAAACAAGCAGTGTGAATCCTGCCATTAGGCCGTATCCGGCACGTGCAGACGAATTCGCAACGACGTCCAGAGA
>JBILKY010000090.1:0-12121 GCA_044376395.1 Chthoniobacteraceae bacterium | reverse complement strand
ATGCGTATTCCCAGTCATGGATTGAACCTGCGCCGTTGGTGGCGAGGTGCGTGATCCATCCCTGTTTCATGAGTGAATCCAAGATGAGTGCGGCGCCGTTTCGAAGAAGATGTGCGCCGTAAATCAATATCACACTGGCGTGCGTCTCTCGCGCGCTGCGGATGCGGTGCGCGCACTTCTCAACGGCCCGGAGCGTTTCGGTAGAAATCGGTGAACGGGGACTGGCGTCCGGATTGATTAAAATATCTTCGGCGCGCGTCAGGCTCCTGCGCGAGGAAAGCGGGTGCACCTTGAGCTTCGAAAGATTGATCGGCTTTATAGGAATCATTTTTGCAGCAGATATTTCATCAGGGAAGGGATGTCCCTGAAGTCTGGATACGCTGCGTCCGCACCTGCCTCAAGGAGTTGAGCCTGCTTAGCGGGATCCATTTTTCCTGAACCGTTATCGGTTTCATCGCTGCAGATCGCAATGGCAAGGCCGCCGATTGTTTTGGTGCACGCAATTTCGACCGGGCCATCACCGAAGGAGAGAACGTTTTCTCCGGAAATCCCACCCTCGCGCAGGATTTTTTCAAAAACCGTCATTTTAGAGAATGCTGATGGGTTATCTCCGCTTCCGTAGATTCGGTCTTTGAAAAAGTGCGTTAGTCCGAGGGCTTCCGCTTCTTCCCTGACGCGGTGCTCGACGGTGCTGCTCAGGATGATCAGCTCGAGTCTCTCACGGCTTAGCCATTCCAGCAGGGGTCTCCCTCCATGAACGACAAAAGCGTCCGGCGGTGTCTGATTTGAGCGAATAAGTGCGAGGCGCTGTTGGATCTCCAAATCCAAACGCGCCTGATACTCAGCTCGAAGCGCTTCCGGATCGAGGTTCAAACCTCGCTCGGCAAGCAGAAGCGCGAAGCGCTCCATTTGAAGGATGGTTGGGCGTCCGTTCATCCCGATGATGATCGAATTAAAAATGGAATCGCGCTGGGCTACACCCTCTGATTCGAGCCCAAACCAGTGACTTGCGAAGACCGACTGCATGATTTCTGGCCAACCGTGCCGGACCCAAGACAAGGTGCCATCGAAGTCAAAAACGACATGGGTGATTTCAGGGCGCGGTTTTAAGGTAGGCTGCAGAACAGCGGGAGTTGTGGGCGTGGGCGGCCTGTGAGGCGCTCGGGGCGGCGGCATGAAAAATAGTGTGAACTTTGCGGGCGAGGATGGTAATGACAAAGAATATGCGATTCACGACACCACTTAGGCCTCGGACTGGAGGGCAGCGGCGCCCTGCCGAGGTCCGGCAGTGGCTTGCCCGCAGGGCGTCCTGGCTTGGAGGGCTGGATCCGATGCGCATTTTCCAAAAGCTCTTCGATCATATTCCAGGCATCTATTTTTTCGCTAAAGACCATGCGGGGCATATCATGTTTGCAAGCCAGCCGCTTTTGGAGCGGTATAACATGTGCGACGAGACGCAAATCATCGGTCTCACGGATTTCGACATTAATCCGAACTCCATGGCGGAGGCTTTCGTGAGCGACGACCGTCGCATTCTCTCGGGTGAGGTTGCGGTGGTAGAGCGCTTGGAGTTGTGGTGGGATGCGATTGGAATGCCGGATTGGTTTGTAGTGACCAAGATGGCGGTTCGGGATCGCTTCGATATGGCGCAGGGGATCATGGGGGTCTTGCGGCCGCCGGACTCGAGTGAACGCGCTCTTCCGGTTTTTCAAACCGTAGCAAAGTCGGTAGAGTTGATGCGTCGGGATTACGCGATGCCTCTCAGAATTGAGCAGGTGGCTTCCGACTGCGGGCAGAGCCTTCGGCAGCTTCAACGACATTTTCAGGCCGTGTTCGGCATGAGTCCACAGGAGTTTTTGATCAAGACACGCGTGAATGCGGCGGCGCGCTTACTGCATGACACCGTGCTGACTGCGAGTGAGATTGCTCACCAGTGCGGCTTTGTGGATTCGAGCAGCTTCACCCAGCAGTTTAGGAAGCGCATGGGTGTGACCCCGGGCGGCTACCGCAAGAAAGTTGAGACTCCCAGCAAGTAGCCGAGAAAGAGGCGTGTCCGGAGTGCCCCCTTCGGCGGGACTCCGGTCTACCGGACTCCCTTGGCGAGGACTGGAATACAGTACAGCGATTTGCGCGCAGTGATAAAAAGTGTCCTGAGGTCGGGGCCTCCGAATGCGAGATTTGCCGGGGATTCAGGTGTCAGTATTTTTCCGAGAAGCTCGCCGTTCGGCGCGAAAACGTGGACTCCATCTCCGGCGCTTGACCACAAGCGGCCCTCCGTGTCACAGCGAATGCCATCAGGGCCGCCCTTGTCGATTTGGGCGAACACTCTTCCATTCTCGAGGCCTTCGTTGCTTACGTCGAAGATGCGGATGTGCTTTGGCGAGCCCGAGTCTGCAACATAGAGACGTTTGCCGTCGGGCGAAAAGCAAAGGCCGTTCGGCTTCACAAAATCTCTGGCAACAGCGCGAGTTTGACTGGTCTTTGGATCGTGACGGAACACGAATTCGCCGGGCTGTTCTTTCCCGATTTTCTGTTTGGTTGTCGGATCGGTTTGCAGCCCATAGTCCGGGTCCGTGAACCAGATTGCTCCGTCGGAGCTGACAACAACGTCGTTGGGGGAGTTGAGTTTTTTGCCCTCGAATTGATCTACGATTGTGCGGATGGTTCCGTCGCTTTCCGTGAGCGATACTCGTCTGGAGCCGTGTTCGGCGCTGACCAGCCTGCCTGCGTTGTCGAGTGTGTTACCGTTGGTGTTGTTGCTCGGGTTGCGAAAGGTGGAGATGCCGTCCTTTTGAGTCCACTTTTTGAGTTCGTTGGAGGGAATGTCGCTGAAGACGAGAAAGCCGCCTTCTGAGGGCACCCATTGCGGGCCCTCTAGAAATTTCATGTCTGTTCCGAGTTTCTCGAGCGTTGCAGAGGAGGAGACGCATTTCGGGAATTCCGCGGCGTTGCGGGAGTCGAAATCAGTGGCGCGTGCGGGTTTTGTGGTTGTGATCGCGAATGCGGCCACGAGGGCCAGCGGGCGTAAGCCTTGGGGGAGGTGGTTCATGGGACTTGTGTAGCGGCCCCAGACGGGGGAGGAAAGAGCCGATTGGAGACGCCGATTGTTTGATTCGCGTGGGCCAACCTTTGGCGTTGCGCAGCGCATTCCGTGGAAAATACTCTATAACATGTCGACTTTACCCCGTTGGTATTCCGCAGGCTTTGTGTGTCTCGCTTTGCTGTCTTCACCTGCATTGTCCTCAGATTGGTACGTATCGCCAGGCGGCAGGGACGAGTGGAGTGGCAAACTGCCCGCGCCTAACGCGTCTTCAACCGACGGCCCGTTCGCGACTCTCGAGCGCGCGCGCGACGCCGCAAGGGTCGAGTTGGCTGATCCCGCAAGGGGGCCGGTCACGGTCCATTTGCGCGCTGGGGTTTATCGGCGTTCCAGCCCTCTCGAGCTTGGAGAAAAGGATTCGGGCGGGTCCGGAGCGCCAGTCGTCTGGCGCGGCTACCAGAAAGAACGTCCGAAAATCACGGGGGCCCGTTTACTCAATGATTGGGTTCCTGCGGATCTGCCGGGAAGGTCCGGCGCCTTGAAAACTGCCTTGCCTGACAAGGTCGATCCGGCCAACTGCAGGCAGTTGTTGTTCAATGGAAGGCGACTGCCGGTGGCCCGGTACCCTAATGCTGACCCCACTGACATGGCGACAAAAGGCTGGGCGTTCGCCGGAGGGCAACAGTGGCCGATGTATGCGGACATTCCAGGGGAAGACAAACGAACTCTCCAGATGAAGCCACAAGACATACGGGTCTGGGCAAACCCTAATGACGCCGAGGTGTTCGTGTTTGCACGCTACAACTGGTGGAATGATCTCGTCGCGGTTTCTGAATACGATGCGGGCTCCGGAGTCGCGCGACTGGCGAAAGACTGCAGTTATCCGATCCGTGCTGGGAACCGGTATTATGTTCAGGGACCGATTGAGGAGCTGGATGCGCCGGGTGAATGGCATTTGGATCGCCGGACGCGCACGGTGTATCTCATTCCGCCATTCGAAAAAACCGCTGAAAGCGCCGAGATTGTGGTTGCCTCTGGGCTGCTGAAGGCGAGGGATGCAAGGCATCTTTCAATTGAAAATCTCGACTGGGAGGGATCCCACGGGACGGCCGTTTTATTCGAGAACTGCGAATCGTGCCGATTCGCGGGAAACAAGATTTCAAACGCGGGTTTTTTCTCGGGCTCCGGCGTCGCAGTGAGCGGTGGAAAAAAAAGTCGAGGTGCGCAGCAATACCGTTTCCGGCGCTGGGGCGAATGCAGTGTCAATTTCTGGCGGTGATCGACAGACTCTCGAGGGATGCGGTCATTTGGTTGAGAACAATCATCTTTACGAGTTTGGTGTGTATTACAAACAAGGTGTGGGCGTGGCGATCAGGGCTGTTGGATGCACGGTGAGCCGCAATCACATTCACCATGGACCTCGCTTTGGGGTGATGCATGGCGGCAATTTAAATGTCATAGAACTCAACCATCTTCATGATTTGTCGCTTGAGACCGAGGACACGGGCGCCATTTACTCCGGCGGCCGTGATTGGGTTACGCCGCGCGGTTCTGTGATACGTCACAATTGGATCCACGATGTTTACGGAATGGACCTTCATGATGGAAAACTCATCACGCCGCACTTTTCTTGGGGGGTTTATCTGGACGACAATTCCGGTGGAGTCGATGTGGTTGGAAACATTGTTGAGCGTTGCGGGCGCGGCGGGATCCATGTGCACGGAGCGCGTGACTGTTGGATTCTGAACAACATCTGGGTTGGAAGCCGCCAGTGGCAGGTGGATGTGCATGGGTGGAGCGTGAGTGATCGCTTCACGCGTGCGTTGCCGGGAATGATTGAAGGGTATGAGAAAGTCGCGGCGGAACCAGCCTGGCAAAAGTTGCGCGGGATGGATCTGCACCCCAAGGATGCACCGCTTCCAAACGGTTTGACGATGCGTGGCAACCGGTTTGAGCGAAACATCGTGGTATCGAGTGACGCCGAGGTTCCGGTGTTGGACATCCGCCAGGTTCCCTTTACCCACAATCAGTTTGACCGGAATGTTTATTGGGCGCCGGGTGGCGTGGTGAAGACTGGTTTCTTGGGTGCTGGTGGGGAATTGGGAGCAGAGCTGCTGGGAGCGTGGAAGGGTTCGCAACAAAGGCTGCCGGAGGGATGGCGCTGGATTAGCAAGCCCGCGGAGCTTCCGAGAGGTGCATTGAGCGAGCGCGGGACTGACGGGATGGTTTTTCGTGTGGAGGGTGTGAAAAAGCCCCACCCAGTGGCTGCAGGTCCCGGGATCGAGCTGGAGAGTGGGGCTGCTTACCGGCTGAAGGCGCGGGTCCGGGCGAGCCACGAGGCAAAAGCCGTTGTCGGAATCCAATCTTTTGTCTCTGGCGAGTACTTTTGGATGAGTCCCAAGAGTGAGGTTCGTGTTTCTCAAGATTGGGAGGAACGCGAGTGGGTCTTTAGTGTTCCCAGAGAGGGGCAGCCGGGGTGGCATCCCAAGATGCAGACCTTTTCAGCGCGGGTGGAATGGCGTGCGGAAGACGGCTGGCTCGATGTGGCCGGGTTGTCACTGCACCGGGTGGAAATGCGTTCCGAGTGGGATAGCTGGCGTGCGAACGGGGTGGATTCGAGCTCTGTTGTGGCGGACCCCAAGTTTGAAGCCGGCGATCCCAAACGTTTGGCCAAGGATTCTCCCGCATGGGCGCTCGGGTTTGAGCAGATCCCGGTCGAGAAGATTGGAAATTACGGGGATGAATGGAGGGGTGGTTTGCCGCAGTAAAGCGCCTGCAGGTTTACCAACTTTATATTTTCAAAAGATCTATCTATAAACACGGGTACATTTTTATGCGCGCTCACCGACTGTATTTCATCATCGCAATCCTCTCAACTTTTCCAGTGAGTGGAGTCGCACAGCTTGGTCTTATTAAAGGGGAGGTGTTTTTGAAGCAAAACGCCAAAAAAGAAGGGGTGAGGGTCCTTCCGAGTGGGTTGCAGATTAAGGTAATCAAGGAAGGAGAGGGCAGGCAGCCCAAGCTGACCGACAAAGTGGTTGTCCACTATCGCGGTCGGCTGATCGACGGAAAGGAATTCGACAGCTCCTACAAACGCGGGCAACCCGCGGAATTTGCCTTGAACGGGGTGATCAAAGGTTGGACCGAAGGGCTTCAGTTGCTGAGGGAAGGGGGGAAGGCGGAGTTGTACGTCCCATCCCATCTGGCTTACGGCTCCCGAGGCTCAGGCGGACTCATTGGGCCTGATGAGGCGCTGGTGTTCGAGGTGGAGTTGATTTCGATCAAGTAGCCTAGACTTTCTGCGCCCGGCTTTCCCGGCAACTTGCCGTAGGCGGTGCATCGGTTGGATAGATAAATATTCAGATGGGTAATCTTTTGTTGTTTTCATATTGCTGATGCTGCGGCTATCAACTGTTGGTTACGTAGCAATGGATTCCATCGGAAAACTAGCGGTTTTGGTGCCTGTATTATGTTTGAGCGCCATGGATGGGATTTCAGCCGAATTCAAGGCTGCGGCGAGACGTGAACCTGCGGTTCAGAATCCGCCCCTTACAGACAGTGAGTATGTGATGCCCGGGAAGTTCGAGTGGCAGCCCGAATTATCCACCGAGGGTCCGGTTTCGATCATGGTGAATCTGTCGATGCAAAAGCTGGAGGTGTTTCGCGGCGGAACTCTGATTGCACGCTCCAGTGTGAGCTCCGGCCGGCCAGGCCATTCGACCCCGGTGGGAACTTTCACGATCCTTGAAAAGGAGCTGATGCACCACTCAAACCTCTACCACAACGCGCCGATGCCGTTCATGCAGCGGCTGACTTGGCACGGGGTTGCCTTACATGCAGGCGTCCTACCAGGCTCTCCTGCGTCTCACGGTTGCATCCGTTTACCTTCTGAGTTTGCGAAAAAGCTATATGAAATCACCAGCCGCGGTGATGAGGTGACCGTCGACGGCAAGGCATCCGAGTTCAGACTTCCTAGGGTCAGCCAGCAGAAGCAAGCGACTCCAAAAAAGGCAATCATCGTAAACCCGCCAGCGCCGCGTGAAGGGAATCAAATTGCTTCCGAAACTGCCTTGAATCGGACCCCAAAGACCATGCGTGAGTTGGAGGCCGAGGAGGTCAGGATTCGCAATGCTCCTGAATTAACACCCGAACAACGGCGGGTGGAGTTGAACCGAGTCTGGAGTTCACAGCGAGCTCTAACAGGTGTGCAATGAGATTATACTGCAGCGTAAGCTCTCATCTAAGCAATTGGGTCCGGGCATACGGAGCGACGCTGGCAGGCCGCGCAATGTTGGCCGATCCATAGCGCGTCGAGTTCTTCCATCAGGGGTTGCACAATTTTAGGATCATCCGTGAGCACTCCTGCCTCGAAGTTTCTGCGATGATTATTTTTTGCGCCTATTCCTGCGCCAGTCATGTTGGCGCTTCCAATGTAAGCTTTCAGTCCATCGATGATCAGTGCTTTGGTATGCAAGCGCGGGCAGAGAACCCGCTCAAACAAGTCTGATTCGATCAGTTCAGGGTGACGGTCAAAGTCCTCTCTGAATCTTGGCCCGGGCTCTTTCGCGTGCATGAGGCGCACGTAGACGCCCCGCGCCACAAGGCCGGCGAGGACCGAGAGGAACGGCACGAATTGCTTTCTCTGCGCCACATGCAGATCTTTGAGGTCTGCAGTCGCAATCCACAAATACTCGCGCGCTGCGGGAACTTCTTCCGCGAGGAGTCGCGTGTAATGCTCGCGGTTGAGAATGAGCTCGGTCATGTGGTTGCGCGGAGGGGCTGTTGAGGGACATGCCGAATCTATGCGGCGGTTTGAGGGATCGCGAGGGCGGTGTTTGATCCACAGGGTGAAGGTATAGTTGGTGGGTTTTGTGTGCTCGGCTCCGGAATAGGGTTGATATGTCGATCGGTCATAATCAAAGTATTCCACTATGAATCATGGGATTAGATGTTTTAAAGCGGTTGTAATTGCGTTGGTTGCCTCGGTTGGCGGGGGATCGGCGTTGGCAGCCTCCAAGCCGACCTCGGAGTTTACGTCGACGGATACAAAAAAATACCGGCTGGTAAGCCGTGGCGAAAACTCTGGGACGGCTGTCTGTCCGGGTCTCGGAGGATACAAGATTTTGTATTCGATTGGTGATGACCGGTCGTGGATTGATCTCCAGTACGGCGGTCAGGAGGTTGGTCTCTCGGGAGATACTTTTGAGCAGTGCCAGGGCGCCCGACCTTGGAAGGCGAATGACGTGGTGCAGTGGCGCGGATTTCGAAAGGGCAATCAGTTCGTCCCGCACGCGATCATTTTTAGGATGAAGTCCGAGCACCCTAATCCGAAGCAAAAGCCGTATGAAACTTTGGTTGTGGTGAAGCTGGATGGGTTGAACTCACGTGTGGTCGGGCATGCGGCGGGCAATGTGGAGGCGGAGGCGATTGCGGACCGTGAGGGTCTTGCAGCTGGATCAGGTATGGTGAGTCCGCAAGCTCAGGAAATCGCAACAGTTTCTGCATTGCCGCAGGAGGGTGCTGCGGCAAACGCCAGTGGGCATGTGGAATTATTGCGCACGGATGCTGGTCTCCGAGTGGGTTTTCCCAACGGACAGTTTTTTAATCTTGAGTCTGAAAGAGGGCTGCTTGGGCCTTCAACGGATCCAAGTAACCAAAAGCCTTTTGAGATTGAAGACGGTTGGCTGGTGGCGCTGAACGAACAACCAGCTACCAAAACCAGCTTCGCACACTTTTACTTGCGGGATGGCAGAGGAAAGTGGACCGAACTCCCGAACGTCCAGCAGCGCATCTTGAAAATTGCGAGCAGTGGGCGGGCTCGGCTGAACAGCGATTTTGTACGGGTGGAGCATGCCCAGTCGGATGGTCCGAGCTCGGCGCTCTTGCAGATCCAATACTTCAAGTCGGGTAACCCTGAGCCAATGCACATCCCGATCGCTGTCTCAAAAACTGGAAATCTGACTTTTGGATTGAGAGGCGAGTGATTGCACCACAAATAGTGAAACAGCGCTCTGCACTCTCGCAGGCGAGTGTGTGCAACACACATCATTGACCGAACACACTGCGGATCTCACACGCCAGATTGCGCCTTTAAGGCTTTCTTTTTCTCTTCCTTTTTAGATTTGTCACCGCGGCCGGTTCCCGCTCCCTTGACGCCGCTGCTGGGGTTTAATTCTGCCAGCGCATCTGAAAGTCGCTTGCGCGCCGCGATGGCGGAAGCGTCGTTGGTCGATTCCGAGACCAACTGTTCTTTGAACGGAGCTTCTCTCATGTCGAAAAGCTCGTTTTTTTCATTCAATTTCCAACCTGCTTCTCGCGCGTACCACCCTGATCCAAGTTGATTGAAAATCCAAGTGCGGGCCGGAGTTTCCGCGCCTTTGAGCTGTGCGATGAGACTCTTGCCATCAAGGACGCGATTCTCCGGCAGTGATGCACCAGCGGCCTCGGCGAAGGTCGGCAGGAGGTCGCTTGCATCAGCAACGTTTTCGTTGAGCTTTCCGGGCACGATATGCTGCGGCCAGCATGCGATCATTGGAACCAATCCACCGCCCTCAGTCATCTCGCCCTTTTGTCCGACGAGGCGCCGGCCGCCGATGGTAGCATAATCAGCGTGTGCCTTTGCGGTGCCGTTATCGCCCATGAACACGACCATTGTGTTGCCCTTTATTTTCAGACGATCGAGCTCTGCAATCAAGTTGCCAACCAGTTTGTCTGTATAGGTGATGTTGTCTTTGTACACCTGTGCCAGGCGTTTTTCGGCTGTGTCTCCGGCGTTGGGCGGAACGCTGTCCGGAGTCGGGAGTATCTGCCCGTGCACGTGCGAGAGCGAGTAGTAGAGGAAGAACGGCTGATTCTTCTCCGCGCTTGCACCGATGAATCCAATCGCTTCTTTGTGCAGCAGATCTGGCAGGTATTCGTTGTCCGATAAGTTGAAGGTTTTCCCGTCGATGGTGTAAGGCCCGGGATCGGCCCTCACTCCGTCAGAGGTGCCTTTCTCGCCATTGAGAGAATACGAGGCAAGCAGTGCCTTGGTCGTTGCGCGATTCCAGTAGATGCCGCTGGCCTTAAAGGACATCACATGATCAAAACCCCATTGTGAGGCATCGCCGGAGGGTGAAAGTTGCCCCCACTTCCCAATCATCGCAGTGGCGTAACCCGCCCGCTTTAAAACGGCGGGCAGCATGATTTCAGCTTTGTCGCCGGTGCGCGGGATTGAGCCACAGGCGTCTTGAGTCACCGCCCCGGTTCGGAAGCCATAACGTCCGGTGAGAATGAGCGCGCGAGAGGGGCCGCAGAGTGGTGCGGTGTAAAAGCGATTGAAGCGCACGCCGCCCTTTGCGAGAGCGTCAATGTTCGGGGTCTGATAAATGTCCGAACCGTTGCATCCGATTTCCGCGAAGCCCAAGTCGTCTGCAAGAATGAACACAATGTTGGGCCTTTTCGCGGTCCCAACTCCCTGTGCGGAAAGCGCAGTCGTGAGTGGTGCTGCGTCAGCCGATAGAACAGTCAGGAGGATGACAAGCAAGCGGTGCGTTCTCATGATGAGGTGGGGTCGGGGGTTAGGAAGCGGATGCAGGCGATGCCCGGCACTTCAACACCGTTGGGCAGGCTCGGTTGCTGCGGTCACCGGAAATCGTCAGTGATCGGAGCATGGAGCGCAAATGCAAGCCCCGTCGCTTCGTGCATGCTTCGGAGGATAGAGCGGTGAGGGAGGGATTCGAACCCTCGGTACCCTTTTGGAGTACGGCGCTTTAGCAAAGCGCTGCTTTCGACCACTCAGCCACCTCACCAATTGCTCTGGGTTCATTACGAACCCAGAGCGGTTGGGAGTCAACGCGAAAACCGCACAGGCTTGTTCCATCCCGTTGCATTCCGCTATTACCGGATGGGCTTAAGGCCGTTTTACTTATCCTAGCGAAGGCCTGTGTTCTCAAGCGTCGCCCCGGTGCCTGTGTTGGATCCTCTCAACCGCCCACTGAGCATGCTCGGCAATCAGTGGCTCTGGGTCGCTGGCCGCTTGTGCCAAAGCTGGTAGATCCTCGTGAGATCCCGTGTTTCCAAGAGCCACGCAGACGTTTCTCAGGAATCCCCGGCGTTTGATCCGCTTGATGGGGGAACCTTTGAACAACCGGTTAAAGCCGGCGTGGTCGAGCGATAGAAAATCTCGGAGAGTCCAGTCATGGACGAACTCTCGAGCTGTGAATCGCGCTTCCCCCGAGGCCGTTGCAAAACGGTTCCATGGACATACCGCGGCGCAGTCGTCACACCCGTAGATGCGGTTGCCGATGAGCGGACGGAACTCTTCAGGAATCGCACCTTTGAGTTCGATTGTGAGATACGCAATGCAGCGGCGTGCGTCCAGATGGTGCGGGGCCGTGATGGCTGCCGTCGGGCAGACGTCGATGCATCGGCTGCAGCTGCCGCAGCGGTCTTTCGCGGGTTTGTCGGGTTCCAATTCGAGGGTGGTGAGGATGACGCCCAGAAAAAAGAAGGCGCCGAGCTGGCGAGAGATCAGCATCGTGCTCTTTCCATGCCATCCGATTCCCGCGAGCGCGGCATAGTCCCGCTCCAGCACGGGGCCTGTGTCCACGTAGCTGCGTTGTCTGCCCCCAAGTGATTCAAGGAATCCGTCCAAGCTTTTCAACCGGGGAGTCAGCACTTCGTGGTAATCGTCGCCCCAGGCGTACCGTGCGATTTGTGCGGATTGTGCGGCATCTTGGTGCTGAGCCGCTCCCGCGGGCGCGTAGTTCCGGGCGACAACAATCACCGAGCGGGCCTCCTCGAGGACCAGTGTCGGATCCGTCCGCCGGTCCGGATTGTTTTCCATCCAGTGCATCTCCCCGGCGCATCCTGCTTCCAACCACGCACGGAAAGCCTCCGCGTGGGGCGCGGGGCAGGCGGGCGCAAATCCACAAGCGTCAAAGCCTAGGGACACGGTGCGATCCCTGATCCGCTCCCTCAATTCGGTCCCGGCTATGCCTTGCGTGTCCACGCGAATGCAGTCCGCGTCGCAGCTTCAAGCGCTTCCGCTGCGGCGTTGTGTGTCATGTCGGTTGTATCCAGAGTAAACTCGGCTGCAGA
>JBILKY010000089.1:0-12154 GCA_044376395.1 Chthoniobacteraceae bacterium | reverse complement strand
GAGGAGTTTCTGCTGTATCTCGCCACCGAACGCGGGCTTTCGGATCATTACCAGTTGTCGACGCGTCTTTCGCTAGAGGCCTTTTCAAAATGGGCTGCGGCCACGCCCGGCATTTCATCGGCCGCAGGAATCAAGCGGGATCATCTCACGGATTTTCTTGGCCACCGGAAGCGACTTGGGTTCGCAACTTCGTCGATCAAGCTAGTGGTGGTGGCGATCAAAGTATTTTTCCGCTGGCTGCAGGCGCGCGGGAAGATTTCGGTGGATCCGGCCGAGCTGTTGCCGCTCCCAAGGCTTGAGCAGTACCTGCCTGAAACGTTGAACGAGCAGCAGGTTGAGCAACTGCTGGGGGCGCTTCCGGCCGATGGTCCGCTTGCGGCGCGCAACCGTGCGATTTTCGAGGTGCTCTACGCTTGCGGGGTGCGGGTCGCGGAGTTGTGCGGCGCGCGGATCGAGGATTTGGATTTGGAGACGCGCATCATCCGGGTCACGGGAAAGGGAGACAAGATGCGCGTGATTCCCGTGGGGTCGAAAGCGGCGGACGCGCTGCATTTGTATTTGAGCCGGGAGAGGCCGGAGTTGGTGCGGAAATGGACCCGCAGCCATCTGTTTCTTTCGGTGCGCGGCAAGGCGCTGACGCCTGACCGGATCTGGCAGTTGGTGAAGGAGGCCGCGCGGGCGGCTGGATTGCAGGAGAATGTTTATCCGCATTTGCTGCGGCATTCGTTTGCGACGCATTTGCTCGGGAACGGTGCGGACCTGCGGATCATCCAGGAGTTGCTGGGGCACTCGGACATTGCGACGACGCAGATTTACACGCATGTGGATCAGCAACGGTTGAAGTCGGTGCACTACCGGTTTCATCCCCGGGCGCGCCTGCCGGGAAAAGATGGGGAGAAAGGGTGAACTGGGGTGAAACGGCTGAGACGCGTATTTTTATTTGACTGTGCGGGGGCTGTTGGCGAATGTGTGTGAGGTCGTTCGGGATCCCAAGGTGGGATAATCGCTGGAACGACGGTCCCCACGGCTGACGTCAAGATGCCAAGGGCATTTTCTATGAAAAACACCGCAATGATGCGGTTTTTGCATGAGGTGACTTTGCCGGCAGGGGTTTGATTTACACAACAACCATACACGTGTTTCGCTAAAGGCAGAACGCATGGCGGGTTGGAGCCAGGCGGTCCTCCCAGAGGACGTCGCCAGCCCACGAGAGCCAGAAGCGCATGTCGGTGCGGACACTCCACTCCAAGTGCACTCCAAGTGACGCGCATCAAGCGGGCGCTTCGATCTTCGATTCTTTCGATCCTCGACGCATCTAGTGCGCATGCCCTTCCGGTACCTACCGTGGTTCCTGCCAGTCCCTTCAGCCGGTAAAGGCCCCAGGGTTAGCCGGTCTCCAAGCATTCAATCAGTTTAACATCAGAACCAGTTCCGGCTTCCGGCTCACAAACGCCGCGCAGAGCTTCTCTCTTCTTCACAACGCATTCTCCGCGGCAGGACTGCCCCCGTCGCTTCTTCCCACACCTAATTTCATTAGCCATGTCAGAATCCACCGTTGAAAAACCCTCGAAACGTTCGCCGAAAACCGTGGCGAAATCCGCAGCCAAGCGACCCCGTAAAGCCTCGGACGCGACCTTGGAAACGGCAGGCGACGCAGGAGTCGCCAAGGCGCCTGCGGCTGATGCGGGGAGTGTTTCCTCAGGCATTTCCAAAGTTTCAACCACGCCAGCCAAGGCGGCCAAACGCACACGTAAACCCAAGGCTCAGGTGGATTCAGGTAGCGTGGAGTCTGGTGACTCTGAAGGTGCACCCACGTCCGAAGGCGTGCCCAAGGTGCGCAGAACCCGCAAAAAAGCGGACGTTTCGAATGACACGCCCACGATTGAAACGCCGGACCATTCCGGGTCGGTTTCCGGGTCGGTAAAGCACGGGCACGACTCTTTCACGCCATCTTCCGCGCCCGCTGTGCAGCGTGCCTCGGACGAATCATCTGCGAGCGACGCTCAGCGCAAGCCGTATCCTGTTTACGTCCCACTGCACGTCGCAAAGCAGATGGAGCAGGAAGGCAAGACGGCGCCCTTGGCTGTCGCTCCGGATGCCCAGCAAGCCGCGCAAATCCGGGCGGCTGCATTTGAGAACAGGCACGGTTCCGGCCCCCAGGCAGCTGGTGCGGCGATTGTGACGCCGGCACCCAGCCAGGGGCAGGGCCAGAGTGAAGGCGGCGGAGACGCGCCGCGCCAAGACCACGGCGACCGCACGCAGGGAAACCGTCCCCAAGGGCGGGACCGCAATGATCGGCATGACCGCAACGACAGGCGCCGCGGACGCAAGGACCGGGGCAACCGTGGGGATCGAGGAGACCGCCACGAGCGGGGGGGCGATCGTCACGAACGCCCGGACCGGCACGACCGCCATCAAGGGGGGCGCCGCGAGGACCACGAACACGGCGGCCACTCATCGCAGCCGTTGCCGCCTCCGACCCCCGAGGAGTTGTTTCCCGGCGAGGGGATCATCGAGGTTTCCGGAAAGGGGTTCGGCTTCCTTCGGGACGCCAAGCGGAATTACGTCCAGAGCCCTTCCGACATCTTTGTTTCGCCTGAAATGGTGCGCCGCTTCAATCTGCGGGACGGGCAGCTCATCCAAGGGGACGTCCGCCGCAGCGGGCGTGGCCAGCAGATGCACGAGATCCGCACCGTGAACGGCGATCCGCCTGAGGCGTCGATCATCCAGCCTCCTTTCGACGAACTCACGGTCATCAACCCGAACGAGCCGCTCAGGATGGAGACAAACCCCGAGCGCTATACAACGCGGGTTCTCGACATCGTCGCGCCGATTGGCAAGGGGCAGCGCGGCCTCATTGTCGCGCCGCCGCGTACTGGGAAAACCACATTTTTGCAGCACATCGCGGACGCTGTGGTGAAAAACCATCCCGATGTTCATCTCATCATGCTTCTGGTGGATGAGCGCCCCGAGGAGGTGACCGAGATCCGGCACACGGTTCCGACAGCGGAAATTATGGCCAGCTCGAACGACATGGACGTCCGCAGCCACACGCGCATTGCGGAGCTCGCCATCGAACGCGCCAAACGCCTTGTGGAGGCTGGAAAAGACGTGTTTATCCTGCTCGACTCGATCACGCGCCTTGGCCGGGCGTTTAACAACGCGATGACCAACGGGGGGCGCACGATGTCCGGCGGGATGGACGCCCGCGCTTTGGAAATCCCGCGGCGCCTTTTCGCCGCCGCCCGCAACACCGAGGAGGCCGGCTCCCTCACCATCATCGCAACCGCGCTGGTGGAGACCGGCAGCCGCATGGACGAGCTGATTTTCCAAGAATTCAAGGGCACGGGCAACATGGAGCTGGTTCTCGACCGCAAGATCGCCGAGCAACGGGTTTACCCAGCCGTGGAGATCTTCCAGTCCGGTACCCGGCGGGAGGAGCTGCTCGTACCAGCCGACTTGCTCAACCGGATCCACTTCCTGCGCCGCGGCCTGGCTGGGTGCCGGCCGTTGGACGCGATCGAGCGGCTGCTGTTTTTCCTGAAGAAATTCCCCACCAACGAGCAGATGCTCAGGGAAATCAAGGTGCAGTAAGCGCGGTACGAGCTATGGCGCGCAGCCCGCACGGGCGGTCTGTCTGAGCGATTGGGTGCACAACCCGCCCGAGCCACGTCAGGGGCTTGGCTCTTGCGTCGCCCGCAAATTCGGTCCGTTGGGCCTGTTTGGTGGCCTTTACACGCCGCACCGGCATGTTAAGGTCGTGGGCTCTATGCGAAAAGTCGTTGCCTCGTCGGAGGCTCCCGCTGCGGTGGGTCCATATTCTCAGGCGATCGCCGTCGGCAACACTCTGTACTGTGCCGGCCAGATTCCGCTTGATCCGATTTCCGGAGAACTGGTCTCCGGCGGCGTTTCGGAACAGACCGAGAGAGTCCTCGAGAACATCGGCGGCGTGCTTCGAGCCAACGGGATGACCCACGCACATGTCGTGAAATCAACGGTGTTCATGACGGATCTTTCGAAGTTCGCGGAGATGAACGCCGTGTATCAAGGGTACTTTCAAGCCCCTTTCCCGGCCCGCTCGACGGTCCAAGTCGCCGCCCTCCCGCGCGGAGCCTCGGTTGAAATCGAAGTGATCGCAGTGGCTGAGCAAACTCCCTGAAAAACCCAGACCGTCGACTTCCCCTTCAACCCTCTCTAACCCTTTTTCAGCCATGGCTACGCCCTTAGAACTTTTCCGGCAAACCGGCGCGCTCCTCGACGGTCATTTCCTGCTCCGCTCGGGTTTGCACAGCCGGCAGTTTTTCCAGTGCGCGCTGCTCTTACAGCACACCCGGATCGCGGCGGAAGTCTGCGCGCAGCTTGCGGAAAAAGTACGCGCTCTGGGCGCGCAGCGCGTCATCTCGCCCGCGCTCGGAGGATTGATCGTCGGACACGAAGTGGCGCGCGCCCTCGGGCTTCCGCATATTTTTGCAGAGAAAGAGGAAAACCGCCTGGTCCTGCGCAGAGGGTTTGAGATCAAACCCGGCGACCGCTTTCTGGTCGTGGAAGATGTTGTCACCCGGGGCGGCCGCGTCCAGGAGACCCTGGAAATCGTGCGCGCGCGAGGCGGAGTGGTTGAAGGCATCGCGGCAATCGTCGACCGCAGCGGCGGAAATCTTCCGGACTTCGGCTGCCCGTTCTTCAGTCTCGTACAACTCGATGTGGAAACATTCGATCCCAACAACCTTCCGCCGGACTTAGCCGGTACGCCGGCGATCAAGCCAGGCAGCAAGTAAACGGACCCCAGCATCGAACATCAGCTCATACCAATAACCAGTCTGCTTCGATAGCCGAAATTTTCCCCAGGCAACCCTTTCCAGCTTTAGTTTAAGCCACGCCCTTCTCTCTCAACCCGTACACGCTTCAGCGTAAAATTTCCCATGATCCAGTGGCTGCTCAAAAAAGTTATCGGTTCGAAAAACACGCGTCTGCTCAAAAGCCTGAAGCCGACCGTCGATCGCATCAATCAGATCGAAATTGAATTCCAGCGCCTGAGTGACGAGGAACTCCGTGCAAAGGTAGACCAGTGGAAGACCCGCGTCCGCGGGATCGAAGATTTTCAAGCCCGCAACCGTGCGCTCGACGAGCTGCTTCCCGAGGCGTTCGCCGCGGTCAAAAACGCCGCGCGTCGCCTCACGGACCGCGGGCACAGTTTCAGCGCCTGTGATCAGGAGGCGGTGTGGGCGATGGTGCATTTCGACGTGCAGTTAATCGGGGGAATCTGCCTGCACCGGGGGATCATCGCTGAAATGGCCACGGGCGAGGGAAAAACGCTGGTCGCGACGCTGCCTTTGTTCTTGAACGCGCTCAGCGGATGCGGTGCGCACCTGGTGACCACCAACGATTATCTCGCCCGGCGCGACGCCGAGTGGATGGGACAAATCTACGGGTTCCTCGGCCTCACCACCGGAGTGCTTCAGCACGACCAGTCCTCGGATGTCCGGCGCGAGCAGTACGCCGCCGACATCACTTACGGGATGAATTCGGAGTTTGGATTCGATTACCTGCGCGACAACGGGATGGCGAGCACCCGTGAACAGCAGGTTCAGCGGGGACATTTTTTCGCGATCGTCGACGAGGTGGATTCCATCCTTATCGACGAAGCGCGCACGCCGCTGATCATCTCCGGACCGGCGACGGTTTCGACCCACCAGTTCGATCGCTTTAAACCGATGGTCGAAGATCTGGTGCGCAAGCAGGCGATGCTCTGCAACCGCCTTGCATCCGACGCCGAGGAGCTTTGGAAGCAGTCCAAGCCCGAGGAATACGGTAAGTTGCTGTATAAAATCAAACTCGGCCAGCCTCGCAACAAGGGACTTCAGCGCGCGCTGGAGGATGCGGAAAAACGCCGCTGCCTCGACAAGGCGGAACTTTACTTCGCGACCGACACGAACAAGGAAGAGCGCTTCGAGATCAAAGAGGAACTCTTCTTCACCATCGACGAGCGGGCGCACGAGACCGATCTCACCGACAAGGGCCGCAATTTCATGAGCCCTGACAATCCGGACGCCTTCGTGCTGCCGGATTTGATCACGCAATTCGCCGAGATTGATCAAAACAAGTCGTTCACACCTCAGGAGCGGGTTGTCGAAAAGGAAAAGCGCCAGCAGCACATGGACCATCAGTCCGAGCGCATCCACAACATCACGCAACTGCTCCGCGCGTACTGCATTTACGAGAAAGACGTGAACTACGTCGTGGAGGAAGGCAAGGTTGTCATTGTCGATGAATACACCGGCCGGAAAATGCCGGGCCGCCGCTGGAGTGACGGCTTGCACGGTGCCGTTGAGGCGAAGGAGGGTGTCACGATCGACCGTGAAACGCAGACGCTGGCGACCATCACGATTCAAAATTACTTCCGTCTCTACAGCAAACTCGCCGGCATGACCGGCACCGCGGAAACCGAGGCGAACGAATTCAACGATGTTTACAAGCTGGACGTGGCGGTGACGCCCACGAACCGTCCGTGCATCCGTAAAGACCTGAACGATCTCATTTACAAAACGCGGCGTGAAAAGTTCAACGCGGTCGTGAACGAGATCCGCGAGGCCCACACCAAGGGGCAGCCCGTGCTGGTGGGAACCGTCAGCGTTGAGCAGAGCGAGGTGCTTTCGCGCATGCTCAAGCGCGAGAAGATACCGCATGCTGTACTCAACGCGAAGTATCACCAGCAGGAGGCCGAAATCGTCGCGCGCGCCGGCCAGCGCGGAGCGGTGACCATCTCCACGAACATGGCGGGCCGCGGCACCGACATCAAACTCGGCGAAGGGGTGCGGGATCTAGGTGGTCTTTATGTGATCGGCACCGAACGGCACGAATCGCGCCGCATCGACAGGCAGCTGCGCGGCCGCTGCGCGCGGCAGGGCGATCCGGGCCTTTCACGGTTCTTCGTGTCCTTCGAGGACGACTTGATGCGCAATTTTGCCGCCGCCGACCGGATGACGCGGATGATGGAGCGGTTTGGTTTGCAGGAGGGCGAGTCTCTCGAACATCCGTGGCTCAACAAGTCGGTTGAAACGGCCCAAAAGCGTGTGGAACAGCGGAATTACATGGTCCGCAAACGTTCGCTTGAGTTTGACGACGTGATGAACAAGCAGCGTGAAGTCATCTACGGATGGCGCAACGAGGCGATCACTACCAACGAGACGCGGCCGATGTTGGACGAGGTCATCGAGGAAGTGATCCCTGAAAAAGTCCTCGGATTCCTGCCTCCGGATGATCAGCGCGATGCCGAGGCACTGCTTTCCTGGATCAATCTGACATGTCCGCTGGGCCTCACGCTTGAGAGCGCGCCTTTCGAGACCGCGTCGGGCGAGGAAATCAGCGCGTTTCTCATTCAAAAGGTGAAGAGTTCCTATGCGCTGAAGTGCGAGCACGAAGAGCCCGAGTCGATCCTGCAAATGGAACGCTACATTCTCCTGAATGCGATCGACCGTCTGTGGCAGGAGCACTTGTACGGGATGGACGCGCTTCGCGAGGGTGTTTACCTCAGAGCCTACGGCCAGAAAGATCCGCTCATCGAATTTAAAACCGAGGCGTACGAAATGTTCACCGAGCTGATGGGGAACATCAAAGCGGAGATCTTGCACAACCTTTTCCGTTCGACTTCGAATCTGATGGCGTTTGAGAAGTTTCTCTCGAATCTGCCGCAGTTTCTCGAAGCGCCGGATGAGGCGGGCGGGGTCTCACACACGACGTCGCAGCAGCCCGAGTCGAGGCAGTCCAATACCGCGGCGCTGCCGCGCACACCGGAGCCGACCATCGAGGGGATTCTCAATTCGCAAATGCGGGAGCAGCCCGTGCAAGTCGGGCGCAATGATCCCTGCCCTTGCGGTAGCGGCCGCAAGTTCAAAGCCTGCTGCGGCAAGAATCCCGTTTAAGCGGCTCTGCGTCCCCAAGCCGGGAGCCGGACGGTGAATGTTGTCTGCACGTTTAATTCGCTTTCGACCGTCACATCGCCGCCGTGCGCTTTGACGATCGCCTCGACGATCGCAAGGCCAAGGCCCGAGTGCGGAATGCCTCGGGCGATCACAGCGCGCCGACACCCGGCAGCTTTGGCGGCGGTGGCAGGTGAAACTTCGGCAATCCCTCCCGGTAGGCTTGTGAAAGCGCGACATACCTGTCGGCCCATACCACCAGCTTCGCCTGCTCCTCCAGAGAAAGTGTCTTCACGACTTTTCCCGGGGAGCCTAGAAAGAGCGATCCGGGCGGGATCTTCGTGCCCGCAGTGACTAGAGCGTTCGCGCCCACGATCGACCGAGCGCCCACCACGGCACCATCGAGCACTACCGCGTTCATTCCCACGAGCACCTCGTCGTCGATGGTGCATGCATGCAGCACCGCCGCATGTCCAACAGTCACGGACTGGCCCAGCACGGTGCCAAAATCGTCCGCCACGTGGATGACCGCGCCATCTTGAAGGTTCGAGCGGGGGCCGATCACGATGTGATTGAGATCCGCGCGCAGAACGCTTTGAAACCAAGCACTGGACTCCGCCGCCATCGTTACGTCACCGATGAGTGTCGCATTTGCAGCAACGAAAGCATCTTGTGCGACTTTTGGCGTGGCTGCTGCGTACCGTTCAATGCGGGTTTTCATGATTGGTTTTTCGGATTGTGAAACGGATTATTCCGCCGCCCGCTCGTTGCGAGGCGGGCTGATTTTAAGCGGCTTCACGATTTAAGTTTACCCGTGAATTCTTGGGATCTTAGAAGTTTTTGTTTGACGGTGTGAGAGCCCTTTGGCAAAGGCCTAATCAGCTTTGAAGAAATAATTTCTTCCCCCCCCCCCGGAAAGCACAACCCATACCCCATCCAGTCAAAGACCCCTATGAACAAAACCGACCTAGTTGCCGCAGTACAAAAGAATCTTGGAAAAGAAACCACACGCGCTTCAGCTGAACGCGCCGTGGAAGCCGTGATTGACGGGATCAAATCCGGCCTCAAGAAAGACCACGCAGTGCAACTGGTGGGCTTCGGCACCTTCAAGGTCACCGCACGCAAGGCACGCATCGGAACCAATCCCAAAACCAAGGAAAAGATCAAAATCAAGGCCTCGAAGGGCGTGCGCTTCTCCGCTGGCAAGGATCTAAAAGCGAAGGTGAAGTAGCTTCAATTTTCGGAGATTTCCCTCCAACCCCCGAAGCCCCCCGTTTTGTGAACCAAAACGGGGGGTTTCCTTTTGCCTTGATCGCGCGGCAAAAAGATTCTTCCTAAAAGCCCTGCAACGCATGCGTTTCAATCAAACCCGACTCCTGACGCTGCTGTTGCTCGTGTTTTGCGCGGCGGGAGCGTGGACGTTTTTTGAGCTCACCGCCCAGAGCGCCGCCGCAGGGCATCCCTTGATTGCAATCGTTGCCGGTGCGCAGTCTGTTGCCGCGTTCACCGTGTTACTTGTGATCTTGTTGAGGCGGCCTGATTCACCGCAACCAGCAACGGTTGCTCAAGCGCCTTCTTCGGCGGAAGCCACCCTGTCCTATCCGGGTTCTGAGCCCTCTGGCGCGCATCGTGAACTCATCCAGCGGCTGGTGGCGCTGCTCGAATCGGCTCCCGCTTTGGTTTACATCAAGGACGATGAAGGCAGGTATCTCGCAGCAAACCGCACGTTTGCCGATCTGGTGAAGCAGCCTCTTCACTTGCTCCCGGGGCAGACGGACGACGCCATCCGCACCGGATCCCTCGCCGGCGAGATCGCGGAACTTGAGAAGGACGTGCTGCGCACGGGCCTCACCAAGAAGGTCGTGGAAGAATTCACACTCTCCAACGGTGCGACCGTTCACTGGCGCGTATTCCGGTTCCCGCTGAAGATGCCTGACGGCACCCAGATGCTTGCGGCTATCGGGCTCGATGTTTCACGTGCCGTGCGCGCTGAAGTCGAATTAGAGGAGGCGCGCGACGCGGCCCTGCGATCAGCAAAGCTCAAAAGCGAATTTCTCGCGAACATGAGCCATGAGATTCGAACCCCGATGAATGGCATCATTGGCATGACGGGGCTCCTCCTCGACACCCGCCTGAACGCACGCCAACGTGTTTTTGCGCAAACTATCGAGCAGAGCTCCGATGCGTTGCTCACGATCCTGGACGACGTGCTCGACTTCTCGAAAATCGAGGCGGGCGTCCTCGCCTTCGATAAAATCGATTTTGAACTCGAAGCCGTTGTCCACGGCGCGACGGATTTGCTGGCGGAAAAAGCGCACCAGAAAAACCTCGCGCTGGCGGTATTGTGCGAACCCTCGGTGCCGCGCTGGTTGCTGGGCGATCCCGGGCGGCTGCGCCAGATTCTCGTCAACCTTCTTGGCAACGCGCTCAAGTTCACCAATCAGGGAGAGGTCACCCTTTCATGCCGGCTCGAGGACGCGGACTCGAATCCCGCGGACCGAGTCACGATTCGTTTTGAAGTGCAGGACACCGGCATCGGGATTGATCCGCAAGTGCAGGGCATGCTCTTTCAAGCGTTCAGCCAAGCGGATGGATCCACCACGCGGCGCTACGGCGGCACCGGGCTCGGGCTCGCGATTTGCAAACAGCTCGTGCTCCGGATGGGCGGTCAAATCGGCGTGCGCAGCGCGCCCGGCGAAGGGTCCACATTTTGGTTCACGGCGCAGTTCGCTCATTCGAGCGTGCCGGCTTTTGATCCGCGCTCACCCGACGGAGCGTATTTCTCGAGCCGTCGTCTCGATTCGTGGAGCGTTCTTGTCGCCGAGCCTCATCCCGCAAGCCGGAGCAGCCTCACGCTCGCGCTTCTCGCGGAAGCTGCCGAAGTGGAGGATGCAGACTCCATGATCGGCGTCCGAGACTGGGTCGCGCGGCAACGCCCCGATGGACTGCAACGCTGCCTGCTGCTGATCGAAGCGGGCATCTGCCGTTCGGCGTCAGTTCCCGGGGATTTTCTAGCGCTCGCCAAGCGCGGTCTGCGAATTGCGCTGCTTGCGCCGTTCAACCGGACCGCGCTGGATGAGGCGGAAATCGCGTTTGGTTGTCAGACTTTGTTTCACAAGCCCCTCAGGGGCCGTTCCGTTGTGCACTGGCTCGCTGAGTCTTCGCCTACGGAGTCCGGAGGTTCGGCCTCCATGGCTGAAGCAACCGAGGGCACAAGGGAATCACTGCCAGCCGGTTTGCGCATTCTCGTCGCGGAGGACAATCCGGTAAACCAACAGGTGATCCGTCTGCAGTTGGCCAAGTTTGGATGTGAGGTCATCGGAGTCGCCAATAACGGCTGGGAAGCGTTGCAAATGCTGCCGCGCGGGCCGGTCGATGCAGTGCTGATGGATTGCCAGATGCCGGAGATGGACGGGCTCAGCGCCACGCGAGCCATTCGCACTTCCGACGCGAGCAGGGGGGAGCACACTTGGATCATTGCGATGACCGCCAATGCGATGGAGGGAGATCGCGAACACTGCCTCGCCTCGGGGATGGACGACTATTTGAGCAAACCCGTACGGGAGACCGCCCTGCTCGCGGCGCTTGTGAGGGCGCACCAACAAAGCGTCAAACGCGAGGTGCCCGGACCCTCGTCGGAATCAACCGAGGCTTCGAGCGAAATGCGCGATCCGCCGGTTCTGAACGGTGTAGCCTTGCAAAAGCTCCGGGAACTCGGGGGCGCTGAGGGCGATGCGCTTCTTGCGAGCTTGGCTGGGCACTTCATCCAAGCGGGAGGCAAGCTTGTGGAGTCGATGCGGGAGAGCTGCGGATGCGGGGACTGGGATGCCGTCAGGCGCGCGGCCCATTCGTTGCGAGGAAGCGCTTCCAACTTCGGCGCGCACGAGCTGATCGCGCATTGCGAACGCATCGAAGAAGGCGCCGGGCACAGCCTCGCAGCCGAGACGATTGTTTTGGTTGAAGACCTTCCCCGCAAGTTTGAACGCATTTGTTCGGCGCTCAATGAGCGCTGTGGCGCGATTCCCTCCGTTACATGAAAATTCTCATCGCCGACGACGATTTTGTTTCAGTGAAGATTTTGCAGCTCGCCCTCCAAAACGAAGGGCACGAGGTGGTCGTCACCAAAACCGGACTTGAAGCTTGGAACACCTTTGATGCGAGCCCCGTGCGCGTCATCATCAGCGACTGGTTGATGCCCGGACTGGACGGGCTCGAACTCGTGCAGCGCGTACGCGCCC
>JBILKY010000337.1:0-3962 GCA_044376395.1 Chthoniobacteraceae bacterium | reverse complement strand
ATGCTTGAGAAGCTTTTTGAAAAGCCGCAACAAACTGGAGCCCCGGCGCGGCCCGCTGCAGTTCCTAAGCCGCCCGATGGAGGTGCTCCGGGAGCGGTCACGCCACAGTCACCGGCAGGATCCCCTTTGACTACTGTTGAGATCGGTGGGATGACCGAGGACTCGATGCTTGCCGGCAAAGTGCGTCTCACCGCTGACGAGAGAACGAATCGGATTTACGTGGTGACTCGTCCGGTAAACATTCCCGTGATCAAGAAACTGATCACCGAGTTCGATCAGGACGTTCCGTTCAACGAGCCGTTCGTTCGTGAGCTCAAGTACGTTTCCGCGGGCGACATTTTGGAAGCCTTGGTGCGTGCGGTTTCTGATCCGGGGGCGAAGGAAACCGGGGCGACAGGGGCAACCTCCCCCACTGGACGAACCACGCCCACCAGCACAACGCAGCAGAGCAGTCCGTTCGGAAGCAACAGCGCGCTGAACCGAACTGGCGGAGCGAGCGGTGGTCTAGGTGGTTCGAGCACGCAGGGGATGAGTCTTCAGAGTGAGCCACACGATGCGATCCCTCAGACAATCGTGGTCGGTAATTCCAGAATCATGGCAGACAAGCGGCGGAACGCGATCATTATCATTGGGAGTACAGACATTAAAGACAAGGTGAACAACCTGATTGACCGGTTGGATGTGCGAACTCCGCAGGTGATGTTGACGACGATTATTGGGGAGTTGTCACTGGGTGAGGGGCAACAACTGGGGCTAACTTATCTGTTGGGAAAGAGTGGTAATCTTGCGAACTTGACGAGCGTCACGGGCGGTTCGAGCGTCACGGGCGGTTCTTCCGTCGCTGGTTCCGTTGTTGGGATCAAGGATAACATGATAAACATTGATCTACAGAGGGCTCTGAGCAACGCGAGTGTTACGCGAGTACTTGGAGGCGGCGTAGGTGGCATACAAGGTTTTGTCGCCGCTCGTGACAACCTCGGGTCTCTCTTAACTGCGCTCGAAACTACCAGTAAATTCAAAGTCACGTCGCGGCCCACTTTATTCGCGAGTAACAACAAAAAAGCGTCATTGATTAGCGGCGAACGGATTGCCGTAATCACCGGTGTGCAGTCAGGCGTGGGTGGCACTGTAAACGGGAACCTCGTGCAAAATAGTCAGGTCCAATACATTGATGTAAATCTTAGTTTGGAAGTTGTTCCGCTAATCAACTCTGATCGTGAGGTGCATTTGGACATAGTACAGAATATCGCCGAGCGCACTGGTGAATCCGTGATTGATAACAATAAGTATCCAATTATCTCAAATCGCCAGTTGCAGACTGCGGTGACCGTGCCAAATGAGGGCACTTTGGTTCTAGGTGGGTTGATCAAGCAGGCTCAAAACAAATCCACGTCCGGGGTGCCTTTTCTGAGTCGAGCTCCCCTAATTGGACCATTGTTCCGAAGCACAAGCACCGATGTTAAAAGAACCGAACTGGTTATTTTGATACGCCCTTCCGTATCCATGGGCAATTCCGATGCTGTAGAGGTGCGGGATCGGAACATGCAAATGCTCGAAATCCCCGTCAATTTAGAGGACAGCTTAGGACCCCAGAATGATCAGATTAGACGCAGTCAGACTCAGAAAGCCAACTTTCGAGCAAACCCAGCTGGAGTTGCGCCATCTTACGGGGGCAGTCGCACCCCCCCGCCGACTCCTCCGCCGATGGTAGTTCCTGTAGTTGTTGATCCAGCTTCAAAGAGTCTCATCCCGCCACAATCGGGAAAAAAGCCTGCCGTTGTTGGAGACCCTTCGACTCGACGCTGACGATTTAGGACCGATGTTCAGATTGCTAGCGGATAACAAATATGAGCGCGCGTCAGGCACTTGTTAACATTCTTCAGGCCAGCGGGGCTGATTCTCCGGAAACGGCGCGGGAAATCGCGGGTCTCGCTCCAGCTGCGGGTGGCAGCTGGATCATCGCCGCCCTCGATTCCGGCAAGATCGACGAGGTTCGGTTGGCGCAGGAACTGGCAACTTGGTCTCGGTCGCCTTATCTGGCGGTGGAGTCCGCGCGTGTTGAGCGCTCGGTTCTCGAGTTGATCCCAAGCCGCTTGGTTTTCAAACACCACATCCTGCCAGTTCAGGCAGACGACAAAGTGGTAAGGATTGCTACATACGACATTTTCAACACGGCCGCACGCCGCTTGGCGGAGCAGACCCTGAAGGGGAGGCCAATTGAATGGGTGGTGTGTGCGCGCGGGCCTCTACTTCGCACGATTAAGTCCCTCTACGGGGTCGGGGCTGAAACACTGGAGGAGCTTTTGCAGTCCACGCGTTACGACACGCAGGAGGAGTCTGAAAAAGCACACGATCTAGCCAACGATGATCCTGAGGCGAGCGTTGTAAAGTTTGTGAATCAGGTCATCCGCGAGGCGATTCACGAGCGCGCAACGGACATTCATGTGGAGCCTCTTGAGAACGATCTTCGGATCCGCTGCCGCATCGACGGAATTTTGCACGAAGTGGCGGTGCCTCCGCAGTTAAGGCGTCTGCAGAACGCGATCATTTCGCGATTAAAGGTGATGGCCCACATGGATATCGCCGAGCGGCGCCTTCCTCAGGACGGCCGGATTAACCTGCAAACAGCCGGCGGCGCGATTGATGTTCGTGTTTCCACCATACCGACTGTGAATGGCGAGAGTATCTCGCTTCGCCTTCTGAGTCGCAGCGAGACGCTTCAGTTTGGAATGGACCGCCTCGATATGACGCCTGAGCAACAGCGCATCATTCAGGCGCTTCTCGTCCAGCCCAACGGTATCATCTTGGTGACCGGTCCGACTGGATCCGGTAAATCCACGACGCTTTATTCATTTCTAACCTCCATCAATTCGGTGGTGCGCCGCATTATCACAATTGAGGAGCCGGTCGAATATCGTCTGCCCGGCGTCTCTCAGATCGACGTGAAGCCGGAGATCAACCTGACGTTTGCGAACGGATTGCGTGCGATTTTGCGGCAGGATCCGAACGTCGTCATGGTTGGGGAAATTCGAGATTTTGAAACTGCGGAAATTGCAATTCGTGCGGCGATGACGGGTCACGTTGTCTTCTCAACGCTTCACACCAACGACGCCGTGGGTGGAATCACGCGTTTGCTGGACATGGGGATCGAGCCGTTCCTGCTTGCGAGCGTGGTCCGCGCGTTTCTTGCGCAGCGTTTGGTCCGTACGATCTGCAGCCAGTGCAAAGAACCCGCCTCCTACGAACCGGAGTACCTGAAGGAATTCGGGTTTCCCTGGACTCCCGAAGCTGTGCTGTATCGCGGAAAAGGCTGCGAGCACTGCCGCCAGACGGGCTACCGCGGGCGCGTTGCAATCTACGAACTGTGCGTGCTCACCGAGCACTTACGCCGCCTAGTCGTTAAGAAAGCCACTGGCACTGAGATGAAGTCCCGCGCTGTACAGGATGGAATGGGAACACTCCGTGGCGATGGATGGCGCCGCGTGCTCGCAGGTCAGACGACCGTTGAGGAAGTGCTCCGAGTCACCCAAGCGGACGATCTTTTGGAGGATTGATCCGACGTTTGTGAACCGACTCTAATCTTCGGCGGTCTGCTGAGGTGGAAAGGGAGTGTGGTCCTGTTTTTTTTCAGGAGCACTCCGGGCAACGCTCGTCAGACCAGTTGGCAGAAGTGATAGATGACATGAGGTTGTCGAGCGGCGCGCGATCCCGCGATCTTAAAGGCCATGACAACCATCAAGCCATCCCAATCAACCGCCTCCTACGACTCCATCAAACTCGGTATTGACGCCCACGCCCAGTATTACTGGGTAAGCCGGCAGGTCGACGGGGCGACTCTGTTCTGGTTCAGCGTCAATTGGAAAAAGCGAGCTGGAGGGTTACGGAGTGGGCGGGTTGGTTTTGTCGTTTGATTTTTCGTTGGTGCCTGGCCTGGGCGAGTTTTTGGTCACGGTCGGCAAAGA
>JBILKY010000336.1:0-3971 GCA_044376395.1 Chthoniobacteraceae bacterium | reverse complement strand
AGATTCGGTGCGAGGTAGTTTCCGATCGTGTAGGGAATCACGAAGTAACCGTCTGCCAAACCTTGCATCAGCGCGCTCGCACCAAGGCGGTTCGCGCCGTGATCGGAGAAGTTCGCTTCCCCGAGCACAAACATGCCGGGGATGTTCGACATCAGGTTGTAGTCCACCCAGAGCCCGCCCATCGTGTAGTGAACGGCAGGAAAAATGCGCATCGGCCGCTTGTAGGCATCCTCACCGGTGATCTGATGATACATGTCGAATAGGTTTCCGTAACGCTCTCGAATTTTACTTTCACCCACCCGTTTGATGGAGTCCGCGAAATCCAGATAGACCCCGAGGCCGCCCGGGCCAACGCCACGCCCCTCGTCGCATGCTTCCTTTGCCGAACGAGAAGAAATGTCTCGGGGCGCGAGGTTCCCGAAGCTCGGATATTTTCGTTCCAAATAATAGTCTCTTTCGTCCTCTGGAATTTGATCGGGCGCGCGCGAATCGCCTTTCTTTTTCGGAACCCAAACGCGGCCATCGTTGCGCAGGGATTCGCTCATGAGCGTGAGCTTCGACTGGTGGTCTCCCGCGACAGGAATGCATGTCGGATGGATCTGGGTGTAGCACGGATTTGCAAAAAACGCACCGCGCCTGTGGGCCCGGTAAGTCGCCGTGACATTCGATCCCTTCGCGTTCGTGGAGAGATAAAACACGTTGCCGTATCCACCGGTTGCGAGGATGACGCAATCCGCAGCCCAACGCTTGATTTCGCCGGTGACAAGATTTCGGGAGATGATTCCTTTCGCGTGTCCATCGATGAGAACAAGGTCGAGCATTTCCGTGCGGTAATGCATTTTCACGGAACCAGCCGCGATCTGGCGGTTCAGCGCACCGTATGCGCCGAGCAGGAGCTGCTGTCCCGTCTGGCCGCGCGCGTAGAAGGTCCGCGAAACCTGCGCCCCGCCGAAGGAACGGTTGTCGAGCAGGCCGCCGTACTCCCTCGCGAACGGCACCCCCAACGCCACACAGTGGTCGATGATGCTTACGCTGACTTCCGCAAGCCTGTGGACGTTCGCTTCCCGCGAGCGGAAGTCGCCGCCTTTGATCGTGTCGTAAAAAAGCCGGTGAACCGAATCCCCGTCATTCTGGTAATTCTTTGCCGCATTGATGCCGCCTTGCGCCGCGATTGAGTGAGCACGCCGCGGTGAATCTTGGAAACAGAAGCACTGGACGTTGTATCCAAGTTCTCCGAGGGTGGCCGCTGCGGATGCTCCGGCGAGGCCGCTTCCGACGATGATCACCTCAAACTTCCGCCGGTTTGAAGGGGCGATCAGTTTGGATTCAAACTTGTGCTTTTCCCACTTGTTTTCGAGTGGACCGGACGGGATCTTGGAGTCGAGTGTAACGCTCATAAGTACGGGGCGCTGGGTTCCGGTGTGTGTTATTTTAAAATGCCGAGCAGCACGCCTGCCGGGATGGAGGCGTAGCCGATGAAAATTGCGGCGGAGACAAGCGTTGCCAAACCAGAGATCGCATTCCGCGTGTTACGGGTTTCAATTCCCAGAGTCTGGAACACCGAACTCACCCCGTGCTTGAGGTGCAGGCTTAGCAGCGCGACGCTCAGCAGATAAAACCCTGAGACGATCGGGCTCTGGAATCCAAGCACCACCATCTCGTACACATTCCCCTCGGCGATTGTTTTGAACCTCGGGTCAGTCACTCGGAAGGTGTAGTGCAAAAGGTGAAAAATGACGAAGCTCAGGACCGTCAGACCGCTGAGTGCCATCAGTCGCGTCGAGAGCTTGGCTTGCACGGTTGTCTTGAGCGCGTATTTCTGAGGTCGCGCGGCGCGGTTCGCCATCACCAGCGAGATTGTCGCGATGATGTGTGTGGCGAATGCCACAATGAGTCCAATGCGCGCTACCCACAGCAAGTTCTGGTTCGCATGCAGGAACTCCGCGTATGCGTTGATTTTTTCGGGTCCCGCGAACATCTGGAGGTTTCCCGCCAGATGGGCCACCACGAAGCCAAGGAGTGCAAGCCCCGTGAGGGCCACCACCCATTTCTTGCCAATTGAAGACCGCCAGAGTTTGAGGAATAGGTTCACAAGAATTAGTATTGAGCGTGCAATTTTTGCAGTCCGGCTGGCAGTGGGGGACGGTGTGCGGCCAGCCAACAATGTATGTATGAGCAAAAACGTGGGATTGCCAACTTTCGAGAGAAAAATCGCAAGTATAAGCTGGAATTATAATTTGTCTCGACAGGGTTTTCTCAACTTTGCATCCGCTCAGGATTCCCCTATCAATCTGTGCTGGTTGCCTTGATTCTTTTACTATGATCGCTCCGCCCAACGCCATTGAAGCTTCAGATAACGAGTCGGTTCTAAACTCGCGCCGCGTTTACGTTGAGGGGAGCCTGTTTCCTGAAATTCGCGTACCGATGCGTGAGATCTCGCTGGCCGACACCCGTTTGCCCGACGGTTCCGTCGAGCACAACGCCTCGGTCAGGGTCTACGACACCAGCGGGCCTTGGGGTGACCCTGAGTTCAGGGGGACGGTTGAGACCGGGCTGCCGCCACTCCGCGCTCCGTGGGTTTTCGGGCGGGGGGATGTCTCTGAGTACGACGGACGTACGGTGACACCGCGCGACAACGGCTACCTCTCGGAGGTGCATGCCGAAGCCAGCGCCAGGAAATCGCCACAGGCGTCTGCGCTCAAAGCGCCTGCCTCCGCGGGGCGCCGTCCATTGAGGGCCTCGAAGGGAACGCCGGTGACGCAACTATGGTATGCGCGCCAGGGGGTCATCACCGCAGAGATGGAGTACATTGCGATCCGCGAGAATCAGGGGTTGGAGGATTTAAGGGATCGGCTCTCGAGTGCGGCGGAAAGGAACTCGTTGTTCCATCAGCATGACGGCACGGTCGGTCGTGCGGACGCTCCGGAGGTCTTCCGCAGGTTTCCCCAGAATCTGCCTAAGTCCATCACTCCAGAGTTCGTCCGAGACGAGGTTGCACGCGGTCGTGCGATTATTCCCGCGAATATCAATCACCCGGAGCTTGAGCCGATGATCATTGGGCGGAATTTTTTGGTGAAGATCAACGCCAACATTGGTAATTCCGCGGTGGCTTCCAGCATCGAAGAGGAGGTTGAAAAGATGCGCTGGTCCACCAAGTGGGGAGCGGACACCGTCATGGATTTGTCGACAGGCAAAAACATTCACGCCACGCGCGAGTGGATTTTGCGCAACTCAGCAGTGCCGATTGGAACAGTACCGATTTATCAGGCGCTAGAAAAAGTCGGTGGACGTGCGGAAGATTTAAGTTGGGAAATTTTCCGGGACACATTGATCGAGCAGGCGGAGCAGGGTGTGGATTACTTCACGATTCATGCAGGGGTGTTGCTGCGCTTTATTCCCCTCACGGCGCGGCGTGCGACGGGGATTGTCTCGCGCGGCGGTTCCATCATGGCGAAGTGGTGCTTGGCGCATCACAAGGAGAATTTTTTGTTCACGCATTGGGACGACATCTGCGACATCATGGCCGCTTACGACGTGAGTTTTTCTATAGGTGACGGACTCCGGCCGGGGTCGAATGCTGATGCCAACGATGCGGCGCAGTTCGGGGAGTTGGAAGTGCAGGGAGGGCTGACCAAGCGCGCGTGGGAAAAGGGTGTGCAGGTGATGAATGAGGGCCCTGGGCACGTTCCAATGCATCTCATCCATGAGAACATGATGAAGCAGCTCGAGTGGTGCCACGAGGCTCCGTTTTACACGCTCGGCCCGCTCACAACAGATATCGCGCCGGGTTACGACCACATTACATCTGCGATCGGTGCCGCAATGATTGGTTGGTATGGCACTGCGATGCTTTGTTACGTCACACCTAAGGAGCACTTGGGCTTGCCCGATAAAAAGGATGTGAAGGACGGGGTGATCGCTTACAAGATCGCTGCGCATGCCGCCGATCTTGCGAAAGGACATCCGGGCGC
>JBILKY010000335.1:0-3997 GCA_044376395.1 Chthoniobacteraceae bacterium | reverse complement strand
GGACCTTGGACATTTCTGGGAGCGCGACAAAGTCATGGCCAAATATCTTCGGTGAAAACTGGACAACGATCGCGTGGATGGCCTCGGAATGTGGATCGGCGGTGCGCTCATAACTGAGGGAGTGAGGGAGGTTGGGGCCGATGAAAAATAGTTCGCCCGGTCCGAAGTTCCCCACACTGTCGCCCGTGACGCGGTGTCCCGCGGAGTTCACGATGAGGCTGAGTTGGTGTTCCGGATGAAAGTGCCATGGAGTGGGGGCGGTGCTGGGTAATACAATCTCGCAGTAGAAGGATTCGGTCTGTTTCTTTGGGACTTGCTCCAGAATTGGTTTCATTTGATCGGTTAATCGCTGGATTGGCATTATGCCTCGCAATGAAATACGCTTGATAGAGAAGTCGGAAAAATATCAGTTTTGGCCCCGCGTGTGTTGGAAATTTTTTCCGCTAGCCGTCATGTTGCGAGCTGGATGGACAGTTCAAACGACAGGTTTCAAAGATCCCGTGCTTTGTTCGAGCGCGCTCAGGGAAGCATCGCGGGAGGCGTGAACTCCGGTATCCGCAAGATGGAGGTGCCGGTGCCTCTGTATTTTTCGCATGGAAAGGGCAGCCGGCTTTTTGATGTGGATGGCAACGAGTACATCGATTTCCAGATCGGGCAGGGTGCGATTCTCTACGGGCACGCACCGGAGGGAATGTCTGCGGCTATCGCCGAGCAGGCGCAGCGCGGGGTGCACTGGGCGGCGCAGTCGCAGCTTGAGATCGAGGTCGCCGAGCGTCTGCAGCGCATGATGCCCTGTGCGGAGCGGGTGCGGTTCAACAGTTCCGCCACAGAGGTGGTCTCGGCGGCGTTTCGGATTGCACGCGCCCATACCGGACGGCGTTTGATTTTGAAGTTTGAAGGGCATTATCACGGGTGGGGCGACGAGGGGCTTGTTGGGTTTGCCCCCCCGCCGGAAGGGTGGGGGCCGGACGCGTCGCCGACGCGTCTGCATCCAAGCGCAGGTGTGATCCCAGAGGTCCTCGAACAATTCATTGTCGCCAGATGGAACGATCCCGAACATCTCCGAGACCGCGTGCGGGAGTATAAGGGGCAGATCGCCGCGATTGTTTTTGAGCCGTGCTGTTGTAATACAAGCTGCATGGAGCCCGTTCCGGGTCAGTTGCAGTTGATCCGGGATTTATGCGATGCAGAGGGCGCGTTGATGATTGCGGACGAAACGATCACCGGGTTGCGGTTTGGAGCGGGTGGTGCGCAGGGCTTCTATGGTTTTGAACCCGACCTGACGGTGTTGGGTAAGGCGGTTGGCGGCGGAGTGCCGTTCGCGGCCCTCGTGGGAAAAGCGCGTTTTTTTGAAACAGTCATCGCCGGAAAGGTGGTGCACGCGGGAACGCTCAATGGCAATCCTCTCTGTCTTGCTGCGAGTCGTTGGTGCCTGGACAAGGTCATCGAGCTGGGGGGAGATCATCCGCAGGGCAGCATTTTGCTTGGGCGCGAGTTGATGGAGGGTTTGCGGGCACTGGCAGACCGGTATTCAGTTCCGCTGAGGCCGCAGGGGCCCGGTTTGGTGTTTCACGCCACGATGCTCAAGCCTGGCGCCGATGAGGGTGATGTGCGGAGTTATCGCGATTATGTGCGCAGGCATGATAGTCCTCGTTGGGCGCACTTGCGACGTTGCTTTCTGGAGAACGGGGTGCGTGCGATTGAGCGGGGTTTGTGGTTCATGAGCATTGCCCACACCCGCGAGGACGTGCTTGAAGCGTTGAGCCGCGCGGACGCCGCGTTCTCTAGGCATGCTGTCGAGTGGAACCCCAGCTAAAACGTGATGAAACGTGTGGTCATTGCAGGGCTCTTTCATGAAACCCACACGTTTGTGCATGGGACTACACAGCTGTCGGATTTTGCAGTTTTGCGCGGGCAGGATGTTCTTCGGTGCGCGGGTGATAGTTCCCCGATGGGCGGCGCGATTGAGGCTGCCACAGGTTTAGGGTGGAACATTGTGCCAGCGATCGATATGCGGGCGCAGCCGTCCGGAGTGGTATCGAGCGAGGCGTTTGCGTCATTCTGGCAATGTTTTGAGCAGGTTGCGATGTCTGTTGAAGAGTCCATCGACGGGGTGTTTTTGGTTCTGCACGGTGCGATGGTCGCCGAAGGGATTGATGACGTGGAGGGTGAGTTTCTTTCGCGGATTCGTAGGCTGCGCGGGTTTGGATCGCTGCCGGTGTTTGGTGTGTTTGATTTGCATGCGAATTTCACGCGTCGGATGGCCATACATTCGAACTGTCTTGTCGCCTATCGTGAAAACCCGCACTCAGATGCGCGTGAATCTGCGGTCCGTGCTGTGCATCTGATGGAGAAGGCGATGAGGGCCGGTTGTGGTTTGCGCACAAGTTGGGTGCATCCGCCCATTTTGTGGCCGCCCACCGGAACGGGAACGGCCGCCGAACCGATGGCTGGTTTGTTGAGCTTTGCTCGGGAGATCGAAGAGCGGCACCCCGAGATTTGGTGTGTGAATGTGGTTGCAGGGTTTTCTTTCTCCGATGTTTCGAACGCGGGCGTGAGTTTCACCGCATGTCATGATGGGAGTGATGGGGGCGAGGCTGCTCAAGCGGCGCTTGCTGCGCTGTCGCGGTTGGCGTGGGAGAATCGGGAAGCGGGGAATACCGTTGAGCGTGCAGCTGCGGTAGTTGTTTCCGAGGCGATGAAGTCTCCCGTGGCTGGACTGACGGTGATCGCCGAGCCCTCTGATAATATCGGCGGAGGCGCGCCGGGTGATGGAACTGGTTTGTTACGTGTTTTTCTGGATCTGGGTGTTGAGAACGCGGCTGTTGCGATAAACGATCCTTGCGCAGTCGACGAACTCAAAGGTTGGGCGGAGTCCAGCGGGTGGCCTGATGGAGAGCCCGGCGCGCGTTGTGTTGTTAAGGTTGGCGGCCATCGCAGCGCGCCAGATGCGGGTCCAGTGGAGATGGAGGTCGAGTTACTGTCCTTCTCTGATGGAGTGTTTGAGTTGGTGGACAAGAAAAGTCACCTTGCTTCGCTTGGTGGGGACCGCGTCGAAATGGGGCCGTGTGCAGTGGTTCGGTGCAAGGGCGTCACGATCCTGCTCACCTCTCGTTCAACACCACCGATGGATATCGGTCAGTGGTTAAGTCAGGGGATTGATCCATCGAAATTCTCCTTCCTGGGAGTAAAGGCTGCAGTCGCGCATCGTGGAGCCTATGCGCCGATCGCGAAAAGGATGCTTTGGGCCGATACGCCTGGGCCCTGCTCAAGCAGGCTTTCGAGGTTTGCATTTCAAAAGCTGCGTCGCCCGATTTTTCCGCTCGATCCGATGGATGTCGCTGCCTGGTGCGAGAGGCATCCGTTTGCCTGATTGCGTTCAAGTGGCGACGGCGGTGCCCGTCGGCCGTTTGCATGGCCATTCGGGCCTGGCTGGAATCCGCAGGACAGACCGCAAGCATCGCGTTTCAGTTGGAAATTCTGTATCCGTTTTGTCCCGGAGTGAACAACTGCTGCTTGAGTCGTGTGCCGATGCCGGGTGCTTCCGGAGGCAGCGCAAATCCGTTTTCTATGATGATGTTGGTATCTATGAGCGAACTGTAAAAGGTGCGAATGTGCGCGCGGACAGACTCTTGAAAAACAACGTTCGGAACGGCTGTCGCCACGTGCATCCCGGCAAACAGCGTGAGCGGCCCGGTGCAGTCGTGCATCGTGGCTGGCACGTTGTGGGACTGCGCCAGTTCAGCGAGTCGGCGTGTCTCGCTAATGCCGCCGACCCATGTGGGATCAATCATGGCGTAATCGGCCGCCCGTTTTTCGAGGATGAGTCGGTACTCTTCCCGCGTTCCGAGCATCTCGCTCACCGCGACAGGAAGGCGCGCTTTTTCACGGAAATCAGCGAGCGTGTCCGCGTTGTCCACGCGCAGTACATCCTCGAGCCACATCGGTTTCAGATCCCGCATCGCTTCGGCGATCCGGAGCGCGGCTGGGAGTTGAA
>JBILKY010000007.1:0-34852 GCA_044376395.1 Chthoniobacteraceae bacterium | reverse complement strand
TCGGGCATGATTTGGGCGATCAGTTGCACGGTTCTGCCCTCGAAGTCTTTTCTAAGCTGCGAGTCCTGCACAGAATAAAGCAGGTCCAGTACCTCCGTGATAATATAGCCTTCCTTCGTTCGTTGAAGGTAGTCCGGCACCGCATCGGTTGTCTCACTCTTGGTCGCATCATCTGCGGTCGCAGTGGGCGCAGTGGCGAGTGCTTTGGCTCCGATCACGTCATTCCCGGCCGATTTATCCGCTGTGACAGCTCCAGTCGCGGGTTTAGCGGGCCTGTCGGCAATATCCTGTTTGGTATTATCCTCCGATGGCTGCTGGCTTGCCGCGGCTACCGGGCGGCGATCTCCGAGGCCTGTTGCATCCATCGTGATGCCCCGTTGCTCGAAGGCCTGCCTGCTGAATGTGTCAGGCGAGAGCCATGCAGCAAAGCTGGCCGGCAAAACCAGGATGCCAAACGTCAGCCAGCGGCCAAGACGAGACCGTGAGAGCGGATGCGTGCAGGTCGCGTCCGCGCAGCATTCGGGCGGCGTCTCCCGTGACGCGATGAGGAGCGCCAGCAGAGCAAGGAGCAGACCCGCCGCCAAAACGCCAGGTCGGAAGGCGGGGTGCAGAAACTTTGCGGCCCGCCCGGTGAGGTGGGAGGCGAGCAGAATCGCGCTCCACACTCCAAGCGAGAGGGACGGAATCCAGCGGGTGAACAACGAGGTCATGGCTTCAGATGATTCGAGTGTTTGAAGATGGCGGGCAGATCCCTCTTAAAAGAATATCCCGTTGAGCCTCCAACAGATTAAACCTATTCCAAAGAACAAGCTGAGAGCGAGGAGGATCACGACGCGTTTTTTGAAAAGAAGGCTGTAAAGCCAGTAGAGTTTCAGATCGAACATCGGCCCGAACAAAAGGAACGCCAACTTGGCTGTCATCGGAAAGACTGAGAAACTCGTTGCAGCTATGAATGCGTCCGTTGTGCTGCAGAGCGCGAGCGCCGCTGCAAGTGTCATCATTCCGAAAATGGAAAGCGGCGCGTTCGTCGCAATCGGTGTGAGAACGGCTCGGTCGATGGAAGTTCCCAAGACGCTGGTGATCGCGGCGCCGATGATGAAGAAAACAGCCACATCCAAAAAATCCGTGGACGCGGTGTAAATCGCTTTCAGAAATCTGTTGGTTTTGCGCTCCGGTTCCTCGAGTCCTGCCGGCGCCGCGATTTTGAGGCCGCTTCGTGGGGCTGTTTCGGGGCGAAGGCCGGCGTCCTCGCGAAGGATGGAATCCGCGGGGAACCGTTCGATGATCAATCCGGCGACAACACCGATTACAAATCCGAGGCCCAGCCGCAGGCAGGTCATTTCGACCGAGAACTGGCCGCGAAAGGCTGCCAGAGTGCTGATGGCAACGATCGGGCTCACGATCGGCGCCGCGAGCATGTAAGTGAACGCGCTTCCAAGCGGGAGCCCCTTCTTGAGAAACCTCCGAATGATCACCACGCTTCCGCACTCGCACATCGGAAAGAGCAGCCCTAGGAGTCCGCTGACACATACCGCCAGCGAGCGGTTTTTTGGGAGTGCGGCTGCGAGGCGCTGGGGCGAGACACATGCCTCGATGATTCCAGAGATAATAGAGCCCAGTAGCAGGAACGGGATGCCCTCCAGAAGTACGCTTAAAAATGAGACGGCGAAGTCTCCGGGGTTAAACACAAACCAGTTCATCAATTCGCGGGGGGCAAGGCGGGATCGGGGATTATTGGGGCAACCATTTGGCCCATGCGCAACATTAACCATCAAGCGGTGCGGGTCAAAGCAGTTCCCTACAGCAAATCAGTCGAAATGAGTCGTTCTGGCGCAATCCCAACTGGATATCGAAGCCATGGTCGCTTACAAGCAAGGGCTTGGAATTGTAAGCCCATGGCTAAACTCCGGAATCATCCAGCCATCTTCCGCCCCCCGCTTCTGAAAGCGGGGCGGTTTTTGGCGATGCTTCTGATATGCATTCATTGCCTTGGCGGCGCCTATTGCATCGCGCAGGCTCCGAAGGCGCCCGAGGAAAAGCTCAACGAGATTTACGCCGCCGCGATGGGTGCTTTCGCAAGGGGCGACTTTCAAAAGGCTGTCGAGGGGCTCGATCAAATGCTGACACTGGGCGCATCCGGTCCGGGCCTTGAGAGCGTGCATTTTTCGATCGCCGCTGCGCACTACAACCTGAAGGAATACGAAAAAGCGAAGGCCAAGTTTGAAGCCTACAAAAAATTGTACCCGAATGGATCCAAGGTCGGCGATGCGCAGATGGCGATTGCGCAGTGCCAGCTCGCTTTGGGTGACAAGGCAGGGGCGGCCGCGTCTTTCGAGTCGGTCTCGGCAGGAGGCCAGAACGAGCAAGTGCTGCTAATGCGCGCCAGTTTGCTGAAGGAGGCGGGGAAACCCGATGAGGCGATGGCGCTTCTTGAGCCGGTGTTTCAGAAGGGGCTGAAGTCCGCAGCCTTCCCGGATGCAGCGATGCTCATAGCGTCGACGGAGGTCGCGCGCGGAAACCGCGATCGCTCTTGGAAGATTCTTGCGAGCCTGCATGGCAGGCCGGACCTGATCGAAGATCCACTTCAGCTCAATGCATTAACTTTCGAGCTTGGAGACTCGTTTTTTGAGGCCAAGGAGTATCGGAACGCGCTGAAGGCGTATGGGCTGGTCCGGCAGCGCGATGAGTTGCTCGCGGCCGGCCGCGCGCGGCTTGTGGCGATCTCGAAAAAAGTCGACGTCAACGTGGCCATTGCCAAAGGCGATCCGAGCAGGGTTGTTGAGTTGATCGCGCTGAACAACCGTTTGAAGGCGATGTTTGAGGAAGGCAAGCAGGCGTTGGATGGGATCGAGAAGGCGCCCAGCACAACGGGCGCTCTTCGGATGCGGCAAGCCCGCTGTTTTCAAGAGATCGGCAGGCTCTGGGAGGCTGTTGTGTTGTTTGAATATCTCCGGCAGGAGGGCGAAACCGAAGTGCGGGAAAGTGCTCTTTACAGTCTCGCTGTTTTTCACGCTGAGCTCGGGAACACAAACGAGGCGCTGGATGCGATTGCCGCGTTTGAGAAGGAGTTCCCAAAGTCGGCCCAACTGCAGACGGCGATTTTTGTGCAAGGCACTCAACTCCTTTTAAAAGGAGAATCCGGGGCGGCTGTGGGCGTTTTTACAAAGCTATTGAAAATGGCTCCTTCGGGACAGCACTCCGAAGCCGCGCAGTTTCTAAGCGCGAACGCTTTGTTCTCCGAAGGCAAGTATGACGAGGCGCTGGGCGCCTACCAGGCATACGCCAAAAAACATGCGAAGGGTGAAAACATCGAGGAAGTGGTTTACCGGATCGCGTTGTGTCATTTTTTTTCGGGTGACTACGCAAAGGCGCATCCCGCCCTGGAGTCCTATTTGGACAAGTATGACGACGGCTTTTTTAGCGCCGACGCAGCCTACCGCGTCGCCTCCTGTTACCAGGCTGCCAAACGTTACGATGACGTCGTGAAAAAATGCGAGGCATGGGAGGTGAAAAACGCAAGCAACGCGCTGTTGGGGGACGTATTGGCGCTCAAGGGCGACGCGTTGGTTGCAAAGGACCGCCGCGACGAAGCAGTGCTCGCTTACAGAAAGGCCGTCGAAAACACCCCGAATGACGAGGTGGTCAGTTACGCCTTGTTTGAGGCGAACAAACAGCTTCAGAGGCTTGGGAAGTGGGATAAAAGCGCGGAGATGTTCCGCGAGTTTCTCGCGGCTCGGCCTTCGCATCCTGCGGCGGTTTCTGCGATGTACTGGTTGTCGCGCGCGATGGTCAAGGAGGGTAAACTTCAAGAAGCGAAAGAGTATTTAGCCGAGCAGATTTCCAAGTTCATCGGGGACAGGAGCCGCGATGCTGTCGAACAGTTGATCACGCTGCTTGCGCAGTTTTGTTCCAAACGCCCGGAGTCACAGACGGTCGATGCAGGCGGAACTCCCCCGGTTTACGATGCCGTTGGCGAATTAAAAAAGTATTTGGACGCAGACAAGAATCCTGCGGGCGCCCTTTCGAAGGCACGCATGATTTTTGCGGAGGCGGAACTCATGCGGTTTTTAAGGAAGCCGGAGATTGCAGTCGAGAAGTTGGATGTGATCTGCGAGCAGACCCCGCCGCTGGAACTGGGTGCATCTCTTCTCGCGCAATGCGGCGACAGGCTGCTTGAGCGTGGTAAGCGCAAGGAGGCTGCCGATTTTTACGAGGCGCTGGCGAAGGAATTTCCAAAATCCGAGCTCCTCGATTATTCCTACAACGGTCTCGGGCAAATCGCGCTGCTCAACGGCAAGGCTGAGGATGCGATCAAGTTTTTCGAGATGGCCATCGACAAGGCGGGGGCGACTTCGAAGCTCAGGGATGTGACGCACGGAAGAGCGAAAGCGCTTCTGCTACTGGGAAAACTAGACGAGGCGAAGACGGTGTTTGAGCAGGTGGCATCGACGCGAGAGTGGAGGGGCGAGTGCACCGCCGAGGCGGTTTTTTCTCTTGGTGAAGTGGCTTTTGCCAAGGGGGATTTCACCACCGCTGTGCAGTACTTCCAGCGGGTCTTTGTTGCGTATCAACGCTACGCAACCGTGGTGGCCAAGGCTTATCTGCGGGCTGCGGATTGTTTTGAAAAACTGGGGGAACCTGAAAAGGCAGTGGCGCACCTGCGTGAGATGGTCTCCAAAGAGAAGCTCGCCGCGTTGCCTGAAGTGCGCACCGCGAAAAAGCGCATGGGAGTGGAGGCTGTAAAATGATTGCGCGTGCTTTCTTTGGTTTCTTGCTGGCGTTTCTCGCTCTGCCGCTTTCCGGTCAGGAAATCGTCATGAAGGACGGGAAAGTACACAAGGCAAAGGAAATGCGCCGCGAAGGTCAGTTCATTTTTTACAAGAGTCTTGCGGCAGACACGAGCGTCGCGGAGGGCGTTGTCGGCATTGCACAGATTCAGACCATTATTTTTCCAGAGCTTGAGGGCTTCGCTGAGGCGCGTGTTGCCTCGGCCGGCGGTCAGGCGAAACGGGTTCTGCAGGTCACAGAGTCGCTCGTGCCTGCGGTGCGCGCGAATGCGGATCTTCCGGGCAATCAGTGGGCGGACCTCATGCGTCTGCACGTACCCGCTCTTGCCATTGCGGGAACCGAAGAGTCTTTCTCAGCGCTGCAGAAACAGTGGGTTTCCACTGGAGATACCGACCTCGATAATGCGGCAAAGGTTTTGTTTCTTTCGCAGTCAGACCGCGACAAAGCGAGGTTGGCATGGAAGGCTCTCGCGAGGCCCGGCGCTTCCTCTCTGGGTGCCGGAATCTCGTGGCTTGCACTCGGGCAGGAGGCTTTCGATGCCAAGGATTGGGGTGCGGCGATCCGCGCGTTTTTGTCGGTTGAAGTATTCGTTCCGGCGCAGCGAGTGCTGCATCCGCGTGCCCTGTTGGGCGCAGTTCAGGCGATGGTTGGTGCAGGGGATGAGGTGCAGGCGCGGCGTTTGTTGGTGGAGTTGAAGGCTGAATATCCCGAGACTCCGGAGTGCCAGGCCGCTCTTGCGATTCTTCCTTGAGGGCGCAGTGCCGCACAGACTTTGCCGCACTGCGGTTGTTTGTCCTGTTGAATTTGCGTGCGCGCGGAGGCGACGTTGGCTACGGTTCTCAATGCATATTCAGCCCCCCTATGAAATTTACGCGTCGTTTTAGCCTTGGCGTTGGACTTGGTTTTTTGATGTTCGGATTTGGCATGCGCGCGGAATCCTTGGAGATCCCAAAGCATGGGCCGGATAGTGCGGTTCAATCGGGAGTGCCGCAGGGAACAGTGACGAAGGGCACTTTCAAAAGCAGCAAGGTGTTTCAGGGAACGACGCGGGATTACTGGGTGTACGTACCGAGCCAGTACCAGCCCAAGAGTCCGGCGCATTTGATGGTTTTTCAGGATGGCGGCGGTTATGTGAAGCCCGATGGCGCGTTCCGCGTGCCCGTTGTTTTCGACAACCTGATTGCGAAAGGGGAGATGCCCGTGACGATCGGGGTGTTTGTGAGCCCGGGAAGCTTCGTTCCTGCGCGACCTGGTGGCGCGGCGCGCAGCAACAGATCCTTCGAATATGACTCAACAGGTGACCAGTACGCGCGCTTCCTCATTGATGAGTTTTTACCCGAGGCACTAAAGGACTTGAACGTGAGCAAGGACCCCGCACATCGCGGCATTGCGGGCTCGTCTTCGGGGGGCGTATGCGCTTTCACCGTCGCATGGGAACGCCCTGATCAATTCGGTCGGGTGCTTTCGAGCATCGGGAGCTTTACGAACATTCGCGGCGCGTTCGTTTATCCCGCGCTTGTGCGCAAATCCAAGGCTTCACCCAAGGCGCTTCGGATTTGGATGCAGGAGGGTGAGGAGGACGTGAACAATCTTTTCGGGCACTGGCCCCTTTCGAATCAGGACCTAGCTGCGGCGCTCAAGTTTGCCGATTACGACCATACTTTGGTGATGACCGGAGGTGGCCACAGCGGACAGGCGGCGGGAGCATTGCTACCGGACGCGATCAGGTATCTGTGGCCGGCGAAGTGATAGGCGGTGGTTCGATGTCTTGTAGCTTGGCCTAAGACCCATGACAGAACTCAAGCACTCGTGAATGGAAAATGGATAATATGAGAAAACTGCTTTTTATTTTGATGCATGGCCTCTTGTGCCTCGCGTGCGGCGAGGTCACGCAGGCGCAGTCACCCAACGGTGGGTGGGTTCCGCATCCCGATGCGCTTGAACAGCCGAACATCCCGCATGGAAAGCTCGAGGCAATGGAGCCCTTCGAGTCAAAAATATTTTCTGGCACCGTCAGGGATTGGTCGATCTACATTCCTGCGCAAGCCAAGCCTGGGACGGCGGCTGCGGTGATGGTGTTTCAGGACGGGCATGACTACGCGAATGTGAAAGGAAGATGGAGAGTCCCTGTTGTTTTTGACAATCTGATCGCGAGGGGCGAGATGCCCCCGACCGTCGCGGTTTTCATCAACCCAGGCCACGATGCTTCCGCGCAAAAGCCTCAGACGCCATGGAAGAGTTCGAACCGAAGTTTGGAGTATGATAGTTTAGGCGATCGTTACGCGCGCTTTCTCTTGGAGGAGATTCTGCCCGAGGTGGGCAAGAAATGCGAAATCTCCGCCGATCCTGAGATGCGTGCCATCTGCGGCGCGAGTTCCGGGGGCATTTGCGCGTTCACCGCCGCGTGGGAGCGGCCCGAGGCGTTCCGGAAGGTGTTGTCCACGATCGGGAGTTTCGTGAACTTGCGCGGGGGCAACGCGTATCCGTCGCTGATTCGCAAGACCGAACCCAAGCCTTTGCGGGTTTATCTCGCGGATTCGAGCGGGGACTTGGACAACGCATACGGAAACTGGCCGCTTGCGAACAAGCAGATGGCAGCGGCGCTTTCCTACATGGGTTATGACGTGCGCTTCGATTTTGCGGAGGGATTCGGCCACAACAGCGAGCATGGCAGCTCGGTTTTTCCAGATGCACTAAGGTGGTTGTGGAGAAGTGAGAAGCATGTTCCGGTCGTGGATACGAAGGGGGATTTGCGCGGCGATCTCACGCTGTTGAATCTGTTGCTGGCGGGTCGCGGATGGGAGTTGGTGGCCGACGGACTTGGGTTTGCAGATGCGCCGTGCGCTGACAAGGACGGCAATTTTTATTTTTCGGACATGAAGGCGTCGGCGGTGTATCGGGTGGGACTCGATGGGCAGAAAGTGAAGATCGCGGATGAGTCGGTGAGTGGATTGAAGTTCGGGCCGAATGGTTTGGTTTACGGATGCCAAGGCGCAAAGAAGCGAGTAATTTCCATCAACCTCGCCGATGGAGCGGTGGCCGAGGTGGCGTCGGGGGTGCAGCCCAATGACCTCGCGGTGTCCCCCGACGGTTTCATTTACATCACCGAGACGGGAGCGAAGCGCGTGACTCGGATTGACTCGAAGACCGGTGAGGTGCGGGCTGTCGACGAGGGAATCAACGGTCCGAATGGAATCGCACTTTCGCCAGATGGCTCGACGCTCGCCGTATCTGATTTCAAGGGAGAGTTCGTGTGGACGTTTCGTGTGGAGGCGGACGGCACCTTGTCGTCCAAGGCTCCTTGCATGAGTCTCCGGTTGCCGATTGATCCGAAGGGCGAGTTTAAATTCAACGAACCGCCGCCCTACCAGTCGGTTTCCAAGGGGGACGGGATGGCGGTTGATCGGGTCGGCCGTTATTACGTGACCTCGGCCCTGGGTGTGCAGGTGTTTGACCCAGCGGGCCGACTCTGCGGGGTGTTGTCAAAGCCGCAGGCGGAGGCGCCGCTCACGAGCTGCACGCTCGCAGGGGAGGGGCACAACACGCTGTTCGTGACCAACGGTAACAAGGTTTTCAAGCGTATGCTGACGGTTGAGAAGCCTCGCTAGTATGGATTCGACTTCGGTGCGCATTTTTCTGCGTTGCGCATGCGTTCAGGTCCCGAGGTTCCTTGACTAGGCGGGACCTCGGATGAAAATGTGACGCTTATGTCTGCTGTTCCTGATGCTCCCGCTCCGTTGGATTTCATTCGTGAGATGATCACGGAGGACGTGGCGGCCAACCGAAACGAGGGTTGGGTGATCACGCGTTTCCCTCCCGAACCCAACGGATATCTTCACATTGGGCATGCGAAGAGCATTTGCCTGAATTTTGGGTTGAGCCTGCAATTCGCCCCGAAGGCGCGGTGTCATTTGCGTTTTGACGACACCAACCCGACCAAGGAGGAGGTCGAATACGTGGAAAGCATCAAGGAGGATGTTAGCTGGCTCGGGTTCAGCTGGGGAGAAAACCTGTATTACGCCAGCGATTACTTTGAGAAGTTTTACGCGTTCGCCGTGCAGTTGATCGAAAAAGGGCTCGCGTATGTCGATGATCAGACGCCGGATCAAATGCGCATGAACCGGGGGAGCTTGACCCAGCCCGGAACGCCTAGTCCGTTCCGTGATCGCTCGGTGGCCGAGAACCTTGATTTGTTTTCGCGCATGAGAAGGGGGGAATTCAAGGAGGGGACGTGTGTGTTGCGGGCGAAGATCGACATGGCGTCGCCAAATCTGAATCTCCGCGATCCAGCGATTTATCGGATCCTGCATTCGCACCATCACCGGACCGGGGACGCGTGGTGTATTTATCCGATGTACGACTTCGCGCATCCGCTCAGTGACGCGCTGGAAGGGATCACGCACAGTTTGTGCACCCTTGAGTTTGAGCACCACAGGCCTTTGTACGATTGGCTGATTCAGAACGTGGATGGGTTGCCCTCGAAGCCGTATCAGCGCGAGTTTGCGCGCTTGAATTTGACCTACACTGTGATGAGCAAGCGCAAGCTGCTCCGGTTGGTGAAAGAGGGATTGGTTTCGGGATGGGATGACCCGCGCATGCCGACCATTAGCGGGATTCGGCGCCGCGGCTACACGCCTGCGGCGATCCGGTCTTTCTGTGAAACCATCGGGCTCACAAAATACCCGGGGTTGACGGACATCGCGTTGCTTGAGCACTGCGTGCGCGAGGACTTGAACCGTCGCGCGCAGCGGGTCTACGGCGTTCTGCGGCCGATCCGGGTGGTTCTGACCAATTACCCGGAGGACAAGGTCGAGTTTGTGGAGTTGGTGAATAATCCCGAGGACGAGTCCGCTGGTAAGCGTTTGGTGCCGCTCAGCCGCACGCTTTACATCGATGCAGAAGACTTCATGGAAAATCCAGTTGATGGATTTTTCCGTCTGGTGCCGGGTGGCGAGGTTCGTTTGAAGTTCGCTTTCTGCATCATCTGCCGGGAGGTGGTGAAGGACGAGTCGGGGCGTGTGGTCGAGTTGCTTTGCACTTATGACGATGCCACGCGCCGCGGCGTGAAGCCGGAAGGGCGTCCCAAGGTGAAGGGAACCATCCATTGGGTGAGTGCCGAGCACGCGGTTGACGCGGAGGTTCGCTTGTATGAGCGGCTGTTCACGGTGGCCGAGCCTGAGGAGGCGGCGGGTGAAGATGGTGATTTCACCAAGTTTCTGAATCCATCCTCGCTGGAAGTGATCTCGGCTAAGCTCGAGCCGTCGGTGAAAGAGGCTGGGCCTGGGCGCTACTATCAGTTTGAGCGCGTAGGGTATTTCTTTACGGATCCGAAAGACAGCAAACCGGGAAGTCCTGCGTTCAATCGCACCGTGACATTGAAAGACGGTTTCGCGAAGGGTAAGGCCTGAGGGCTCAATCTGGTGATTGGCCGTGTGCCTGGCATGCGCTAATTTTTCTTCACCACGGCGAGGGCTGCGGTGATGTACTGGACGATGGTTGCTTGCTGGGTGGCATCAATCTTTGCGCGGCCCGCCATTCCAGCGACTTCGTCTTTCCAGCCACCAGCGGAGCGCGAGTCGAGCATTTCCAGATCGTGGCATTGCGAACAGCGTGTGGTGTACAGGCGGTGCCCCTCCACAAGCATGGGCTCGGGTGTCGCGGACTTTGAGGCGGCGATGAATTCTTTTGTGACCGGCGGCGCCGTTTTTTGCTCGAGGGCGCCGCTCATCTCGTCGCGGAGCTTCGCGACACGCGGATGATCTGCGCACAACTTCACGGCGCGTTCCAGAGCCAGTAATGCCTGACCGAGGTTTCTTTTCTGATGCTCCTGAGCCGCGTCGCACCTGCCTTCGGCGTCTTTGATGTCCTCAACGACGATCTTCTGCATTGCCTTCAACTCGGGTCGGGCGGGCTCAGCTGCGAGGCCGTCGGCAATGTACTGGGACGCCTCCATGAGACGGCGAACCGCAACGGCCTGCCTGCAGCGGACCACCGAAAACGCGGCTGTCTTCGCCCGGGCTTCCAAGTCGGCTTTTGTGGGTTTTGAAGCGGGCATTGGGACCAGTGCTGCGCCGCTTGGCGCGATTTTGAGCGTCAGACGGTCCAGTCCCTCTTCAAGCGCGAACGCAAGGCTGGTGTAGCCCATGGTGTCGAGTTCCGCAGCGACGTCCTTTGACTTCTGGGTCGCCGAGGCGAATGCTTGTTGTGCGCTGGTTAATTTCAACTTCGCCAGTTCATTGCCGCCGCCGGATTGGCCGCCGGATTGGAATTCACCAAGCGCTTGCAATGCCGGGCGCGCCGCGGTCGCGACGGATTCGATCGACGGTACGATTTTTTGCGCCAGCGAGCGGTAAGCTGGATCCTTGGCGGCCTCAGCCAGTACCTTGCGCGCGTCGTCGATGCGTTGGTCTCGAAACAGTTGGACGCCGCGCAGCATGACCGTCCAGCCCTCCATTGGGACGGGCTCAACCGAGTTTTCCGGGAGGGTGACTGCGACAACCGCTCCTTCTTTTTGGATGAACGCCAGATAGATGACACCCGATCCGGCCTGGTGTTTTAGGACCGTGAACTCCTGGCCTTTTGGCGCGCCCAAAAGTGGTTCGCCCATGAAAACAAGGGTATCCTTCTTGGTGGTGCGCACCAAGTCTCCCGGCGAATACGCGGGGAGAGGTCCGGTTAGAAACAGCACTGAAACCAAAGCAGCGATAAATTTCATGGCGGTCCCAGGTAGCTAGAATGCAATCAATTGAAGTTTATCAAAGCAAGCGATCCTGATGTTTTGTCTCAACGGGTTGTTCCCTCTGTTATGTGCGAGAGTAGCTTCCCCCGAAAACAAACAAGCCGTCCTGCGGAGGACGGCTTGTTGAAATGTTGAGCTATTCGTTAAAGAGTTACTTCTTTTCGGCCTTGGCGGCTGGCTTCGACTTGTTGAGTTCAGTCACCACGTCGTTTGTGAAATCGAAGGAATCGCGAGAGAAAATCACAACACCGACAGCGTTGAGGCTCTGGCCTGACTTATCGAGGACGATGTCATACCCTGCTGCCTTCACTTTGTCGCCGATCACCTTGTTGATCTCTTCAACGAGGCTGTTGCGGGAACGCACAGACTGTTCGGAGAGCTGGCGCTCACGGGTCTGTTGGAATTCCTGAATCTCACGCTGGAGAGCACCGAGAGCCTGAAGCTTTTCATTCAGAAGCTTTGACTTGTCCGCCTTTGCCGCTGCAGAAAGCTCGGGCTTGTTGGCCTCTTCGTTCATCTTCTTGGCTTCTTCCTGCGCCTTGTTGAAGGAATCGAGACGCTCGTCCAGTTCCTTCTTGGCCTGCGTCCGAGCTTCGTTGATTTTGCCTTCGGCGTCCTTGGTTTTGTAGTAGGTGTCGAACACCTGCTTCATGTCGATCGTACCGACTTTGACGTCGGCTTGGGCTGACCCTCCAAGAAGGGCGGTTCCGAGTGCGACAGCTGCGATGGTGAGAATGTTAGGTTTCATGGGGATTATTAGGGAGACGAATAAAACGTTGAAGCGACCGTCAAGCAAGCCCGATTCGACTAAATTAACGGGGGGCCGTACCGAATCCAAGCCGGCGGCCTCAACGCGCCCACCGGATCAGCCTAAGTTCATGATCCTGAGTCAGGTTGGGATGAGTCGGTATAATGCGCACGCTCAAGCCGTAGGAGCCGCTTTCCGAGGCGGCCACAGACCCTTGGTACAGGAAAGCTCCTCCGTCGAGCTTTGCCGAGAGCTCCAGGTTCGTGGTCATCGGGGAGCGAATCTCGCAGTTGTATTCCTCACCGTAGTAGGCCTGCACCTGGACATCCTTGGGCGATAGCGCCCCCAGATACACAATGGCCCGCACGGGGATCGACTCGGCAACCTGTACCTGTCCGGTCACGTCGGTCTCGACGCGGTCGATTTTGACCGTCGGCCACGTCGCGCGGATCATGTCCTTCCATTCCGATAGCGCCCGCGCTTTGGCTCCGCCGGATGCCGCCAGAACCGAGTGCGCCGCCGCTGCGGGTTCGTAGAGCCGCTCCGTGTATTCGCGGACCATCCGGTGCGTGTTGAATACGGGTGTGATGGAGCGGATGGACTCGCGCATCAACTGGATCCATGCCAGGGGCAGGCGCCCGTCCGGCTTTGCGTAATAAAGCGGGACCACCTGCGTTTCCAAGATGTGGAACAAACTTGCGACGTCGACTTCGTTTTGGAATTCCGTGGACCCATCTTGGATTTCCTCGCCGATGGCCCACCCTGCTTTGCGGTTCTGCGCAAACGCCTCGCACCACCAGCCGTCCAGCACCGAGAGGTTCAATCCTCCGTTGGGGGGAAGCTTCATTCCGCTTGTGCCGCTCGCCTCCAGCGGGCGCAGCGGATTGTTCAGCCACAAATCAACGCCTTGGTACATGCGGCGTCCCACGTACGTATCGTAGTCTTCGAGGAAAACGATCCGGTTCTCAAACTGGGGCATGCGTGAGAATTTATAGACCTCTTGGATGAACCGCTTGCCGGGCTCGTCTTTGGGATGCGCTTTACCCGCGAAAACAAACTGCACCGGTCGCTCCGAATGATTCATGAGCCGGAGCAGTCGGTCCGGATCCGAGAACAGCAGCGTCGCCCGCTTGTAGGTTGCAAAGCGGCGCGCGAAACCGATTGTGAGGACTTCCGGATCGAGAAGCGCGCCTGCTGTGCGGAGCTTTTCGGGGGACTCGCCGAGACGCAGGCGCTGCGAGCGGAGCCTCTCGTGAGCGAATTCAAACAGGCGTTTTTTGAGCTGCTGGTGGGTATTCCAGATGACTTCGTCGGGGATATCGTACACGCCGCGCCAGAAGTCGACATCGGTGAGATGAGCCTCCCAGTCCGGAAGGTATTTGTCGTACAGCGCCGAAAATTCGGGCGCCATCCAGGTGCGTGTGTGGATGCCGTTGGTGATGCTGGTGATGGGAACTTCGTGCTCGGGCACCCCGGACCACACGTCTTTCCACAAGCCTTGCGAAACCTTCCCGTGAAGCTCGCTTACACCGTTTGCGTGGCGGCTGGTGCGCAGCGCGAGGATTGTCATGGAGAAGGGCTCCACGGGATCCTTGCGGGTCTGTCCGAAGCTCACAAACAAGTCGAAGTCGATCCCCACTTTCGCCGGATAGGACCCGAAATATTTGCGCATCAAATCCAAGGGGAACGCATCGTTGCCTGCGGGAACAGGGGTGTGGGTGGTGAAGATGTTGCCCGAAGCCACGACCTGCAGCGCGCTGTAGAAATCGTTTCCGTGATCTGCAACCTGTCTGCGGATTAATTCCAGCGAAAGAAACGCGGAGTGCCCCTCGTTCATGTGGTACACGGACGGGGTGATCTTCATCGCGTGCAGCGCGTGCACGCCTCCGACGCCGAGTACAATCTCCTGCTTGATGCGCATCTCCAGATCCCCGCCGTACAACTGCGCGGTGATGAGCCTGTCTTCCTCGGCGTTTTCGGGAATATCGGTGTCGAGCAGGTAGAGAACGATCCGACCAACTTGCAGGGCCCAGACCTTCGCGCTCACGGTGCGTTGCAGGATTTCCACCTGCACAAAGAGGGGCTGCCCGTCGGCATCCAGCGCTTCGGTCAGCGGCAGATGGCTGAAGTTCTGGTTGAGTTGGACGCTGTCCTGCCAGCCTTCCTTGTTGATCTGCTGGCGGAAATAGCCGTGCCGATACAGGAGGCTGAATGCGATGAACGGCACATCCAGATCGCTTGCCGACTTGCAATGGTCCCCCGAAAGAATCCCTAGGCCGCCCGAGTAGTTTGGAAAGGATTCATGGAAGCCGAATTCGGCTGAGAAATAGGCCACAGGTCCGGAGAGGGGCGACTTTTTGGCGCGCAGTTTGCCCCAGGTATCCTTCTGCTTCATGTACGCCTTGAGCTTCCCGTGAAAGGCGTTCATTTCCCGCTTGAAATCCTCGTCTGCGGCGACCTCTTGAAGCCTGGCCTGCTTGGAGAGTTGGAGCATCCGGAGGGGACTGTGGTTGGTCCGATGCCAGAGGTCGGGATCCAGATGCCGGAAAAGACGCCGGGCATCGGGTTGCCAAGTCCACCACAAGTTGAGCGCTATTTCACGGAGGGGCTCAAGGGGTTCCGGTAGCTTCGGAACAACGTTGAAGGAATGTACAGGCAGCATTTGTGTCCTTTCGGTTACAGTTGGCGCCCTAGGGAGAACCCCGTTGACGCTACTTTCCGGATGCAGTGAGGCAAGTTTATTCTGGGATAAATGATGGGGGGCTCAAACGGGCGCAAGTTCACCAGCGGACCAGCGAGCGAGCCGGCGGGAAGCCGAGTTCCCACCGCACGTTCCGTCGGACGTGTTCTGATTCGTCCAGCGGGCTCGGTGCGGGCGCACCTCGGGCGGGGTTCCGGGACTTCATTCGGGGTGTCCCATCTGGGGACCGCGTGGGTTCCGCGCGGACGCAATCCATCGTAAACTCCGCCCAACTCCCCTCGGGAGGGTTCGCTCAACCGAAGAGAAAGTAACTGGACGATATTTTTAACGCAAAATACTTGCGGTAATATGGATGTATCAAAGATGACCGCCATTCAGGGTCGCCCGTAGTGTGATGGCGGAAGCAAGCGATGACGGCGCTCACGTGGTTGTTGTGCGTTTTCTCGCTTTTTCATGGGAGTTTGCCGCGAGGGCGTCTTTTTTCTAAATATGCAAGCTACACACATGCAGGTGTTTAATAAGTGTATCATGCCGGTGGATCGCGGCTCAAAAGCGGCATTCCGGGTGAGAGTGGGTTCGATGCAAAGGTTGTAAGGCGATCTTCACAAACACCGTGCTGCTTCTGGCTCGGTTCCTGCTCTGCAAGAAGATTGGTTTCCTGCATCCTGCCCGCATTCATTCTATGGACTTCTTCACTGATTCTCGATCCGCATCCGCCCAAGGGGCTCCGCTGCGGTTACATCTTCCGCAACCCGCCTCTCCCCCGTCCGGCCCCCGTTTCAGCGGGCGTACCAGAACAGCGCGCGCCCTGGCAGCGTTGTTCGCGGTTCTCGCCGTGCTACTGTGCGGCGCCACGGAGCTTGCGGCGGCCGTGTTCGGGAATTTTGAATACACCGTCTCGGGCAACGAGGTGAGCATCACCCTCTACACCGGCACTTTGGCCAATGTGGCGATTCCGGCGACGATCGAAGGCAAGCCGGTGACGTCCATCGGCGCGAATGCGTTTCAAGGCCGCGCTGGATTGCAGGGCGTTGTGATTCCAGCCGGTGTGGCATCAATTGGAGTCGAGGCCTTTTCGGGGTGCAGTGCGCTGACGAGTGCCATCATTCCCGGCAGCGTGACGATGCTTGGGGTGGGGGCGTTTTTGGGGTGTGATGCGCTGGCGAGTGTGATCATTCCGGGGGCTTTGGCCTCCATTCCGGGGGTGTTTCCAGCGGGGACGCTCCGGAAGGAGGTGCAGACGCTCACGCAATCAGAGGTGGCCTCGCTTTCACTGGCGCAGCTTGCTAGGTTAAGCGCGAGTCAGCTTGCTGCAATGAGTGCGGAGCAGTTGTCCGCGCTGAGTTACTGGCAGATCCGAGTATTAACGCCTGAGCGAAACACGGTGCTGAGCGCTGAGCAGTTGGCTGCGTTGGATAAGCCGTTTACGGAGGAGGGTGGGAACGCGGTGATGGTGAGTGTGGGTGCGACTGGGAAAGACGGGGATGTTGGGTTGTTGGATTTGACGAAGGCTGTGCAGGCAGGGACGGTGCAATCTGGGACGGCTGGGATGAACGAGCCATCGTCGTTTTCGTGGCGTTTTATCGAGGGGCAGCAGATACCCGCATGGGTGCAGTTGGGGAGTTCCGGGCTGCTGCGCGCGGCGGCTCCCGAGAGCGTGCTCAATGGTGGGAGTGTTGCGGCGACGCCTTATTGGGTGGAGGGGATTGAGACACAGCAGGGAGTGGTGCAGGCGCCGCGGTACGCGAAGGTGCAGGTGGTGAAGGTGGATTTTGCGAAGACGGTGTTGGTGGATTTGAGTGCGCGGCAGTATGGGCAGGATTTGAATCTGGATTTGAACGAGGCGGTGTCGGGAATGATTGGGTTCGGGGGGCAGAACGCGGCGCAGAACATGTGGTCCGCGGGCTGGGTGCTGCCGCAGCCGTTTAGTGCAATCGACGGGAGTTCGTTGTACGCGCAGGGGTACAGCGTGGGAGGGCAGTCCGCTGGGGTTGTCACGGTGCCTGTGCAGGTGAGCAACGGGACGCAGAGTGCGACCGGGGTGTATCGCGTGAACATGGTGCAGCCGATGCCGGCGCTGACGCTCACGAGGATTGTGGGAGGCACGCAGGGGTTGACTGTCGACCTCGTAGGAAATGTGTCGCAGTACGGCTTTCCTGCGGAAATGAACGGATGGGGTGTGACACCGGGGAGCGGACCGCTTCCCGCGGGCGCGAGCTTCAGCGGAGGGACTTTTTCGATGGGCGCGTCGGCGGTGTCACGGTCGGTGACGATGTATTTTGATTTCGAGCGGGCTGTATCCGGTGGTGTGTCGGCGGGAAGTATGGAGGCGATGCCTTCGAGAATCACTCTTCCTGTGGTGGTGAACAGTGTTGATTTTGTGGCGTCCTACCTCAGGGATAACTCCGTTTTCCAGCCTTTGGTGGTGAAGCTTCGCGATCAAGTGCCCGCTTCCAAGCAGTTGGTGGATCCGGTGACGTGGGAAGTGGTGTCGTTAAATCTCAACCAGTTTTGGACGATCGACCCGGAAGGGAATCTCTTTTCGACCGGCATGCCGATGTACCCGATGATGCCGAAGGGAACGGCGCTGGTGCGCGGGACGGATTCGCGGGCTGGTGGAGCGCAGATCGTGCTCGGAGCGGTGGAGTACAACGTGTTCTATCCTACGTCCACTTTCATGCTTCAGGTCTACGCTGGTGCGGCGGAGCCGAGCGTCTTGAGTTTGGCTGGCGGGAGTCCCTCGGCGGGCTCCGTGAGGACTTGGACGGCGAGCGATGAATTCGGAGGCTTGCCTGCCGGTTACACGCTTCAGTCCTCTGGTACGCTGACGGTGCAGGCGGGTTCTGGTGCCTTCAACGGGACGACTGTTTTGTATCTGACGCGCAGTGAAAGCTGGAATGGAATGCTGCCTTATCAAACCTACGACCGTGTGAACGTGACGGTGAGCGGCGGGGTGTCGCTTTACGATGTCTTGCCGTCTTTGACGGCTGCACAGGTGGCTGAGATCCCGCTTCCGCAGATCAGAGAATTGTCTTCGGCGCAGCTGGCGATGTTCACTCCGGGGCAAACGAGCGGGTTCACCGCGACTCAGCTTGCGGCGATGAGCGTTGCGCAGTTGTCCGCGTTCAGTTACTGGCAAATCCAGACATTGACGCCCGATCGCAATGCGGTTTTGAGCGCCGCGCAGTTGTCTGCGTTGAACGAGCCTTTCCCGGAGCAGGATGTGAACGTGGTGACGGTGAACGTCGGCGTGACTGGAAGAGACGGTGATGTGGGTTTGCTGGAGCTGACGAAGGCCGTGGGGACGAATAACTACGCGATGCCGGGGGCCTCAACCACTTGGGCATGGCGGTTCATGGGTGGGCAGCAGATACCGCAGTGGCTCGGGTTGAGCAGCTCTGGGTTGTTGCGCGCTGCTGCGCCCGAGAGCGTGTTGAACGGGGGGAGTGCAGCGGCGGGCACGTACTGGCTGGAGGGGGTGGAGACGCAAAATGGCGTGGCAATGGCACCGCGCTATGTGAAGGCGCAGGTTTCAAAGGTGGATTTTGCGAAGACGGTATTGGTGGATCTGAATGCGCAGCAGCTCACGGGCCAGCCGTTGAATTTGGATTTGAACGAGGCGGTATCCGGAATGCCAGGGTTCGGAGCGCAGAACGCGATGCAGAACGTGTGGTCTCCCGGAGGAATGTTGCCGCAACCATTCAGCTCGATCGACGGTGGGTCGTTGTATGCGGGTTACGGGCTGGGTGCGTATGTCGGTGTCCTAAACGTGCCGATGCAGGTAAGTAACGGGACGCAGAGTGCGTCCGGCGTGTACCGTGTGAATTTTGTCGCGCCTGTTGATGCGTTGCCGTTGACAAGGTTGGTGGGAGGAGGAACACAGGCCGCGACGCGGAACCTCTCGGCAGAGGCGTCGCAGCAAGGAGTGCCGGCTGGAATGAGTGTGTGGAGCGTGACGCCCGGGAACGGTCCGTTGCCGGAGGGCGTGAGTTTTGCGGGAGGCACGTTGTTTGCAGGATCGTCTGGGGTCTCGCAGTCGGTGGCGTTGTATTTCGATTTGGAGCGGGATTTGGGGAGTATTGTGAATGGCGGGAGCATGGGAACGATGCCGTCGCGCATGACGGTGCGGGTGATGCTGAACACGGTGGATTTCGCAATGTCATATGTGAAGGACAACTCGGCGCATGATCCGAATGCGACGGGCTTGAACCTGAGGGATGGAATGCCCGGATACAGGTTCTTGGTGGATCCTGTGACGTGGGAGGTGGTGTCGGCGAATCCGAATCAGTTCTGGATGATCGACGAGGCGGGGAACCTGTCTTCAAACGGGATGCCGGTGTACCCGATGATGCCGAAGGGAACGGCGCTGGTGCGCGGTACGGATTCGCGAGCAGGGGGAGCGCAGGTGGTGCTTGGGGCGGTTGAGTACAACGTGTTCCATCCGATGTCGACGCGCGAGCTGTTTGTGACGGCCGGTGCGGCTGAGGCGAGCGTGTTGAATTTGGCGGAGTCACTAAACCAGCCGAGCGGGTCGGTGGTGACATGGACGGTGGGCGGTGAGTTTGGAGCATTGCCTGCGGGCTACACGCTGCAGTCCAGCGGGACGTTGAGTGTGCAGGCGGGTTCTTCAGCGTTGAACGGGACTACGGTGGTGTATTTGACGCGTACCGAGAGCGGGAATGGCATGCCGCCGTATCAAACGTACGATCGTGTGAATGTGATTGTGAACGGCGGGGTGTGGCTCAACGATGCGATTGCTTCGATGAGCGCGGCGCAGATCGGAGCGATCCCCGTGTCGCAGATTCGGACGATTGAGCAGTGGACGATTGGAATGCTGGGCGCGGCGCAGATTGCGGGGCTGACGTGGGAGCAGATCCGGGCGATGAGTCCGAGTCAGTTTAACGCGCTGAGTGCGGCGCAGATCAGTGCGCTGAGTGCGCAGCAGAAGCAGGGTGTGACGTATTCGCAGCGGGCGATGTTGAGTGAGGACAAGCTGGCGGCGCTTGGGTTCGGGAGCACGTTGAGCGACTCGCAGCTTGTGGCGCTGACGCCTGCGCAGGTGTCGGCGTTGACGATCGAGCAGTTGAGCGGATTGAGTGCGAACCAGCTGGCTTTGCTGAGCGTGGAGCAGTTGTCAGCGCTGAGTTACTGGCAGATCCGGGCGTTGACGCCCGAGCGCAACTCGGTGTTGAGCGCCGCGCAGTTGGCGGCGTTGGAGAAGCCGTTTACGGAGGAGGGGGTGAGCGCGGTGACAGTGAGCGTGGCTGTGAGCGGGAGAGACGGGGATGTGGGTTTGTTGGATCTCACTAGGGCGGTGCAAGCAGGGACGAGTAACTACGGGATGGGTGGGGCTTCCTCGTGGTCATGGCGTTTCTTGGAAGGGCAGCAGATTCCCGCATGGTTGCAGTTGGGGAGTTCCGGGCTGTTGCGGGCGGCGGCGCCTGAGAGCGTATTGAATGCGGGGAGTGTGGCGGCGACGCCTTATTGGGTGGAGGGGATTGAGACACAGCAGGGAATGGCGCAGGCGCCGCGGTACGCAAAGGTGCAGGTGGCGAAAGTGGATTTTGCGAAGACGGTGCTGGTGGATTTGAGTGCGCGGCAGTACGGGCAGGATTTGAATTTGGATTTGAACGAGGCGGTGTCGGGAATGATTGGGTTCGGGGGGCAGAACGCGGCGCAGAACATGTGGTCGCCTGTGGCGATGTTGCCGCCGCCGTTTAGTTCGATCAACGGGAACGTATTATATGCGCAGGGGTACAGCGTGGGAGGGCAGTCCGCTGGGGTGACAACGGTGCCTGTGCAGGTGAGCAATGGGACGCAGACTGCGACCGGGGTGTATCGGGTGAATATGGTGCAGCCGATACCAGCATTGCCGGTGACGAGGCTGGTGGGAGGCACGCAGGGAACGGCGGTGGACCTCGCTTCGAAGATGTCGCAGTACGGAATCGATGCGCAGATGAATGTGTGGAGCGTGACGCCCGGGAGTGCTCCGCTGCCGGCGGGCGCGAATTTTGCGGGAGGCACGTTGTTTGCGGGATCCTCCGGGGTGTCGCAGTCGGTGACGTTGTACTTCGATGTGGAGCGCAGTGCGTCTGCGGGTGTCTCCGGTGGGAGCATGGGGACGATGCCGTCGCGGATGACGGTGCCTGTGACGTTGAACACGGTGGATTTCGCAATGTCGTACGTGAAGGACAACTCGGCGTATGATCCGAATGCGACGGGCCTGAACCTGAGGGATGGATTGCCGGGAGACATGCAGTTGGTGGATCCTGTGATGTGGGAGGTGGTGTCGGCGAATTCGAATCAGTTCTGGATGATCGACGGGTGGGGGAACCTGTCTTCAAACGGGATGCCGATGTACCCGATGATGCCGAAGGGAACGGCGCTGGTGCGCGGGACGGATTCGCGCGCGAGCAATCCGCAGGTGGTGCTTGGGGCGGTGGATTACAACGTGTTTTATCCAATATCGACGCGCGAGTTGTCCGTGACGGCGGGTGCGGCTGAGGCGAGCGTGTTGAATTTGGCGGAGTCACTGAATCAGCCGAGTGGGTCGGTGTTGACATGGGCGGTGAGCGGTGAGTTTGGAGCATTGCCTGCGGGCTACACGCTGCAGTCGAGCGGGACGTTGAGTGTGCAGGCGGGTTCTTCAGCGTTGAACGGAGCGACGGTGGTGTATTTGACGCGTATCGAGAGCTGGAACGGGGGACCGAGCTGGCCGATGGGGTATGACCGCGTGAATGTGATAGTGAACGGCGGGGTGTGGCTCAATGATGCGATCGCGTCGATGAGCGCGGCGCAGATCGGAGCGATCCCTGTGTCGCAGGTTCGGACGATTGAGCAGTGGAGGATTGGAATGCTGAGCGCGGCGCAGATCGCGGGGCTGACGTGGGAGCAGATCCGGGCGATGAGTCCGAGTCAGTTCAACTCGCTGAGTGCGGCGCAGATCAGCGCGCTGAGTGCGCAGCAGAAGCAGGGCGTGACGTATTCGCAGCGGGGAATGTTGAGTGCGGAGAAGCTGGCGGCGCTTGGGTCAGGGAATCCTTTCATGCCTTTGACGGACGCGCAGATTCTGGCGCTGACGCCTGCGCAGGTTGCGGTGCTGGACGCGGAAGTGCTCGCCGCGATTGCGCCAGCGCAGATGCACTTGTGGAGCAGCGCGCAACTGGCTGCGTTCGCTGCAAACCAGCTGGGCGCACTCAGCCCACAACAGGTCGCCGGGTTGTCCGTGGGGCAGCTTCTGGCGCTGTCTAAAGCGCAGTTGGCCGCACTTTCAGGCGGCCAGATCTCGCTGCTGAACACGGAACAGCTCGCCGCCATCACGCCGGCCACCGAGGTGGACGCCGAACTCGCGGTGCTTCTCGGCCGTGACGAACCGCAGAACTTTAATCTGCATGAGATCTTCTCCAATGAACTCACAGCACCGCCCGCGGCGTATTCCTGGAGTTTCAGCGGGTTCTCGGAATTGCCCTTCACCGTTCCCGACTGGGTGCAGGTTGCTTCCAACGGGGTGCTCTCGGTGCAGGGGTTCGTCGAAGGCGCGCCGCGTTCGGTTTACCTCGCGCTTCAAGTGCGCGGTCCGGCGCTTGGTTCTCCATTCGGTGCGAGCGCCGCGGCGCCGCTCGTTAGGGTGAAGCTGAATCTGGCGCATTTCTCGGGATCCTTACTGCGCAATGCCAATCGCGACTCGGTCAAGTTCGACCTCCGCGGGCTCGTCTCAGGTGGATCGATCACCGGTGGCAGCGCGACCTTCGCCCTGGCTTCGCCTTTCGCCTCCAACGTGTCGGTCTCCACCGACGGGATTTTGACGATCCTTTCGCCCGCTCCGGAGCGTTTCACCGTGCCAGTTGCCGTCGCGATGAACGATGGTTCGCCAGACTTGAGGGGGAGTATCTCCATCGAGGCGGTGACGCCCTCGTATGAGCGCACCATGCACGTGTCGAAGACGCAGGATGCGCCGTACGTGTTTTCGATGATCTCAAGCCAGTTCTACGGTCCCGCGAATTACGACAACAAACGCTGGTCTTTCGTTCCGAACCAAAACATCCCGCCGTATGTCACGCTGTCGCAGCGCGGATTCCTCTCCGTGTTGCCGCCGCAGGACGCGGTCCTGCTTGAGGACGGGCTGGAGTTGTTTGTGGAGGTGTCCGACGCGTACTCGGTGCAGAAGTCGATGGCGAGCGTGCTCATCAAGCCCGCGGATTTTGTGCTGTTTGTTGCGGGGAATTCGCGGGTTCCCGACGGGCATTTTGAGGATTTGCCAAGCCGTCTCCCTGCTTCGCTGGGGGTGACGGGTGCAACCACGTGGAGTTATTCGCCGAAGCAGGCTTGGTCGGGCTGGAGCTTAACCCCGGCCGGAAAACTCTGGGTCGGTGATTACTGGAGTGCGGCGAACATTGAGCTTCTTGTGGACGCTCGGGACTCCCAGGGACGGACGGTTTCGGGTGTCATGGTTCTGAATCAATTCAGCACCGATGGGATGGCGCAACTTTATGTCGCGCCAGGCCAGAGCGGCGGAGCGCTGTTCAATCTGTCGACGTTGCCTTGGGCGAATGGCCAGGTTGGATACAACGAATATCGCAGGTGGTTCCTCGTGCCTGGACAGAGCCTTCCATCCTGGATGCAGTTGGATGAGGCCGGTACGCTCGCTTTGAACCCGCCGGCGGGAACGGTGCTGGATAACCGCACGTATCTCGTGATGTACGCCGGAGGCAATGAGCAGAATCCGGGCTGGAACTACCGTAGTTTCTCCCTCAGCTCGCAAAGCCAAGGCGCTGACATCCGCATCGACCTTGTGCGGGATGTTGATGCGGCTTTGCCGTTCAGTGTGGATTTGAAGTCGAAGTTCGGCGGGTTCAATCTGACCGAACCGGTCACTTGGTCGGCCACTGAGGCGGGCTGGAAGGGCGATTACTTCTCGGACTTGAAGTTCACGAACCTGGCCCTGAGCCGGACCGATTTCACGACGTACTTCAGTTGGGGTGGCAGTGCACCGAGCCCCGAAGTGCCGGCGGATTTTTCCGCAAGATGGACCGGATGGATTACTCCGACCGTCACCGATACCTACCAGTTTTACGCAGAGGTGCAGGATTCCGCTAAGGTGTGGATCGACGGGAAGTTTGTGTTTGAAGGATCCTGGTGCAACTGGAGCCCGTCGGTGAATTTGGTGGGAGGAGTTCCGGTTCCGATCCAGATCGACTTCAAAGATTACTCCAGCGAAGCCTACATGCGCCTCAAATGGCAGAGTCCTTCGGTTCCGTTTAACTCGATTCCGCTAACTTCGATGACGCGCTCGTTGAATTGGGCGAGTCTGAGCCAGACGGGCCAGTTACAGGTCAACGCGGGAACCGTGGGATTGAACTCCGCGGTGGTGCGTGCGGTCGATGCGACAGGTAAGAAAGTTTCGGCGCAAGTGTATCTGAATACTGTCAGCGGGACATTTGAGGGCGTTGCAAACGTGCTTGCTGGCGCCGCGCAGCCAACCGTTGTGGAGCTTGCGAAAGCCACCAGCCTTCCAGGGTCTTGGGCCTTCACCCCCGGACAGGTGATTCCCTCATGGCTGCAGTTGACTCCGTCGGGAACGCTCATCGCGCAGACGCCTGCAACGTTCACCGCGCCGATGACACTTTTTGCCGATCGGTACGCCGACACTGGCGTTCTTTCCCGCGGCCGCGTGTGGATCAACCCTGTCGGGTTTATGCAGTCCGTGCAGGGGGTGGCGTCCACGGCGCAGACGCTCAACTTGAATTCTCTGCTGCCCGCGAACAGCGGTCTAGTCGGGCCCGCAACATGGTCCGTGACGAAAGTCTCCTCGGGGTCCGCGGTGCTATCCTCGTCCGGGTCGCTCTCGATTCCAAGCGGTCAAGTCGTGCAGGAAATTGCGGTGTCCGCGCAGGACGCGCAGGGACGCAAGTTCTCGGGAGCGGTGTCCGTGGGCTTGGTGACCTCGAGCTTCTCGGCAAACTTGTTTGCAAAAGCCGGCCAGAGCGAGCCCGCGGTGTTCAATCTCAATAACGCTTCAGGCACGCTTCCCTCGGGAACTCGTCGCTGGGCGTTTAAGGCCGGACAATCGATCCCGTCCTGGCTGAGTCTGAATCCGGTGACCGGCGTGCTGAGTGTTTCGCAGCAGAGCAGCACCATTGCCGAGGCGGGAGTTGCGGCGGATTACATCGTCGAGGGATACGACCTGTACTCATCCGCTGTTCCAGTGCCTAAGACTTATGGCACGGTTTCCGTGGGCGTTTCTACGTTCCGCAATGTGTTGTTCACCGACCGCACGGCTGCGGTTTCGTTGAATTTGAATCCGGCGCCTCCGGTTGCGGGTGTTGGGGAAAACGCGACATGGAGTGTGGTGTCCGGCGCGCTTCCAAGCGGCGTGACGCTTTCGGCCGTCGGCACGTTGACGGCTTCGACTTCTGCGAATTGCCAGCAGGACGTTCTCCTGAGGGCACAGGATGCGGAGGGGAATTCGGCTTTGGTGCTCGTTTACGTGAATGCGCCGAGTCCGGCTCAAACGTTCTCATTCGGGGTGAGCAAGAATTCACCCGAACCGCAGAAAGTGGATTTGAACTCCCTGCCTGAGATGTCGCTTGGTTGGCTTGAGGCGACTCGTGTGTGGACTCCGACTCTGGGACAGGTGCTTCCTTCTTGGATGAGCGTGGATGGTTCTGGCGTTCTCTCGATGATGCCTGCGCAGGACGCTGCCAACGCGTTTGTCTTGCTCGAACAAAACTGGATCGACACCAATGGCGCTCCACAGCGTTCCGTGGTGAGGATCAAAACGCTGGTTTCGGATTTCAATGTTTCCCTCACCGGCGATGCCGCAACGGGCGCGACGTTGAATCTCGCTGAACTCGGCGTGGCTTCCAACTCCGGCTCCTGGAGTGTGGTCACGGTGCCAGGCTTTGACACACCGCCCAACTGGTTGTCTTCCGCCGGTGTTCTCTCGGCTCCTGCGAGCTACTATTCCGGCGTGATTCCCGTGAAGTTGACCGACGGCGGATCAACCGTTTACGGATCCGTGAACGTGAACATCCGGAACATCGACCATCGCGCGCTTCTGCCGGTCGCATTGGCGGGAGGATCCGAGGGGTTGACTGTGGATTTGAACCAGCTGCTTGCGGTTGGATTCAACGGTTCGACGCGCCGTTGGGCGCCGGCCTATGCGCAGCAACTTCCAGAGGGCATGTGGTTGAGTCCCTCTGGCATCCTCGAGGTGGGTTCGATCGCTGCACAACAAACTGCGGTGATTCAACTCGATCAAATTTACAAGAACACCTACGGCTCGGGCGGGGTAAGCCGTCTGTCTTTAATCCTTGCCGCTCCTGAGTTTTCTGCGGATTTGGTTGGGACGAATCAGACCAGCCCTGGATTGAGCGTGGATTTGAAGAGCAAGCTGCCGGCGGGCGTGGATCTGGGTGTGAACGGCGGATCGTGGAGTTTTGTTTCGAACCTCGGAGTCAACGCTCCATCGTACTTGCAGCTCTCTCAAAACGGGGTGGCCACGGTTCAGCAGGGGTACGGGCTCACGGGTAATTATCTCGTGAAGGTCGTGGGCAACGGCAACACGTTGTATGGCAGCCTGAATGTGTATAGCAACGCTCCAACTGCCACCATCGGGGTGCGCGCGCTTGAAGGCGGCTCGGTCGTGGATCTGAACGCGGTGAGTGCTTTGAACGCGACAGGCGTTCTTTCGACGCGCGACTGGCGTGTGGCTCCAGGGTACCAACTGCCTTCGTGGCTGACGCTGGATCCCTCGGGCCGCTTGATTGCATCCGCGACTGCATCGGGGACTCCCGGCGCGGATGTGTTGCTGGTGCAGACCGGAGTGGATGTATACGGCACGCTCGGACGCAACCAGTACAGCGTTCGCGTTGAGCCCGTGCAGTTTCAAGCGAGTCTCATGGGCAACAACTGGAACCAGACGCTGTCCGCGGATCTTAACGCGCAGTTGCCGGCAAACTCCGGCATGCAATCCGGTGCCACGTGGAGTTTTGTGGGCAACAACCCTGACAGCCGGATTCAGTTGTCCGCTCAGGGAGTCATTTCCGTGAATCGTTACAATGAATTCTCGCAGACGGTCTTGGTGCGGGTCACTGACTCTACCGGACGGAGCTTGCTGGGGAGCGTGAGCGTGTACCCTTTCTCCTCGTCAACGGGCACGGCTGTGAGTGCGTTGGCGGGTCAAACCACGGACGTCAACTTGAGCGATGTGATTAATCATCCTTGGGGCGGCGTGCGGGAAACGCGGACCTTCAAATTCATCGAAGGACAGAATATTCCGGCATGGATCCAGATGGATGAATCGGGTGACTTGCATCTCACCCCGGCGCTGACGGATTCGCCCGTGAGCCTGGCACTCAAGCACGTGTATCGGAACTGGAACGGCGATCTTTCGAGCACCGTCGCAACGGTTTATTTCGTGCCGGTGCGGTTTTCCACTTCGCTTGTGGGCGATGGCCAGGGGCAGCAGAATTATCTCGAACTCGCGAATCTCGTTCCGGCCGATGCCGGGCTCAATTCCGCGCTCACGTGGAGTTTGATGCAGGTCATTGGGCTTGATAATGGCAACATGTGGATGGAGTCTTCAACGGGCCGCTTCAACGTGGGTTGGTACTGGGAAGCGCAGCGGCGTGTGATTGTGACGGCAACGGACAGCACCGGTAAGATGGTCCTCGGCTCGGTGGACGTGCATCAGGTGAGTCCGGAGGCCAGCGCGTTTGTCACGGTGCCGTTGGTAAATTCTGAGCAACCTGTGGGAGGTGGCAGCGCCGCGGCAACGGTCGGCACACAGGTAAACTTGAATATGCTGCCAGGAATGGTGCTGACGGAAAGCGCCACGGGCCGGACCTGGACCTTGTCGCCTGCGCAGCAGCTGCCTTCCTGGATACAGCTTTCCAAGCAGGGCATTTTGACGCTCGCACCCCAGTCGGGTGACGAACCCTTCACGCTCCTGCTCAAGCAGGAGGGCGTGAATTCCAGCGGCGGATTGTCCTCCTACGATGTGAAAGTCGCATGCGCTGGAGTGTCCTTCACCACAAGCCTCGTGGGCGACAACTGGGGCGGCCAGCAGCAGGTCCGCGATGCGTTCATTGCGCGCGATCTGAATCCGGTTGCGGCGCAAACCGGTCTGGTATCGGGGTCGCTTGCGTGGTCGTTGGTTTGGCCTAAGATGATGCTCCAAGACGGCCGTGTCCGCCTTGAAAGTGGGGTGAATGCTGGCACGCTGACCTTGAACTGGTATGACCGGATCAAGGGTGACGTGTTGGTGAAGGCCACCGATGCGCAGGGCAAGAGCGTGCTGGGTGCGGTCAAGTACAACGGTGCTTATCTTGACAACTACAACTCGGCTGCAGTTGCGGTGCTTGGCCCCACGCAGTCTTTGCCCGCGGTGGTGGACCTTGCGAGCGTTGCAGACTTGCCTCTCGCAGGAACGGCCGCGTCCCGCAAGTGGTCGCCGATCTACGGTGAACAACTGCCAGAGTGGATGGCGCTTTCCGAGAATGGACTGCTCACCATGAATCCATCCTCGAGCGATGAGCCAAAGTTGATTTATCTCCAAAATATCGGCAGGGACGCCTCCGGTACGGAACGCACCTATCAGGTGAAATTATTGAGTGGTCGGGTGAGCTTTGGAGCCGAGATTTTTGGCGACAACTGGAGCGGTACGCAGATCACGCGGAACCTTGTTCCGCTGTTGCCACAGGAATTTGTGGGCGCTGGAACCCTCACCTGGCAGACAGTGCGTTTGCCCGGGATGCAGGAGACAGACGGGCGCGTGTTTGTTTCCCAGACAGGGACGCTGCAGGTCTCGCAGTACTCGGATATTCGCAATGTGCGATCCTTCATCCGTGTTACAAACGCACGCGGGCTGACGCTCCTTGGAAGCGTGCTGGTGAATACGCCCAATTCCGGTGAATACAGCACATCCCTCGGCGCGGCGGTGGGACAGGCTGGGGGCTCCCAGTATGATCTGAACGCGCTGTCGAATCTGGATTCAGCGGGTTTGGTGAATACTCGCGTGTGGAGTGCTTTGCCTGGTCAATCGTTGCCTTCGTGGGTGACTTTGCGGCCGTCGGGCTCGCTCTCATTGAGCCCCACTGCTTCGAGCGTCTCGAGCAACATTTACCTGGAGGTCGCCGGCAGAAACTCCGATGGCGCCGTTCAGAAGCGGTTGCTCAAGATCGGGCTGACGCCGGTCACCGCGGCCAATTCGATGACGGTTTTCATGGACGGGCCGATGCAGGTTGGCGCCAAGACGGTCGACGTGAACTCCCTGGTGCAAGGCGACTCGCGTTTTGCGACTTCCCGCGCTTGGAAGCTTCTGGATGGACAGGATTCCGGAATCACCTCCGGGATTTCGATCACGGACGCGGGCACCTTAAGTCTCGAAAGCTGGATTTCCCGCAATTGGAAGCGTGATGTGTTCCTCGAAGTCCGCAATACGCAGGGCGCGACTGCTGTCGCCAAGGTCACGATCAACAGCGTGGATCCTTTGGAGCGCGCGGTGAATGCGGTCATCGGGCAGAATACGCCCAACTTCGATGTGATTGATTCGACCGTCACCATATTCGATGCGGGCGGGGTACGCAGTGTGGTGAAATCGCCGGGATCTCCCGAGTGGCCTGCGGGTGTGCAGTTGAGCGCCAGTGGGTCTTTGAGTTTCCCTCCTCCGACCGAGGCGCAAGCCGGTGTGAATCCGTTGTATTTGGATGTGACATCCACGGGTCTCGATGGCGCGATTGCACTGCGCACCGTGAAGCTGAATTGGAACGTGGTGCATTTCATTTCCTCCTCGATGGTCGACTTCGGAATCATGTCGCGCTTCGGCGCTGATTTGACGGCGGCCATTCCAGGCGGACTCGGCTTGCGCGGGCCGCTATCGTGGGCGTTTGATGCGGCGCAGCGGTCCGACTACCGCAACGACTGGACTCTTTCTGCGGATGGTCTGCTGAGTCTGAGCCAGTGGAGGCGTACCGGAACGCTCGTGGCGCGCGTCACCGACGCATCGCCGGGCACGCCGCGTACTATTTTCGGTGCGGTCGAGGTGAATTTGGCGAATGACCTGAATCCGCAGGGTGACGGCAACTTCTCGCCGGTGGCGGGACAGGCGACCCCGAGTTCGGTCAACATGCGCAACTGGTGGAATGAATCTACGCGGACCCAGAAGTGGACCGTGATCGGGGCTACGGGATTGAATCCCGATTGGTTCTCCGTGGACGAAGACAACTTCCTCGTCGGGGCATTGCCTGATTCGGCGCCTAAAAATCAGTCGCTGGTTTATCTGAAACAGCGGTATGCCGATTTGGCTCCGGCGGATGCACCGGTTGGTTATGTGCCGAGAACTTGGGAACGCGCGCTTCGGATGTACGTGAACGTGAGCGGCACCAGCTCCGCGGCGAGCTTGCAGTACTCCTCCATCACCGACGGCAGCACGACGGTGACCGCCGGGAACGTCACCGGGGTGGCGGTTGGCATGAATGTGAGCGGTGCCGGGATTCGTCCGGGAACGCGGATTGCGGCGATCTCCGGCAACACGGTGACACTCACCAAACCCGCCTTTGGGTTCACCTCTGGCAACGTGATTCTCACTGCGACTCCTTACACCGCTCCGGTGGCGACTGGCGACTTTACAGGTGGCATTCTGGCGGAGGCGGGCGCCACCGCTCCGGTGTCTCTCGACTTGAACGCCGTTCTAGGCGGCAGCAGTGGGTTGGCTGGCGCCAAGACGTGGTCGCTGTCCGCGGGGCAGTTCCTCCCATGGTGGATTGGGATCACCTCCTCGGGAACGTTTAGCGTGCAGGCGCCATCGTCTGAGTTGAGTTCCATCCTGCCCGTGAACGTCCAAGTGACGGACGCGAACGGCGTCAAGAAGGACGGGGCGGTTTCCGTGAAAGTGCTCAAGCCGAGCGCAGATACGATTTTGCCGATCGTCATCGGTGGTTCCGCCTCTTTGGTGCAGGACTTGAACGCGCTTCTGCCCTCCAGTGATCTGCCATTCCCCGGGGTGTGGTCGTTCTCCTCCGATGCGCCGACCTGGATGACTCTCGCTGAGTCGGGGACTTTGGATGTGCAGTTGCCTGAAGCGACCCAGCCCGGCCCGTACCCAGTTTACGCCACGCTGTCTGGTTCGTATGCCAGCAAGGATGTCCGAGTGACTGTGGCTGCGGTTCAGTTCAAGACGACCTTGATCACCGACATCACCAAGTCCACGACAGTGTCCGCCGATTTGAATGCGTTTGTCCCGGCAACAGCGGCGCTCACGGGAGCGCCTTCGTGGACCATGACCACGGCCAAGCCGTCACCGACGTCGCCAAAGTTCCTGCTCAGTTCCAATGGCAGGCGGCTCTCAATGAAGATGCTGGGCGAATACTTCAGGGGTCACGACTTCACCCAACTCCTGATGGCCCGCGAAGATTCGCAGATCAACTTTAACTGGGAAGGCGGTTCGCCTGATCCGCGGGTTCCGTGGGACGACTTCTCCGTGCGCTGGACTGGCTTCATCACTCCGCAGTACTCCGAGAGTTATCAGTTCCAAACCGAGAATGACGATGAAGTGAAGGTCTGGCTCGATGGCAAAGTCATCATTAACGGCGGCGGCTGGAGCAGCCCTGTTGCGTTGGATGCCGGGAAGACGTATCCGCTCAGCTTCGAGTTTCATGAGCGTGGAGGCGGCGCCTCTTGTAAATTTTACTGGCAAAGCTCCTCGCAGAGCCGCCAGATCATTCCAACCTCGGCTTTCGCTCCGCTGTCCGCGGTTGAACTGACCCAGTCTGGCACGATCGGGATCAGCAACTTCACGCCCTGGGAGGCGACGGTGCTGGTGCAGGGAACAGACGCTTCCAACCGGACGGTGCTGGGTGCCGTCGAGCTGCGCTCGATCTATGTCGACGGCTCCGCTTCTCTCACCGTGGTCGCAGGACAGGCGGGTGGCGCGCAGTTTGATTTGAACTCGCTGCCGGGGATGCCCCTGCTATCGCCCTCGCAAGTGCTCTCAAGCAACGGGTCCAATGCGTTCTCCTTGGATCTTGATCTGGGGCAGAACTGGACGTTCGAGGCGGAGTACTTGATGAATTCCAGCAACGATCTGAACACCGTGTTCTCGTACGGAAGCTACACGGATGGAATTTTGCTGCGCACGCTCCGCGGGGATTCCGTTTACGTGAAGAATCAGGGTTACGGGACCATTGATATTCTGGGCGGTGCGTCGACCCAGGGGAAATTCATCCCGGTGAAGATCTCCTTTGCGAATGGCGATTTGAGTGTGTACGCGGGCGGATCGCTGATCCGGAGTTTCACGGGATTGGGGACGATTTCTCCCGCGACCAAGAGGGTGTTGCTCGGGTCCGCGGTCGGGATTGAATCGCAGGGCTTTGACGGGCGGGTGCGCAACATCAAGATCACCAAGTTTGGCCAGGAGCCTTTGGCCTACATCACGGGGGATCCCTCGCAGCGCAAGTGGAGCTTTTCTGGCACTTCAGTGGTGCCCTCATGGGCTTTGTTGACGGAAGGCGGATCACTGAGCCTGACCCCAAGCGCGGCGGATGGCTCCGCCCCGGTGCTGGTGCAGCAGACTTATGGCACTGAGACAAGTTTGGTGGCGATCGATTTCGGGGTGGTGAACTTCCAAGCGGCGCTGACCTTTGATGCGTCATCCGCTTTCACAAGTGATCTCAATGGGTTGGCGGGTCTGCCGGGCAATGCATTGACGCGAAAGTGGAGCATTGATTTGGTGAACTCTGATGCAGTCAGAGGGATATCGCTCACCGAGGCTGGCGTGTTGCAAGTGCCGGCGGATTTGATTTTGCCGGGTCAGACGAAATTTCTCATGCTCGAAGTGGTTTCGGGTGGCCAGAGAAGTAAGGGCAAGGTCACGCTGAACGCGGTCACGCCAGTGATTGCTTCACCGCTGCTTGTGATTTCGGGCCAGGGCGCGAGCACTCTGAATCTCGCGGATTTGAACTACGGAAGCGGGTTCAATGTCACCGGGCCCCTGCCGCTGGGTGTGACGATTTCCAACGGAACGCTCACGGTGGCTGATTCGGAGACTGCGGCGATGGGAGTTAGGACGGTTTATCTGCAGAAGACGGAAGGTGGCGCTGCGACCCTCGTGAAACTGCTGGTGGTGGGCGTCAACAAACGGGTTGCTCAGTTTGGTGACCCGCTCAGGAACGGTGGGCTGCGTCTGGACCTCGGTGTGCTGCTTGCTCCGGGAAGTCTTGTCTCCTCGGCCACTTGGTCGCTTGCACCAGTCCAAACTGGATTGGAGTCAGGGATTGTTGTCGAAGAAGGTTCGTTGATCGTTTCTGGTTCCCAGTTGTTCACGCAGGGACCGCGCCGGCAATTGCGGGCCGTTGTTCAAGCCGAAAGTTCAGACGCAGCGCAGCCTCCTTTCTACGCTGCAATTGACCTTGATTTGGTGAATCCGACGTTAGATGGCGAGACGCTCGAGGCTTACGTGGGCAATCCCGGCGTGCGCGTCGTGGATTTGAACCAGTGGGTGGCAGGTACTGCCGGAATTCCGGCGGGTGCTGCCACGGAATGGCGCTTGACGGCGGGCCAGTCCGTTTTGCTCTCGGGCGTCTCAGTGAGCAGTACCGGAACGATGCAAATTTTGATCCCGGGCAGCGCCAGTGCAGGCCTGCGTGAAATTTACTTGGACCGCCTGACCACTCAAGGCAGCGGCAGTTCCGCGGTGCAGACTCTTGAAGTCGCGCGCATGAGTCTGGATGTAAAAACGATCACGACGCCGCCGGTTCACGGGTTCGGGGCGGTTGCCGGCGGGCCTTCGGGAACGGTGTTGAATCTCGCTGCTGAGTTGAGCCTGCCGCAGGACTTTGCGGGGCCCGTGATCTGGGCGTCGACGGATTTGCCCGTTTGGGCGAGCCTTAATGGGGGGCAGTTGATTCTTTCTCAGGACGCCTTCCAGCGCGGTTCCAGAGCCAGTGTGCTTTTGTCAGCAACGGATGCCACCGGAAAGGTTGCGTTCCGAAGGGCGGATTTGTTGATGAGCGCGGCACCGGTTGCGCTGCCTGCCCAGGAGCTTAGGACCACCGCGGGCACGATTCCAGCACCTGAGATCGATCTGAATGGATTGCTGGCGCAGGCAGGTTCGCTGGCGTCGAATTTGACGGCGCCTGTTGTTTGGTCAGTCGCGGCGGGTTCACCATTGCCGGGTTGGGCGCAATTGGATGCTGGAAAGCTGCGGATTGCTTCTCAGCGAACCGAGCCTGGATCGTTGGCGCATGTGGTGATCCATGGAAGGGACGCTTTTGAATCCTTTATTTCCGTGCCGGTGGCGCTGCGCTTGGATGAGTTCATACTGCTGGGTGCTGGGTCTCTGCGTGCAGGAGCTGGAGTAAATCCCCCCGCGCAGTTGAGCGTGGGCGCGCTGGTGCCGGACAATGCGTTCATTGTTGCCGGCAGCTGGCAGCTTGAAACGGTTTTGCCTGGGTGGATGAGTTTTGACGCAGCCCTGGGACAGCTTTCTGCGGGCGGGACATTCACGGATGGAATGCCTGAGGAATCTGCGCAGGTGGTGGTGTCCGGCACGGATCAGACGGGTATCCGGGCGCGAGTGACGGTGGACGCAAAATTGAAGGTGCCGGTCGCGCTGCCTGCCCAGGAGCTTAGGACCACCGCGGGCACGATTCCAGCACCCGAGATCGATCTGAATGGATTGCTGGCGCAGGCAGGTTCGCTGGCGTCGAATTTGACGGCGCCTGTTGTTTGGTCAGTCGCGGCGGGTTCACCATTGCCGGGTTGGGCTCAATTGGATGCTGGAAAGCTGCGGATTGCTTCTCAGCGAACCGAGCCTGGATCGTTGGCGCATGTGGTGATCCATGGAAGGGACGCGTCCGAATCCTTCATTTCTGTGCCG
>JBILKY010000334.1:0-4033 GCA_044376395.1 Chthoniobacteraceae bacterium | reverse complement strand
GTATATGTGCGAGTCCCGTTCGCCGCCCTGAAGGCACCGCGACCATTGGAATCATAATTGATGACCGATTCAGGGCCTTCGCCGTAGGTCCACTCTGCCTCCATCCCGAATGGCTGCGGATACCAAACAAAGTTTGCCGCCGCACGGCGATCCGTGAACTGTTGGGCATTCTTGGCTGCGCTATTCCCCGGCACAAACTTGCCTTGGTAGCCGCTCAACCCGAGCTCAAAATACTGCCCGCTCTCAAGCTGAAAAGGATAAGCGAACCGAAGCACGGTATGTAGGTTTCGATTACTGTCGTAACGGTTCAACCCCTGTCCATTGTAGCCGCCTAAAGTAATCACCCCGTAGTCTCCTGACCCCTTTAATCCAAGCCTGTTCAAATCACGAAACCGCTCCCGAGCTGTTTTGTTCGCCCACATGTAGTAAATCCCGAGATCACGCTCGCCCTCGACCGCGCTGTTGAGCGCCTCTGGACGTTCGATGGAGAGACGGTTCTGACTCGATTGCAAGTTCACGAAACCATAGGGGACCTTCGAGATACCGATCCGGAACCGGTGCTCCTTGTCTTGATCCAACGAAACATCACCGTACATGTCCCGAGTCTGCAAACCAGAAGCGTTAGACTCGTTGTAACCGCTGTTGACGCCAGCCTGCCAGTCCACCTGCGCGTACAAGAATAAATGATCGTGGACATCACCACTAAAAATCATTCGCGCTCGGCGCATAAAGAAAGTATCACGTTCTGAAATGTTGGGCTCAGTGGGAGAATGTAATGCGGAATTGAATGCAGAAGTGGCACTTACGGTCTGTCCCGGTATGTACCCATCCGAACCCATCACATGCGTGTACCGGGTCTGCACGTAGCCGCGGATCGACATTCTGCCAAACCAGTCTTTCTTCAACGAGTCTTTGGAGAGAGCGCCGGAGGCCGCTGCCGACTGCTTTGCAGCGTTGGGCTGCATGCGCTGGTACTCGGCTTCGCTGATTGAGCCGCGTTGGCGGAGTACGCCGAGAAGATCGGACATGGCATCATCTGCTGCAACTGCTGGGATCGCCCAGGAGCAGGAGGCGAGCAATGCGGCTGCGGCGCCCTTCGTGAACGCGCTGGTCTGCTTGTTTTGCTTGAGGTGTGTCATTTGAAGTAATGGATTTTTTTGTGCGTCCGCGAAAGCCCGGAAAGCCGGTCGCCGCTGACAGCGCAAACAATCCAAGCGCTCCGTGACACCCGCATGACTCTAATGTGACAATTGCGCCACAAACCCGGCGAGTCAGTTGCCAGCGCAAAACAAACGCATATCCATGTGACCAGCAGATTTTTACACCAAAAATACCCCCGGGTTTTTCTGTTTCAATCTGAGGAAATGTGTGCCGAATGACACAAAAACCGCTTCTTGAGCTTTTCTCAAAGACCACTGCAGCCATCGCCACCCCGCGCCCCTTTAGCGAACCGGGAGAAACTGCACCGCATCGACCACCACGTATCCGTCCGCACCCGCATTCGAGACTTCCACTCGGGCATCGGCGCCCGGGGTGAAATCAAAAGTTCCGAGCGAAACCATCCGGCCATCCAACGCGGGCTTCTCCCGCTGGTTTACTACGCGTTCTTCGGCGCCGTTCGCATGAAAAATTTTCACCGCAGCGTTCGTCGCGCGATTCGGATTTTCCGGATAGGCGAACCGCACCTCGTAACGTCCGGCCTTCGGCAGGTTCGGCTTAAACACCGCTCTCGCGCGGCCATCTTTCGCATTCCTGTCATGGTGGTATCCGGCGCCAAAATACTTGCCCGCATGACTCGGCGCCCAATCTCCGACCAACTCCGCCGCTTCGTCATCGACCACGACCCCCTGCAGCCCCGCGATTGAATCGGATCCATGCGCTCCAACCGCCGCGGATGCGTTTTGTGAGGTGTACTGCAGCACCTGCCCATCCGCCGAAAGCCGCGCGTTCAACACCGGATAAGGCAAGTCCTGAACCGCACACTTGCTCTCGATCGCAAGCGACGCCGCCGTCGCGGCACTCTGCCCCAAGATCATGAACACGGGCTCCATCCGAATGCTGCCATACGCGATGTGCGAACTGCTCACGCACACCGGAACCAGCAAGTTCGAAGCCTGCCCGGGCTTTGGCACAATCGAACCATAGGCGATTTCGTACGGGGTGATCCCGACGCCGATATCGCCTTCGTTCTGCACGAAGCCCTCAGTCGTGACGTAGCGCTGCACATTGTGTGAATCGATCGTGTAGCTGCCCATCCCGACGGAGTCCGGCGTGGGCCGCCGCTTGGTGAGTTCCTGTTCGGTCATCACAAACTTGCCGATCATTCGGCGCGCTTCGCGGACATAGATCTGGTGGGGCCAATGCGCGTTGTCCTTGAACTCGTCCTTGGGCAAACCGTACGAGGCGGCTTTTTCGCGCACCTCCGACGGAACACGCGGATCGTTCGCGAGAAAGTACAAAAGCCCCTGCTGATAGGTGCGGTGCTCCTCCAAAATCTCGCGCCGCCTTTCGTACGAGCCGTCGGGGTAATCGTAGTTCATCCCGATGTTATCAAAACTGAACGGCCCATGGTTGTTGGTGTCGGTTTTAAGATTCGGGATCGGGTCAAACTTATGGAAAGTCTGCCGCCAGCCCGCCTCGAGAACCCTGAGGACCAGTTCGTACTGCGCCGCGTCGTAGCCGGCCGGCTTCGGAAACGGCATCCTGTTTTCGGGGCAGTCGGTGGCGCAGAACCGGTAGCAGTACGCCTGCACCCGCTTGTCCCCCGCCCCGTATTCGCCGGGCGCCGCAGGACTGATGCGCGGAAGCAGCCCGCTCTTGGGATCGCCCGGAACCTTGTAGGGACTGATCTTCTCCTTCAACACGCCGAAATGGTGGCCGTGATGCAGAACGCCGACCTGGATGCCGTTCCATTTCTCGTCGTAAACCGCATTGGCCTCACGGCCCACGTGGTAATCAACCCCGGCGGCGGCCATCAGATCGCCCTCATAGGTCGCGTCGATGAACATTTTTCCGGAAAAGCTTTTTCCGGAAAGCATCCTGATCTCGCGGATGGCATGGCCCTGCTTGACGACGCCCGACTTGCGGTCGAGCCATTCGTCGCGAAACACGGGGATCTGATTTTCCCTGACATAATCCTCGAAAATTTCCTCGGCAACGTGAGGCTCAAAGATCCACATCGTTCGCTGTTCGCCATCGATCGCAGGCGTCCCCTGCCCCTTGTTGCCGTACGCGGAGGCTTGCTGCCATTTCCAAGCCTCCGGGCGCTGGTACGATTTCCAAACGCGGTGGTAAAAATCCCGCGCCAAGCCGCCGATCACGCCCTTGTTTCCCGTGTCAGTGAACCCGAGGCCGCCGCTGGAGAGTCCGCCGAGATGCTTGTCCGGCCCGACGATCGCGACGGAGCGCCCCATTTTTTTCGCCTGGACCGCGGCGATGACCCCCGCGGAATTGCCGCCGTACACAACCACGTCGAATTCGGCGGCAAATGCCAGAGCAGGCGCGAAAATCAAACCAAGGCACGCGGAGAGGGGGGGCGGAAATCTCATGGTTCCATGCTAGCGCGCAGGCGGGCCTTGGAAAGCCACCATTCGGAACAGCCCGCTAAAGCGCGGCCCGCCGCCGCAGTGGTCGTTGCGGCGAATGGCTAGGAAGCCTTTGGCAAAACAACCTCCGCCTGCCCGCTTTCCTCCATCCAACAGATGGCGTAACGAACCAGTTCGGGAGACGAACCCAGCCCGAGCTTGCGCTTGATGTTCCCGCGGTGCGCTTCAACGGTTTTCATGCTGATGTTCAAGCGCGCGGCGATGGCGCGGGTGCCGATGGCGCTGCCGATGAGCGCGAGTACTTCCATTTCACGATCGGAAAGACGGGCCTCGGGCACTTCGGGTTTGTCCCCGGATTTGCCGGAGTAAATTTCGAGAATCAACGAAGCGAGACGTTCGCTTACCACCATTTTGCCGCGAAGCACCTCGCGGATCGCTCCGGCCAAGCGGCCCACCGACTCGCTTTTCATCACATACCCGCGCGCCCC
>JBILKY010000088.1:0-12383 GCA_044376395.1 Chthoniobacteraceae bacterium | reverse complement strand
CAGGGGGCGGTCCCCGAGGCGGCATGAACGCTGGCAGTCCGCTCCACAAGTTGAGATGAAGCAGGATCTTTTCGATCACCTTCCTTTGATCAATCACCGCCAGCACTCGCATCCGGTGCTGGCAATGCGGGCAAATCAGCGGGTCGGTGTGCCAGACTTTGAGAATGACATCCCGCCATTTTTTGGAAGGCAGCTTCGCAGGCGGTGGCGGCGTGCACGGCGGGCGCAAAGGATCCGCCGGAACACCCCCGTTTTGGACGCGATGCCGTTGACCGCGCATTTTGTTGGAGTACCAACCGTAGTAACGGATCATCTGCGTGCCCTTGTCGGGAATGTGCTGGGTGATCGTTGCCAGAAAGTCGGGTCCCGTAAAAATCTCGAAGTTGCGGTTGATCTTCGGATTCAATTTGGAGCGGTAGATGACCTTCTCGCCTCCGGAGTGGAGCGTCATTTTGGCAACCGAAAACGGGTTGCGCAGAATATACTGGGCGAGCTGTTCGAGGACGGCCTTGTTTTCGGGCGGAATGCTTTCTCCGCGATGCACGTTGAAGCCGGTGTGTTTCCAGGAATGCAGAAGACGGACACGGTCATGTGGGAGCAGGTCGAGGTCGACTAGGAGTTGGATCACATGGGCGCGGAAGATTTCCTCCAAGGGCTTGACGGGAAGTTCGGAGAGGGGATGGAATTGGCCGTCCCGGGTGAAGAGGCCGTCGGCAACGAGCGCGTGGATGTGGGGATGAAAATCGAGGTATTCGCCAAAGGTGTGGAGGGTGAGAATGATGGCTGGATGCGCCTTGGATTTACCGAGTGCAGAACGGAGATAAAGGGTGAGGCTCTGATGGGCTGCGGTGCAGAGATGTTTGAGGAGAGGACGGTGCCTTTGGAAATAAGCGCGGAGCATCTTCGGCAGTGCGAGGACGTAGTGCCTGTGGGGGACTGCAGCAAGGACGCGGGCGACGAGGAACTCGGCGCAGGTCTGGACGTTTTTCTGGTGGCAGGACGGGCAGAACCAGCGTGATTTGCAGGAGAAGGCGAGGAGCGCGTTGAGGCCGCAGTTGTCACAGCGGATGCGTGCGAAACCGCGTTCGAGGGTGCCGCATTTGAGGAATTTGTCGACGACCTGCGGGATGGTCGGCCGCAGCGGCCCGTGGCGAGGTTGATAGTCGTCCGGGTAACGGGTGAGGAAGGTAGAAAAGTGGCGATGGGTGCACTGCCAGAGGGGGGATTTGCGCGGATTACGTGCCCGGTAGATGTTCATGCCCCCGAGACAAAATCGGAACTGGAAAAACAAATTGCCTGTCCCTTGACCTCTCTTCGCACGCAAGTTCGCCGAAGCCGGGGTCCGTTACATCGAGATCGGCACAATCGGGTGGGATCATCATTACGACATCAAAAATCTCCTGCCCACGAGCTGCGCCGCCACCGACAAGCCGATCGCCGGTTTGCTCACCGACCTCCGGCAGCGCGGCCTGCTCGATGACACGCTGGTCATCCTCGGCACAGAGTTCGGCCGCACACCCTCTGCCCAGAGTGACGGGCGCGACCACAACAACCGCGCCTTCACCATCTGGATGGCCGGCGGTGGCGTGAAGCCCGGCCACCGTCACGGCGAAAGCGACGAGTACGGTGCCGAGGGCGTCGATGGCAAAGTCCACATCCACGACCTCCACGCCACCATGCTGCATTTGCTCGGCATCCATCACGAGAAACTGACCTACCGCTACAGCGGCCGCGACTACCGCCTCACGGATGTAAAAGGTAAGGTGGTGAAGGAGATCCTTGCGTGACGGATGAAGACAAGCCCCGACGCGATAAAAAACGAGACGCCATCACGTTCAACTGGAGACGCACGTCGCTTTATCCCATGAACCCCGGGCTCTCGATGGCGCCTGTCCTCCGAAATTAGTTTTGGGCTAGCCCTAGGTTCTCCAGCGCTTACAGGGGCAATTGCAGATTCGGCGCATGATGTGTTTGAGCAACGTCCAATCTGCGTTCTCAAAATTACAGCATCTGGGATTCCATCGGCAAAATCAAAGCGGCTCCATCCTTGCTGCGGTGTGCGAACTTCCCCGCCATATGCCCCGTACTAACAAACTCACTGGGGATAGATGATTTCGAGGTGGAATTCGTGGATGCGGTTCCCTTGTAAAAAGAGCGACTTCGTCAAGCGCTACCTCTCCGGGGACCTCGAGGCCACGGCAAAGATGAAAACGTTACACGCCGCAGCACACAGGTAGAGAGCGCTACGGTTTTGATAAAAACGGGTTGCGTACCTGCACTTCGCCGTACTTCTGCCCGTGGCCAAGGTCCTCAGAGTAGACAAGCCCACACCCCAGTCGGTTTGCCGCGACCAAAATCTGGGAGTCAAAGTGGGGGATTTGGAAACGATCCCCAAGTGCCGCTGCTTCAAGAACCATCGTCCCGTCAACAGGCACCATTGGATAGGCCATCCACAGCTCCACCCATTTGGCGGCCTCCGCGCGACTCATCGTGCTGTTCCTTTTCGATGAAGCCGCACGGATGAACTCGGCAGCGACCTGAGCTGACCAACTCCATCGAGTGTTCTGAATCAGACTCCGCGCAACTTCTGTCTTGGCCGCTTCAGCTGGAACGGTGCTGACGGCGTAGAGCAGAATATTGGTGTCGATGAAGCAATCAGGAGCGCGCATTACGCTCCTCGCGGGTGAGCGGGGTTCCCACTGCGAAATTCCAATCCGGTGCGGCAAACCTCCGAGCCATTTCCTGTCTCGCCTGCTCCATAGCGCTTACGCGCCGGGGCATCAATGTGGCTGCGACTTCGCCGCAGGACAGGATCTCGAGCGTCTCCTGACTGGCAATCGCCCGATCCAGAATCGCAGGATCCTCATGAATTTGAGCAAGCGTGACTGTCATAGTTCTAGGATAACACCGTGGGGCGGCTACTGGCAACAATCGCAGTCTCTGCACTCAACGAAGCTCCCGAATCTGCGATCACAAATCGTCGCCGTTGGCGGTAATTTCGCGATACATCTCCTCCCGATGCAACCGAGCATAGTGCCAAGCGGTGGCCAAATCCTTGGCAGTCAAAGACGGGTATGCGCTCAGGAGTTGCGCGTCCGAGCTTCCTGATCGGCGGTAGCTTTCCAGAAGCCACACTGGGATCCGGGTTCGAATCACGCGAGCAGAACCGCCTTGTCTCCTTTCGGAAGGAGCAGCATCGCATCCCCGACACTCTCAAAGGTGACGCTCGTGCCTCACCTTACTACAGGTACGGACGATCGGGGAACATTCTTGAACCAAACGACCAAGTGATAAGATTTTCCTTTTGGCCCCGTTTCCGCAGCTCGCGCGCGCGGTATCGTCGCGGGGCGCGCTAAATATAGAGTTCGTGACTGAGTTCCGGATCCTTCTCCCATCGATTTTTCCCTATCCAGCCGTGGGCTGGCGAATCCGGATGCATGGTGCGCCAGGTGTAGAGGTATCCATCCGGTTCCTGGGCGGCGGCGATGCGGGCGATGTAGCCGTCGAGGCGCTGGCCGAGAGCCGGATCAGGCTTCACACTCATGGCGAAGGACGCGCCTTCGATGGCCTTGAACACGTCCGAATCATCGAAGGGATAGACGGTGGGCGGATCGTGCTGGAAGGAGGTCTCGCCAGCGGCACGGCGTTTCATCACCTCGGTAGCGAGATCGAAGTTCTTGATGCGCTTAGTGTCTTCGCACTGCTGGAAGGCATAGGGGACGGTAACGGCGCGGTGGCCTCCTGACGCGGCTGCCAGAAGCCGCCTGTGATGCGGACCGCGGTGAAGGGCACCGGCTGCACGGGGTAGTCGGCGGCGACCAGAGTAGCGCTGGCGTTTTGAACTTGCAGAGGCGTGACGGGAGGTACTGCGCCGTTTTCGGCGGCCTGGCTGGATAGCGCCGGAAAACAGGGGCTTCCGATGGCACAGGTGAGGGCAAGCTGCAGGGGATGTTTAGCCCGAGGGGTATTTTTATGAGGGCGGGTTATCATTTGAGGGAAACTCTCGGGCGGGGGATCGATGGGATGCGGGGGGCTTTGCGAGGAAGGTTGTGCCTGGATCAATCTTTTAAAATCCGGACTTCATAAATCCCGCGTATGTGCTTTTTGGCCCGCAGGCTCACGGTCACAATCGGTTTGCCGGCCGTCAGCTCCGCAGGAATTGGATAGGAGACATCGACAAAGGTGTTGAATGGTAGATCGTCGGCCTTGGTTGTTCCGATGACCTGATCGTCGACCAGTACTTCAAAAGTCCCCACACCCTTGAGGGACCGTCCGTGCTCATTGATGTCAGGATGCCAGAGCCGGATCTGGCATTTCTGGCTGGCTCCGGGTTCGACTTTCATCTGATAGGAATACCCACCTCCACCGGGTAGATAACGAGTGCGATAGGCCAGATCCCCGGGGAAGCGAAACTCATTCGGATACATATCGTCATATTCGACGCCTGACTTGTTCAACCAACCTCTGGCTCCGATGGTGACCTTCACGCCATGGGCATCCTCACTGACCTGCTCGAAGGTTCGGGGCAACAAACCCCGGCCAAGCAGATATCCCTGCATGGTTTCTCGCCCGTTTTCCCGAAACTCTTTGGCATTTACAAAGCTCAACACCAGATCTACAGTTTTGGGTTCGAGTGCTTTGTGTCGCGCGACTTCCGATTCAAACACCGCAGGCAGAGCGGCGAATTCTTGAGTCGTCATACCGTCCCAATAAACCGAGTAGGTTTCGTCAACGACGCGGAAAAGTGGTTTGAAGACCACCGGTTCTGCCGCCACCGTCTCAAGCGAGGTGCGGCAGATGGCCGCCTGAGCGGAGAATTCCAAGGGCTTGCCTTCCAGCGCCTTAAATTCCTTGAAAATCGCCTCCTTTTCGCCAACCAGTGCCGAAAAATGATTACCCCGCGGCGTCATACCCGCCATCACCAGAGGACCATACATGACCGCCACGCGCTTGGGGTTATCTTTAAACTCATCCAGATGCAGGGTCATGGGCATCAGGACATCCAAGGTGTCACCGTTTTTCCACTGCCGCTGCAGCGGCACATAGCTCCCCGGAACGCTGGTGATGGCCTGCTTTTTACCGTTAATGCGGATCTCAAAACTTTGCGTTGCCCACCAGGGACGACGCAGATGAACCGTCAGGCCGACGGGGGCTGGGCAAGAAAACACCAGGCGCGTCGCCGCCTCATCGGGATAACGTGTCTCTTGGCGAACCTGGACACCGCGGGCTTTCCAGTTCAACTCCGAGGCGATAAAAAGATCAACAAAAAGCCCTTCCGCTCCATCATTAAAATAGATGCTATCTGCGAACTTGGCGACGCTTTCCTGGCCCGTTCCGGCACAGCAACTGCAACTGCTCACCCCGTTTGCGAACATGTCCCAGCTTCCCTTTGAGCGGCCCGATTCCAGCTGTTGAAAGTAAAGCTGTCCACCGGTTTTCGGATGCAGCGTTGAAAGAATCGAATTCCAGAGCGTCCGCTCATAATAATCGGCATACTGGGCCTGAGGTTCGGTGATAAAGAGCCCCCGAGTCAGCTTGAGCATATTGTGTGCATTACAGGTTTCCGTGGTGTTCCAATGCACATGCTCGGAAAGGCGAGCTTTGGGACTAAAAGCTTCACCAATACTGTTGCCGCCGGTAACATAGGAACGCTCCGAAACCACCGTTTCCCAGCACTCCCGGGCGGCTTTCCATAACTTCTCATCGCCGGTTAACTGGTACTGCCGAAGCGCGCCGATGAACTTGGGGAACTGGGTATTAGCGTGCAGACCATCGAAAACATCCTGATTCTCGGCCAACGCATCGATGATCTTACGGTGGTTGAATCGCTGCGCCAGCCGCAGATGTTTTTCCTTGCCGGTCACGCTGTATAAATTGGCGAGGACTTCATTCATCCCCCCATGCTCGATTCCAAGCATCTCCTGCATCTTTTGCTCATTAAGCTGATTGGTGTTCTCGATCACCCAGTCGATGGTCTTTTCCAGAACGTCCAGCGCCTGGCGGTTACCGGTGAGCACATACATATCGAGCAATCCGGCATAGAGTTTATGTTGAATATACCAGGCCGGACCGACCTGGAAGGCCGGTTCATTAATAAGTTTTTCCGTATGCAAAATGCATTTTTCCGGCATTCCCCCGAGGTATCCGTTTTTCATCGCCGCCTGGCACTCGGCCAGCTTCGCAACTGCTTCGTCAGCCGATTTTTTTATCTCCAGATCCCCCGTATTGCGGTAAATCATCGCGCAGGCCGAAAGATAATGGGCCAGTTTATGGCCGGTGGTCGCCCACCCCAAATAGTCACTGCCCTTAGCCGGGTTGGGCAGACCTGCTTCGCGCCGAAAGGGATAGAGGAGCGGATCGAGCTTGGTCTCCAAGAGAGATTGCCGCTGGATCTTCTGGGCATGCTTGAAAGGGCCATCCAGCACGGTGACCAGGTTAAGATCAAAAGCATAAGCCTTGGCGGCCACTTTGTCGGGAACCACGATGGGCATCGGATCCAGCCGATCGACCGGAAGACCCTGCGATGAAATGGCGTTCTGAACTGGGAGAGGCGAGACGGAAGTTAAGGCGCCGTTTTCGGCGGCCTGGATGGAGAGCGCCGGCAAGCAAAAGCTTCCGATGGCACAGGTGAGGGCAAGCTGCAGGGTCAACTTCGCCCGCTGGGTATTTTTATAGGGGGGGGTTATCATTTTAGTGGGAAATTCTAAGGAAAGGGATCGAGAGGGCGGAGGCGTTGCGGGGAAAATGATGCATGGAGCCCCGTGGGGCGACGGGACGTCGACCCCACGGGGCTCCAACGGTAAAACGGTTTCAACCAATTGCCTGTCCCCGTTGCAATTTTTCAGCCTGCACAGGACAGCAGGATCCAGAGAGCAAGAGTTGTGAGAAGACGATCGGGGAATTTAAAGAGTTTCATGGGATGGGACGGGCTTCTGGATCTCATGAAGGGTAACCCGCGCCACGACGTAACTCTGCGGACATTTTTTGTTGAACATCGGACACGGTTGCGAGGCACACCGGGGCCGCACGCGATTCGTGCCCCCACACAGTGTCAGCTCCCCTAAGCCATGGCGTTGGCTTTGAAGACGTCTTCCGGGATTTTACCGGCGCGATACCGATGCATCAGCGAGTCGTCCCAGCGCAAGTTGTCTTCGTAACGTAGCGCGTCCGCCAAGGACGTGGCGCCGCCATCGTAGGCGCGAATACGGATAGAGAATCTGCACGCCGGGATCTGCGAGGGGACTTTCGGGTAACGGGCAAGTTATACCTCGCTAGCAAATAGTGTGTCCGATTCAGCAAGCGCCTTACTTCACACTGCGAAGACGCTTTGTGGTGATTGGAAGCTCGTGTCCTGCGTGGCGTTTGAATAACCCATGAACCGAATCATGGTTTGGGCAATTCTGAAGTTGGAATCTGAGACGCTGCCACGGAAGAGTCAGCGGTATCTCGAACCCAGTGCTGAAGCGCAGCGTAAAGTCGATCACGCTGAGGCCGAAGGTTGATGTCACTGGCGAGGTTGTGCATTTCGTCTGGATCGGCTTTGAGATCGTAGAGTTCGAGAGCGGGCACTTGGCCGCCGAGACTTTGAGGATCCATCTCGGCGAGGATGCGGAAGGGCTCGGGAAATCGATCCTTCACGCGCAATGTCTCGGCATAGGTGCGGTTGCCCCAGGGGTTCCAATCCTTGCTGTCGGCCTGCACTTGGCGCCATGGCAGGATGAGCTTCTCGCGGTAGATCAGGTGCCAGCGACCATCGCAAATGCTGCGCTCCTGCATGCCGTCATTGGGCAAAACGCCGCGGTTCGAGATCTCCGCGAAAATGAAATCGTGACCCTTCGCCCCGGGCGTCCCTTCGAGGATCGGCCGCAGGGAGATGCCGTGCGATTTCGGAAACGGCTCTAGCCCCAGCAAGTCGAGCAGCGTCGGCGCGAGATCGAGTTCGCTTGCGAGTAATTTGCTCCTTGCACTTCGCTGCAATCCGGGGCCGTTGATACTCAGTGTGACGCGCAGACCTAAATCGTAGAGCGTCATCTTTCCATGCTGGAAAGCCGGGCCGTGATCGCCGCCAAGGCAGACGATTATGGTGTTCTGCTCTTGGTTCGAAGCACGCAGTGCTGCGAGTGCTTCTCCCACCAATTTGTCGGCCTTTTCAACCGCTGCCAAGTATTCGCTCCAATCCTTGCGCGTGTCGGGCGTATCCGGCAAAAACGCGGGCAGTTTCACATCCTCCGGTTTGACTCGAATCTTTACTTTGTCGCTGTTCGGAAACGGCCGGTGGGAAACGCCGACGTTGAAGAAGAGATGCCACGGCTTACCCGTCTTTCCGGCCCGCTCGATGAAGCCTGCGACCGCCTTGCCGTTCTCGCCAGCGATGAACTCGTCATAAGGAAAGTTCTCCACGGGGGCTACATGCAGCTTGTGGATCACGCCTTGATAATAGCCCGCCTCCTTCAATCGCTCGACCAACGTGGGGGTGCCTTCGTGGAGTCGATTGTTGCGATAGACCGCATTGTTCTTCTCCTCAGCGGTGAGTTGGTCCGCCGGCTTGTGATAATTCGGCGTGTTGTTGAGGATGCCATTCGTGTGATTGTGCAACGAAGTGTAAATGCATGCCTTCGATGGCGAGCATACGGGATAGCCAACAAAGAAGTTCTGAAAATAGACCCCAGACTTCGCGAGCGAATCCATGTTCGGCGTCTGCAAACCAGGCGTGCCAAGGTAGCTCAAATGTGCGCCTTGATCCTCTGTGAGGATGAAGAGGATGTTTGGCGCCTTGCTTGCGGGCTTCGTTGACTCGGCAGCGTGGGCGGCCAGCGGTGTCAGCAGCAAGGCGGCGAGGAGTAGGGCGGGGGATAGCATGATTACTTCTCCTTTATGGAATTTGCTCAAGTCGGCGGACATTCACGTCATAGGCAACGCAGATCTCCCTGACCTGATTCACGCCGATGGGATTGAACGCAAAACCGAAACGCGTTTGGTAGCGACTGGTCATCAGCGCCGCACGCGAGGCCGCGTAAAACGGCGCGATGAAATACCCGCTCGCAAATCGCGCCCCACTCGCTGTGAGTGCATCGATCTGCGCTATCGGGATGTCTTTCACGCCGCTCGTCTTGTTGTCGACGGGCGCTTTAGTCTTTTGCGGTTTCTTCACAAGTTAAGGAGCCTTCGCGGCCGGATCATAACACGGATTTTTCACAGGAATCACCGCATCGATGTCTTTCAAGTGCTGTCCGATCAGGGCGTCAAACTTCTTGACCATGTCCGGATGCTCGGCCGCCAAGTTCTTCGTCTCGCCGATGTCACTTTTCAGATTATAAAGTTCAAAGCGGTCGGTTTGCTCCGGTCCGTCGCAGAAGAAACGAATGAGCTTCCAATCACCACGACGGACCCACACGGCTGGAACGCCGCCGGTTGCCGGGGCGTAATGCGGAAAACAACAAAACTCCGTGTCGCGCGGGGTGCCTAAACCTAGCAAGGCCGGCTTCTGGCTGACACCATCGAACTTCACGGTCTCTTTAGGCGTTACTCCGGTCATGTCGAGTAGCGTGGGATACCAATCGACGCTCGACAGGAACGCATTGCTGCGTGAGCCCGGCTCCACCTTGCAGGGCCAGACCACAACACACGGCACGCGCGTACCCCCTTCATAGATTGTCGCTTTGCCACCACGCAGCGGCGCATTGCTGGTAGGGGATATGCCGTTAACGGGATCATTTATAGCATACATAGTCCCTCGGATGCCGTCGACACGGTCATACATGTTCCCCCCGTTGTCAGAAAAGAAAACGATGATCGTGTTGTCGGTGAGCTTCAATTCATCGAGCACGCGGATCAACTGCCCGACATTTTCGTCGAAGGTCTGCACCATAGCACCATAGACAGGGCACCGCTGCGGGTCATTCGGGTCCGCCTTGGCCGCGTATTTCTTGATGAGGTCGGCTTTCGCGTCAAACGGGGCGTGCACAGAAAACGCCCAGTAATTGAGGAAGAATGATTTGTCCTTGTTCGCCCGGATAAATTTTATCGCCTCGTTCGCCATGCGGTCTTCGATGTGTTCGCCTGGCTTACCCGTGAAATTCAATTCCGCCGGAAAACGCCACGGTGCTATGTTTTTACCGGCCGGTCCAGGACCAGAATAATGGGGCACATCCACGTCGAAGCCCTGCTCAAGCGGACTGTACGGCTCCTGGCCCAGGTGCCATTTGCCAAAATGCCCGGTCGTATAGCCGGCATCGTGCAAGGCTTCGGCCAGGGTGTAATACTCGGTCTTGAGTCTTGATGCGCTTACTGCCTGCAGAGCAGGCTGAAACGGCGCGGCTTTTTCCACCAACTTGGCTTCAAGACGCACTGCCGGTTCGTGGCAAACGGGCGCAGTTATGCCGATCCTTGCTGGATAGAGACCGGTCAAGATGCTCGCTCGCGTGGGCGAACAGAGCGGATTCGCCGCGTAGGCATTCGTGAACGTCATCCCTCGTTTGGCCAGAAGATCGATGTTCGGCGTTTCAAGGAATTTCGTCGTCCCATAGAGAGTCGTATCACTCCACCCCAAGTCATCGGCGAGGATGAAGATGACGTTGGGACGTTGCTCGGCCGACGCGGAAACTCCTGCGAGTGTCAGGGCAGCGATGACTGCTGTGAGTAAGTGGCGTATGGGTCTCATCGGTTCGTTCTTGGTTAGGTTGTCGTGAGCGCGGCATCACTGGCCCGAAGCAGGCACGCGGCCCACGGGTCGGCGGTTCTTGCCCTTCTGGTTGGTGGCGGAATCACCAATGTCGTCGCGCATCCTCTCCGCGAGGGCGCGCAGACGTTGCGCGACTTCAGGGTGTTGTCTGATCAAGTCTTTCGTCTCGCCCACGTCCGCCGCGAGATCGTAGAGCGCCTCGGGCAGAAGTGCCTCCTTCGCGGCTCCCGGCTTCCGCTCATACGGGGTGTCGTCCATTGCAGTGCGCGGGAAGACGAGCTTCCAGTTCGCGCTGCGGACCGCCTCTAGTTTCTCCCCGTAGTAGTAGAAGAACGCGTCGTGAGGACTCGGCGCACCGGGCTTGGTCATCAGCGGGAGAATGTCCTTACCATCGATGATCCGGTCCTGCGGAGGCTGCGCTCCTGCGATACCGGCCACGGTGGGCAGGACGTCCATCGCGGAGGCGATCTCGCGGCAGACGAGGCCGGCGGGGATCCGGCCCGGCCAACGCATAATACAAGGAACACGCACGCCTCCCTCCCGCGTGGTCGCCTTAGCCGCCCGCAGGGGGAAGGCCTGGCCGCGCTTGTCGTAAGGACCGCGTGTGTCCGGCCCGTTGTCCGAGGTGAACACGACGAGCGTCTGGCCTGCCAATCCAGTTTCATCGAGTGCCTTCAAAACCTCGCCGACGCCCGAGTCCAAGTGCTCCACGACGTCGCCATACAAGCCCCGCGCCGATTTGCCACGCAAGCGGTCTGGGAGATGCAGCGGGATGTGCGGCGCGCTGTAGGCGAGATAGAGGAAGAACGGTTCCTCGCGCTTCGCCCGCACGAACTTTACCGCCTCCTCGGTGAACCGTTCGTTGAGCGTCTTCTGGTCGGGCTTCGGCTCGACGACCGTCTCGTCGCGGTGGAGGACAAAGGGTTGCATGTCGTTGGGGAACATCATCCCGTAAAACGCGTCGAAGCCATGCTGGCGCGGGGTGAATGGGGCCAGGTGCCCGAGGTGCCACTTCCCAACGCAGGCGGTGGCGTAGCCGCGTTTCTTCAAGATCTCAGCCAGGGTGACCTCGTCGGGGTTCAGCCCAGTCAGGGACGCTGGGAAGAGGATGCCGGGGAATCCCACGCGCACCGGGTAGCAGCCGGTCATGAGTGCCGCGCGGGACGGGCTGCAGACGGAGGACGGTGCGTAGTAGTCGGTGAACCGGGCGCCCTCGGCGGCGAGCCGGTCGATGTTCGGTGTCTGGATCTTCTCGAAGCCCGGGCGCTTGTCCGGGGTCCAGTAGCACCCGACGTCGTCGTAGCCGAGGTCATCGGTGAGGATGACGATGACGTTGGGTTTGGCGCCGATTTCAGCAGCGGTTAGTGCCGCCAGCGGCGTCAGCAGCAGGATCGTGAGGAGTGTGAATTTGTATTTCATGATTACTTCTCTTTTATGGACCGTTAGCAAGATAGCGGACGCTGACGTAATAGGCGCCGCAGATCTCCTTGCCCTGATCGTCGAGGAAGGTACCGCAGAGCATGGTCTGCCCCTGCTTGAGGGAGACCTTGCACACGGCAACCGTATCGTTGTGGGGCCAAAAGGGCCAAAAGTGTCTGTCCCCTGCGTCTTGCTAAAAGTGTCTGTCCCCTGCGTCTCCTCCCTGCGTCTCCTCACCATCCACCAGAGGGGTTTTAGTCGGTCAGGCCAAGGTAATGTCGAT
>JBILKY010000333.1:0-4038 GCA_044376395.1 Chthoniobacteraceae bacterium | reverse complement strand
CTTCACGCCCAGAAGGCCATCCTACAACTTTTAGCAAAAAAACCCTGAATTGAGATTGGCGTTTCGATCCATTTTTGTCCACTTTCTGCGCTCTTTTAGCCAACCATTCAAAATAGGCCGTCGCCCTGCGTGGAACGCCTGACCCACTTTCCTCCCCCTGAAACACATGACCACAAGCCCAATCCTCGCCGCAACCTTCCTGGAAACCTCCGGAATTCCCCTCGTCATCGGCTGCGCCGTCATCGGGCTCATCGTTGCCTTCGCACTTATCCGCTCGATACTCAAGGTCAAGATTGACGACCCTCGCATGCGGCACATTGCAGGTGCGATTGAGGAGGGCGCCAAGGCGTACCTCAACCGCCAGCTCCGCGCCATCTCGGCCATCGCCGTCGTCTTATTTTGCATCCTTTGCTGGAAGCCCGGCATGCACTCGGCCCTCGGATTTTTATTCGGAGCCGTTTGCTCCCTTAACGCCGGATTCATCGGGATGCGTGTCGCCGTGCTTGCAAACGTGAGGACCGCGCAGGCAGCGACACGCGGCAGGCACCCCGCACTCGTGGTCGCCTTCAACGGCGGCGCAGTCACAGGACTGCTAGTGGTGGGCCTCGCGCTGCTGTCCGTCACCATTTTCTACACCGGCATCAAGAATTGGATCGGTGAAGATCAAGCCGTGCGTAGTCTCGTCGGTCTCGCGCTTGGTTCCAGCCTGATCAGTGTATTCGCGAGGCTGGGCGGCGGCATCTACACGAAGGCTGCGGATGTGGGAGCCGATCTGGTCGGCAAGATTGAAAGCAACCTGGACGAGGATGACCCACGCAATCCCGCCACCGTCGCTGACAACGTAGGTGACAACGTGGGTGACTGCGCGGGCATGGCGGCAGACGTTTTTGAAACCTATGCGGTGAGCCTGATCGGCGCGGTGTTGATTGCGGCGTTGACGCTCAAATCATTTCCGAACGCCATATTATTCCCGTTCATTCTCGGCGGAATTTCTATCATCGGGGCGATCCTAGGAATCTTCTTCGTGAATCTCTCGAAACTGGCTCCTTCCACCGCACTCATGTCAGGGGTGGGCGTCAGCGGCGTGGTGTCGGCCATCGCCCTCTGGCCGGTCACGCAGTCCCTGTTTGAAGGGGGGGCACGCGTCGGAGACGTTGTTTACAGCGCCGAAAACATCTTCGGCGCGTCGCTGATAGGTCTTCTCATGACTGGACTGGTCGTACTGATCACCAACTACTACACCTCCACCCATTATAATCCCGTGCGCAAGATTGCGCGCGCCTCGGAAACGGGCCACGCCACCAACATCATCGCAGGCATCGCTATGGGGATGCACGCGACCGCACTGCCTGTGATCTGCATTGCAGCGGCGATCTGGGGCTCCTACTCACTCGCCGGCCTCTACGGGATCAGCGTTTCGGTCATGGCCATGCTTTCAATGGCCGGCATCATCATCTCTCTGGACGCCTTTGGGCCGATCACGGACAACGCGGGAGGTATCGCCGTGATGAGTGGATTACCAAAGGAAGTGCGCGCCATCACCGACGATCTTGACGCGGTAGGCAACACCATGAAGGCCGTCACCAAAGGCTATGCAATCGCCTCCGCTGGGCTTGCCGCAGTCGTTCTTTTCGGATCCTACGTGGAAGATCTGCGCGCGCATCTCGAGGCCACGGGCAAGATGATCGCGGGCGCGCTCGACTTCTCGCTCAACGATCCAAAAGTGATCATCGGCCTGTTTCTTGGGGGCTTGCTGCCCTGCATGTTTTCAGCATTCAGCATGGACGCCGTGGGCAAGGCAGCCGGCGCAGTCGTTGAGGAGGTCCGCCGCCAGATCAAAGCGAAGCCGGGCATTCTTAAAGGCACCGACACGCCCGAGTACGGCACTTGCGTGGACATCGTCACCAAAGCTGCGCTGCGTGAGATGGTGTTGCCTGCAATGCTGCCGATCCTCTTCGTTGTAGTCGTGGCCGCAGTTCCAGCGCTTGGGAAAACTGTCTTGGGAGGGGTGCTCGTCGGAACGATTGTGACCGGTCTTTTCCTTGGCTTATCGATGACCTCAAGCGGAGGAGCATGGGACAACGCCAAGAAGTACATTGAGGAAGGCCACCACGGCGGCAAACACTCGCCAGCGCATGCTGCTGCCGTGACTGGAGACACCGTGGGCGATCCTTACAAAGACACCTCTGGACCTGCGATTAATCCGATGATCAAGGTTGTGAACATCGTCGCGATTCTTGTGATTCCAATTTTCTTTTAACGCGACTCCCCTCGCGACTCCCCTCGTTCGGACGGTAGCGCACGGGATGGCGCCACAGCGGATCAGCCTGCCTTTTCCGCTTCCGGGTTGACCAGCGAGCCGTCGCGGGCTCCACGGGCGAACACTTGCCGGATGATTTCCTCTACAGTGGGCTCCTGCACCGCCAAATCAGCGACTGGCAGAGCCCCGAGCGCGTCCCGGCACACCTCAGCCGCCCTTGTTCGTGCGATCTTCAAACGCACGCTGAGAGGGGTTTGCTCCAAAACCTCGCCGAACCGGCTAAAGTCTCCGGGCGTTTCACGAGAGAACGTCAGCGAGAGCACCTTGTAGGCCGCGAACTTGTCGACAATCGTTGAAAGCGGGCCGTCGAAAAAAATGCGGCCGTGATCGATGATAATCACCCTCTCGCAAAGCTCCTCAATGTCACCCATGTAGTGGCTCGTAAGCATCATGGTGACGGAACGCTCCGCGACATAACGTTTCAGAAACTCGCGAACACGCCGCTGCGATGTGACGTCCAAGCCGATCGTCGGCTCATCGAGAAGCAACACGCGCGGCGAGTGCATGAGAGCCGCAATCAACTCCATCTTCATCCGCTCACCCAGCGACAGTTCCCTCACCATGATGTCGAGCTTGTCTTGAACATCCAAAAGAACGGTCAATTCCTCGATCATCGCTTCAAACTGGGGCCGCGCGATGCCGTAAATCACACGATTTAACTCCAGCGATTCGCGGGCGGGCAAATCCCACCACAACGCGTTTTTCTGGCCCATGAGCAAAGCGATCTGCCGCTTCATCGCGTCATCCCTATCCCAAGGGCGATACCCCAGAACGCGCGCATCGCCACCCGTAGGCTGCATCAATCCTGACAGCATTTTAAGCACCGTGGTTTTACCCGCGCCATTCGGCCCGAGAAATCCCACGCTTTCGCCTTCACGAATAGAAAAAGACACCGATTCAACAGCCGCTACCTCCGAATAATCCCTGCTCACAAGCCCGCGCAGAGCGCCAAGGAATCCGGGCTGCTTGCGGTACGTTCGGAAAACCTTCCTCAAGCCATCCACTTGAACGGCCACAGGCAACGGGACTCCGCTCACTGCATCGCCAGCAACCGTCATGCGCCTTAGGCTCGCACCACAGGAACCTCAAGAGTCTTATCCGGCAACAAAGCCAGAATGCGCTCCACCGCCGCCTCTGCTGTCAGGCCATGTTTGGCTCTCAACACGTCAACCGATCCATGCTCGACGAATTGATCCGGCCATCCGATTCGCACCACCGGAGTCGTAATGCCCTCTTCCGATAGATGCTCCATCACCGCGCAGCCGTAACCATTTTGCAGCACATGATCCTCAAAGGTGCACATCACTTCCGCAGCGCGTGCGTAAAACTCCAGCGTGCCAGTATCAAGAGGTTTAATCCACCTTGGGTTGATCACTGCAGCGGAGATTCCGCGAGATTCCAGAATCACCGCCGCTGCCTCGGCCATGGAACACATTGCGCCCAATCCGAGCAGCGCTACGCGCGGAGGCTGGGAGCCGCCGTGTCGGATGACTTCTGATTTTCCGATCTCAAGCAGTCTGGGTTGTTCTGCGGGTTTCACGCCAGTGCCCACACCGCGCGGATACCGGATTGCGATGGGTCCGCCGGCGTAGTGATTCATGGTCCAAAGCATGTCAACGAACTCCGCCTCATCCTTCGGGGTGCAGAAAACAAGATTGGGAATGTGGCGCAGATAGCCGATGTCAAAAAGCCCGTGATGCGTGGGGCCGTCATCGCCA
>JBILKY010000087.1:0-12403 GCA_044376395.1 Chthoniobacteraceae bacterium | reverse complement strand
GTTGCATCAAAGCGGTTGTCCACGAGGGGATTAGCCTGACCGAGGACGGGACGGCGCTCGCATGCAGCGTGGCCCGCATGAATCAACTCGTGCGCAACATGGTGGAGAAAGTGGACGTCCCCCTTCAGGAAGCGGTCCGGATGGCCTCGCTCAACCCTGCGAAAGCGCTTGGCCTCGACCACGTTCTTGGCGCGATCGAGCCCGGACTCAAGGCGGACTTGGTGCTTCTGGACGACAACCTGGAGCCGGAGATGACCTTCCTTGAGGGGCAGCGCATCTTTTAAGACGCTTCCAAGCGCCCAGACCGTTCACCGCCCCCCCCGAAGCCCGCGCCGCGACTCAGTCGGTTTCCGGAGGTTTTTGGGTTTCAAGCTTGCCCATGCCCGAGGCTTTCCTAGGGTTGTGGGCATGGCCCAACTCGCTCCCGTCGCCTACGACTCGAAAATCGAAGGAAACATCATTTTCACCCGGCTCGACGCCGCGATGAACTGGATGCGCAAAAACTCCCTCTGGCCGATGCCCATGGGGCTAGCATGCTGCGCCATCGAACTCATGGCTTCCGCCAGCGCCCGCTTCGACATTGCGCGGTTCGGCTCCGAGGTCATGCGTTTCTCTCCGAGACAGAGCGACGTGATGATCGTCGCAGGAACGGTCACCTACAAAATGGCACTTGCCGTGAAGCGCATCTGGGACCAGATGCCCGAGCCGAAGTGGTGCATCGCCATGGGCGCCTGCGCGTCGAGCGGCGGCATGTACCGCTCTTACTCCGTTCTCCAAGGGATCGACCACCTTGTGCCGGTGGACATCTATATATCCGGATGCCCTCCCAGACCCGAGGCGCTTCTCGAAGGCCTGATGCGCCTCCAACGGAAGATTGAAAAGGAGCATTCATTCCTCGAACAGAAACGCGCGCTCTTCGACGAGATTCCCGCCTAATTGTCTCCCTCGTTTTCATCCGCCTCGTCTTAAAAATCCGATCTCCGAGTCGCTGAGCACTGACTTTCCTATGAGCCACTCCCCGAAAGCCGCCATTTCCGCGCTGCAGAGCAAATTCAAGGTTCTCGAGAAAACCGAATTCCGCGGCGAGACGACCCTCGTGTTCGACGTGCAAGCGATCGCTGACATCGCGTCCCATGCAAAGACCGAACTGGGATTCGATATGCTGCTGGATATTGCCGGGGTGGATCAGTTCGGCGTGGACCCTCGTTTTGAGCTGGTTTACGAACTCTACAGCACCAGCAACGGCGAATGGCTCCGCCTGAAAATCAAAGTCTCCGAGGACGCGATGGAAGTTCCTACCGTCTCCAAAGTGTGGCCCACTGCGGACTGGCATGAGCGGGAGGCTTACGACATGTACGGCTTACGTTTCACGGGGCATCCCGACCTGCGCCGTATTCTGATGTGGGAGGGATATCCTTTCTTCCCGCTACGCAAGGATTTCCCGCTTGGTGGCAAGCCGAGCGAAATGCCTGATGTCGCGTTCTCGGACGCCGCGCCACTGCAGGGAGGGCCGTTCGTCACCCAGCCCGGCCAGGCCACGACCAAGGACCGCGAACCGCGCGCACGCGGTTAACGACAGCGCAGTTCGGAGCGACGCGAGGCAACTGGTCGCTTAAGTGGACAGTGTCTCCTACGCGTGACCACCGAAACACAGCTGCTCGTTTCCGCCGAACAGCCGATCTTTGCATGTGAGTGGATAGTGTCCGGAAGGTTTCATATCACTCGCTTTGCGCACTTTTGATGGGTTAAGTTTCGCCCGATACGGCGATGGGACCGTGGCACGCGTTTATCGGTACGTCGGGCTCGAACGCCGCGTCAAACCTGCACCTGTCTCCGAACCGTTCACTCAACACACATGACGATTCTTTTTGCAGCCAGCGAAATTGCGCCGCTCGCCTCGACGGGCGGTTTGGGCGAAACCGTGGCATCCCTCCCGCGGGTTGTCTCCGCGCAGGGTCACGATGCGGCGGTCGCTTTGCCCGGGTCCCCGGCTTTGCTCGAGAACGCCGAACCGCTGGAGGTGGAGTTTGATGTGATTGTCGGAGACAAAACCATCCACGCCTCGATTTACGACCGCACCCTCCCGGACGGCACGCAGCTCTTGCTCGTCCGTAACGACGCCCTTTTTGAACGTGCGGGATTGTATTGCGACCCAAAAAACAACGAGCCCTTCGCGGACAACGCGGAACGTTTCATTTTTTTCTCCAAGGCTGTTGTGGAACTCGCAAAGCGGATGGATCCCACCCCCGCCGTTGTGCACGCGCATGATTGGCAAACTGCCCTCGTGCCCGTGCTGATCCGCGAACAGGCGCTGCCGATCCGCACTGTGCTGACCCTGCACAACGTCGCGTTCCAGGGAAGTTTCTGCGGTGTGGATTTTCAACTTACCAACCTCCCTCAACATTGGATGAGCCCCTCCGGACTCGAGTTCTTCGGCTCGATGAACCTGCTCAAGGGCGGCATTCTCGCCGCAGACGCACTGACGACCGTTAGTAAACGTTACCGTGAAGAAATCCTGAACTCGCCACAAGGCTGCGGCTTGGAGGGGACGCTCCGCTCCCGCGCGGGAGACTTAATCAGCGTCCCCATCGGAGTGGACCCCGCACGCTGGAGTCCCTCGCGTCCGGACGCCGCCGCCAACCTCGCTGCTGCATTTTCCGCAGAAGATCCGTCGGGCAAGACAAAGTGTCGCGCTGCCCTGCTTGAGGAAGCAGGCCTGCCCCCCGACGCAGAGGCCCCTGTTTTCGTGATGCTGGGTCGGCTTGCAGACCAAAAGGGATTCGACCTGCTGCTGCCGCTTGTGCCGAAAATTCTTTCAACCGATGCGCGCCTGATCATCGCGGGAGATGGCGACGCGCTCCTGCACAGGGAGCTACTGATCGCATGCCGCAGGCATCCGAAGAAGCTCGCGTTTTTGCACACCTGGCAGCCTGGCTTTCCACAACGTCTCATGGCAGGCGGCGACATTCTTCTGATGCCTTCGCACTTTGAACCGGGCGGACTCGCACCCCTTCACGCGCTGGCCTACGGAACGGTTCCCGCCGCGCACGCCGTGGGCGGACTTGCCGACAACCTCACCAACTTTGTACCCGCTGAATGCTCCGGCAATTCACTCCTCTACTACCGGGACAATGAAGAAGCGCTGCTGAACGCAATCGTGCGGGGAAAACTACTTTTCAAAGACAAACCTACTTGGAACAAGCTGGTTCAAAACGCGCTTGCATCAAAATTTCCTTGGGAGAAAGCGGCGGCCGCACTCGATTCGCTCTATCACCGCATCGTTGCTCCAGCCTAAACAACGGCGCGAATAATCCTCAAGAAACGCAGGCAAGACACTCCGTCACACCATGGAGACCAACCCCACCCAACCCACCGGCCGACGAAGGCAACCGCGGAAGACATCCCCCGCTGCGACGGTGCTCCGCATAGGTGCCGTCATGAGTGCGATGTTGGTCGTTGGTATTTTTGCGGCACAAAGCTGGATTCACTCCTATATCCGTAGCGAACCCTTCCGATTGCGAACGGAAGCCGCGCTTGGAAAAGCGTTCCATGCAAACGCACAGCTCAGTCTCCCCCAGCACTCGAGCAGCTCACTGTATGTCGACTCGCTCACAGCGACGGGAATCAAGGCTGACTCCTCGCGTCCGGACACTGCCGACGCCCGCTTCCGCTCCGTGCAAATGCAGGGTGTGCGCGTTGAACTCGATCTGATGGCGATTTTGCAGCGCACATGGCGCATCGGAAGCCTGTCCATGCAACGCCTGGACCTGGATCTGAACGGCCCAGCAACGGGCCCCGCAAAAAGCGCTGATCGGTCCAATGAGCCTGACTCCAACCCAGCGCACACGGCACGCCCCAGCCCCAGTCTGCTTTCAAAACTTCTTCCAAATCGGACTGAGATCCAATCCATCAAAGCCGAGCGTGCAGACGTTTCAAAAGCGGGTGCAGCGCTGCAAAAAACACGACTTACACTCAAGCCCGTCGGCAAAGATTGGGAAATACTCGCAGAAGACGGCGAGTTGACCACGACCGCCTTGACGCTCACCAAACCGATTGAACTTAAGTCTGCAAATCTCACCGTTAAAAAGGGGCTCACTGTTCTCAAAAACGCACACCTGATGTTTGCCTCGGGCGGACAATCAAAAGTCACCGGACAATGGGCCACCGACGGCAACTCGGAAGTGCACGCGGATTTAGAAAACATCAACATCGAGCCCTTCCTCCCGAACTTGTGGAAGACGCGATTTTTTGGAAACGTAGACGGGACTCTGAACATCCTTCAGTCCGCGGGAAAACAACCGGAGCTCGACGCTCTGCTGCGTTTGAAGGGCGGCCGACTGGAATCGCTCCCTTTGCTCTCCGAACTCGATGCGTTCCTTGGAACACCTCGCTTCAAGACGCTGTCCATCCGGAGCGGTTCGGTGAAAGTCCACCGCGCAGGGGATGTCACCGAACTGAAAGATATTCAGCTCGACGCGGACGGCATGCTGCGCATCGAGGGATCGATCACCGTCCGTGAAGGCAAGCTGGACGGAGCGTTGCGGGTGGGAATCTCCCCTTCCCTCATCCAATGGCTGCCGAGTGGCCGAGGGAAGGTGTTCGAAGAAAACCGCGACGGCTACATCTGGACGCCGGTCCGTGTGTCAGGGACCACGGACCTCCCGCAGGAAGACCTCTCCAAGCGCCTCGTCCAGGCAGCGGCGGGCGCGGTGATTGACTCCCTGCAAAACATCCAGAAAAACCCGCAAAACGTCCCGAACGCCGTCAAAGGCGCGCTGGACACGTTGAAATCGATCCTCCCCGGACGCTGATCCGGCCGGAACAGGAACGTTGCAGCCTCGGAAATACCTTGGGGTTGACCCTTCCAAAGCAGGCGTCCATCCTCGGCATTGATATGAATTACGATCTCATCGTCATCGGAGGCGGGCCCGCTGGATACGTGGCCGCCATCCGCGCCGCTCAACTGGGGAAAAAAGTCGCCTGTGTCGAAAAAGAACGCGCCGGCGGGACCTGCCTGAACTGGGGCTGCATCCCGACCAAATCCCTTCTCCGCAACGCCGAACTGTTCCACATCTTTGCGCACCGGAGCGCTGAGTTCGGTTTCAAGGCGGACAACGTTTCCTTCGACTGGTCAAAAATCATCGCCCGCTCGCGGGATGTCTCCGACAAAAACGCGGGGGGAATCGAGTTCCTTTTTAAGAAGAACAAGGTGGATTACATCCGCGGCGAGGGCTCCGTGGAGAAAGCGGGAGCAGTCACCGTCAAAGCCGCCGACGGGAAAGTGGAAACCCATACGGCGGCGAAGATCATGCTGGCGACCGGCTGCATCTCCCGCCCCATGCCCGGCTTCCCTTTCAACGGCAAGACGGTGATTTCCAGCAAGGAAGCGATGATTCTTCCGGAACAACCCAAGAGCATGATCGTTATCGGCGCGGGCGCGATCGGGGTCGAGTTCGCTTACTTCTACAACACCTTCGGCACGAAAGTCACCGTGGTGGAGATGCTCCCGAACCTGCTCCCCGTCGAGGACACCGAGGTCTCGCAGGCGCTTGAGAAATCCTTTCAAAAACAGGGGATCAAGGTGCTCACCTCCCATAAAACCACGAAAACCGAGACCACTGCCAATGGCGTGAAGATCACGGTCGAGGATGCGAAAGGCGCCTCGCAAGTGCTCGAAGCAGATGTCTGTCTCGTAGCCATCGGGGTAAGCCCGCTGCTGCCGGGCGGCGCAGTGAAGCCCGCCCTCACAGAGCGCGGCTACATCCAGACCAACGACCGTTACGAAACCAACATTCCCGGAGTGTACGCCACGGGCGATATCATTGGCCCTCCATGGCTCGCGCACGTTGCAAGCTTCGAGGCGATACAAGCTGTGAACGGGATGTTCCAGCCCGGATTCAAGCCTAAAAAGGTCACCAACTTCCCCGGTTGCACCTATTGCCAGCCCCAGGTCGCCAGCGTTGGCTTGACCGAGCGGGCGGCGAAGGAGAAAGGCCTGAAATACAAGGTCGGCAAATTCCCATACATGGCCAGCGGCAAAGCACGCGCGATCGGCGAACTCGAAGGTTTTGTGAAGCTGATTCTGGGCGAACCCCACGGCGAAGTCCTCGGCGCGCACATCATCGGTTCAGAGGCAACCGAGCTCATCGCTGAACTCGGTCTTGCAATTACACTGGAAGCCACGATCGACGAAATCGAGGGCACCATCCACGCACATCCAACCCTGAGCGAGATGATCCACGAGGCAACGGCGCAGGCGCACGGCCACGCGATTCACATTTAATCCAAAAAACAACTCCGACCAAACCATGAGCACCGCTTCACAACTAGAGCAGCTAAAACATTTCACCAAAGTGGTCGCCGACACCGGCGACTTCGAGTCCATGCGCGAGTTCAAGCCGCAGGACGCAACCACCAACCCTTCACTCATCCTGCAGGCCGCCACTAAACCGCAGTACGCACACATCATCGATAAGGTGATCGCCGACCGCAAAAACAGCGGGCTCACGGGCGCCAAAAGAGTCGAGGACATCATTGACAACATCCTGATCGCATTCGGCTTGGAGATCCTGAAAATCGTCCCGGGCCGCGTCTCGACCGAAACCGACGCCCGCCTCTCCTTCGACGCGGACGGCACCATCGCAAAGGCGCGTGAACTCATCGCCCTTTACGAAAAAGCAGGAGTCTCGCGCGACCGGGTGCTGATTAAAATCGCTTCAACCTGGGAAGGCATCAAAGCCGCCGAAGTGGTGCAGAAGGAAGGCATCAAGTGCAACCTCACGCTGCTGTTCTCACTACCGCAGGCGATCGCATGCGCGGAAGCGAAAGTGCAGCTGATCTCGCCATTCGTCGGACGAATCTACGATTGGTACAAAAACGCGAACAAGCGCGAGTACACCGGCGCTGAGGATCCCGGCGTGCAATCCGTCACGTCGATTTTTCATTATTACAAACACTTCGGCTACCAGACCGAGGTAATGGGAGCCAGCTTCCGCAATGTGTCCCAAATCATCGAACTGGCAGGGTGCGACCTGCTGACGATATCACCGGATCTGCTCGCGAAACTCGCCGGCTCAACCGAAACGATCACCAAAAAGCTGGATGCCGCGGATTCAAAGGCAGCGTCGATTCAGAAAATTCACTGCGATGAGAAGTCATTCCGTTTCTTGTTCAACGAAGACGCGATGGCGACTGAGAAAACTGCCGAAGGTATCCGCAAATTTGCGGCAGACATCGTGAAACTCGAGCAAGTCATCCAGTCCAAACTGTAAACAAGAAGACCCGCCTCAACGCCCCCGTGCTGTCACGGGCGCTTTGAAAGCGACCTTGAGAGAGACTGCAGGTCCCAGGCTTGCAGTCTCTCTTTTTATTCCGAAGCGAAGCCTGCGTACCATGGGCGCACTTTCACTCCCACAAAACTACCCACGCATCAAGGTGGTCGAAAGTTTTAATGAACTGATGAGCACTCCGTTCGCAAATGGAATCAACGCGCTTTGCTGGCAGCGCGAATTGGACGGCGATTTCGCGGAGGTTCTTCGCTGCCTGCAGCCGGGGAAAGGCATCACTGGTCTGGATGCGCCCTCCCTCCGCGCGTTGCCCCTGAGCGCCGCCGGAAAAACCGCTGTGGATGCCATGCTTGGGGACCTTCACCTTCTTCAGGAGGCAAACCTCGACCCCGTTCTGGAATGCGTCGACGGATACGTGCGAGATGATGGATCGGGGGCAGTTCTCACGGATGTTTATTCATTTCACGCCGACAGCGCCACGGTTCAAACCGACACCTTTCTTTGCACTTATCACGGGGCTCCGAGCGAAGGCCTGCGCAACGACCAAGCCATTCGCAAGATTGATGTACCGCACATCCGCGCGGCGTTGCTCGCCGAGTTCGGCGGCGCAGACGACGAATTCTTCAGGGAGTATTTATCGGAATGCTGCTACGACCTGCACTACGCTGCCGCAGAAAACTCGGAACCCTTTTCGTTCGGCATTGGAAATCTGTGGAGAATCGCCGTCGAGTACCCTGGCAGCCCGGTGCCGCCCTGCATCCATCGGGCACCCACGACGCAGCCTGAAGACGCAGTCCGTATTTTGATGATCAGCTGACCCTCGCTGCGTTCCCCTTTCCGAACCATACCGCCCCGGCAGATTATTCGCCGCTCTTGCGCGCGGGAATTTCTAGCAATCGTTTGCATTCGCCCAGAAGCCAGTCGACTTGCGCGAAGGGCTTGAAGGAAATGTTCTGCCAGCGCAGGTATCCATTCCCGTCGATGAGAAAAAGTCCATGGAGGGCCTGCTCGTCAAAATCATCATACGCACCGTACGCTTTGAACGTGGAAAGCGAGGGGTCCGCGAGAAGCGGAAAAGGAAATCCCGAACCGGTCTTGGCCTGCTCGTTTGTTTTCGGGAGCTCGCTCAATGCCTCGGTGCTGACCGCCAAAATCTCGACGCCAGCCTCCTTGTATTTCTCCACTAAAGGCGCCAGCAGGTTGAGCTGCTCAATGCAGTGAATGCACCCGCTTCCGAGATAGAAAACCATCAGCACGGGCTTGCCCCGCATCGCATCAAGTCGCATGAACCCGCCTCGGTCTGCACCCATGACCCACGCCGGAGCGAGGCGCGGCAACCACCGCGCAGATCCCATCGTGTTCAGGTCCGGCCGGATGCCGACGTCCTTGGAAGCGGAATCGCGGACACGCCAGTCCCCGCTGATCCCCGCGGAGTCCGCCACGGGACGCAGTCTCTCAAGCGCCGGAAGCCCGAGCTCTGCCGCCCCAGCAGCTTTTCTGACTTTCCCGAACTCGGCGCGTGCCTCGTCGTGCTTGTCCTCGCGCCAAAGATGCTCCACCAAGGCCGCACCGACCAAAAGCTGCGCCCCGTCCTGCTTCGCGGCATCTTGGATGGTCTTGAGCGCGTCGGCCCCATTCCCGAGCCTCGCCTGAACGCGCGCCCGCCGCACTTTGCTCATCTCGGTCGCGGAAACCAACTGCGCACCCGCTTCGTCATTCTGGCCGGCGGCAAGCGCGATTGCGAGCGCCCCCTCCGCAATCAAGGCGTCAACCCGCTCCACCCGCTTCCACTGCGCGGCCAGTGTGTCTGTCACCACGCGTGAAATCTCCGCGGCGGGTTTCGAGTTCTTGCGTGCGTCTTTCTCCGCTTGATCGGCAGCGTCGAACCGCTCATGGCGCACCTTGTGTTTCAGAGCCTTGAGCCGCCCGTTCTCAAGCGCCGCTTCTTCGGGGCTGCCCGTTTCACTGCAGGCCCAGATCAACGCGCTCAAACGCTGGGCTTCGTCGATGACATCGACACGCTCCCGCAGGTACGGGGTGCCGCGAAGCTGCAGCAGTTTTTCCCACAGCTCGTTTTCAAGAAGCACCTGCACCAGGCGCCGCGCACCCAACACGTAACTCGAGCGCTGCGCGTCAAACTTCGCTTTTCCAATCACCACCGTGTGCGGGGCCAGCTGAGGAAGCTCCACCATGTTCTTTGCAAGCTTCACGGCCTCCTCCACGCGGCCGAGGAAAAAGAGATTCTCCACCAACCAATCGTTGTTGTGGGCGTAGTTGTGAATCTGGTCCGGCATCAACCCGTTTGCATCTATCCACGCGTGATCGACCCGGGCCGCAGCCTCCTGCTGCCAAGCGGCGTCCGAATAGCGCTTCAAACTGCTGAACGTGTGACCCGGCATGTGCCAGAGATGAGCCGCACCGGTCCCGCTTTGCCCGCACAACGCAGCGGAGCTCAGCGCGCGCCGATCATCCCTTTTATTCCACAAATGAATCCGCAAATGATGCGCCCCTGAATGCATCGGCTCAATCGCGAGAACCTCCCTCAAAAGCGCATCCAATGCCTCGTAACTCGTGAGCGGGATCCCCTCGTAGCTGTTCTCCCAAAGGTGCAGCACCAGGAAAAGCTTCACCTCGATGTCCGATGGATAGTCAAAAGCCAGGGTTTCAAGAGCCTCCACCAGCTTGCGTCCACGCTCGGTGCGGTTGGGTCCGTCCTTTGCAAAAAAAGGCGCATAGGCATCCACCCACCGGCGCTCCTTCGCGGAAAGAACCGGCCGGAGCGCCTCGGTTTTTTTCAAAAACTCCCGCGCACGCTCGGGCGTGCTCCGGTTCGCCAGCGCAAGCCCCCAGTAGGCCATCCCGCATTTCGCGTCATGCAGCAGCGTCTGGCGGAAGGAACGTTCCGCTTCGTAGAACCAAAAAGCGTGCAACTGCGCCACACCCTGCTCAAAAAAACGCTGCGCCTCAGGTGAGTCCGTTGTGACCTTAAAATGCACCCGACCGGCTTCCGCCTCACTCAGCAACGGCCCCTTGCGGCGGGGCCCTTCGTCAAAAGCCTCCCCGTAGGACGAATGCGCTCCATCCTCTTTCCCATCCCCCCGCAGAAAAGGCGCCGCCAAAAGACAAATCAAAAGACAAACCAACCTCCAAAACGGCACCGCAAAAGAGGAGAGCAACACAAGAACGCCGCGGGGCGGCTTCAGGCTGGAGGGGCGAAAAAGGGACATGGCACAAACATTTAAGAGCAACCCAACGCTGTCGGCATTTCAGCAGCGGGCAAACCCGCTGCCAAACCGCGATCAAACCGCACGATTACGGACCCGAGCGACCCTGATGCGATACCCCTTCGCACCGCACGCTGCAAGCATTAGCCTGAGCCAGGCTCGGGGCCTCCCTAGGCCAGTGCCCGAAACTAAGCCATCGTACGGATCTGCTCCCAAATCTCGCGCTCCTTCGTGCCCAAGTGCTCCGGCAAACTCACGCCGATCTGCACATAGAAATCCCCGCGCCCCTTCTGCCGTGTCGGCAAACCGCGCTCCTTGATGCGCATGCGCCGACCCGGTTGCGTGCCCGCCGGCACCTTCAGGCGAACCGACCCCTCCGGCGTCTCCACCTCCGCCTCGCCCCCGAGCACGGCCATCCAAACCGGCACCGTGACTTCACTCACCAAATCCTCACCCTCCACACGGTACCTTGGATGCTCCGCGATCACGACTTTGAGGAGAACATCCCCACCTCCCTCACCCTTGCCCGCCACGCGTACCTTTTGCCCCGCGCAAACTCCTTTTGGAATCCCCACCTCAATCGACTCAGCCGGACCCGAGCCCCGTTGAACCCTGACCCTCTTGCGCGTCCCTGAAAGAATCTCCTCAATCGTCACCTGCACGTCGCCCTCGATGTCCCTTGCCATGGACGCGGCAGGCGGCGGCCTGTGCCCGCGGCCCCGCGGCCCGAAGCCCCCTCCAAACTGCCCGCCGCCAAACTGGTTTCCTCCGAAAAAAGCCTCAAAAAAATCACTGAATCCATTGCCGCCGCCCCCCGCACCCCAGTTTCCCTGCGGCATCCCGCCCGCACCCCGATGCGCCCATTCCTGCCCAAGCTCATCGTATTTCTTGCGCTTTTCCTCATCACCCAGCACCTCGTACGCCTCGTTGATTTCCTTAAAAGCCGCCTCGGCACCCTTCTTGTCCTTGGACACATCGGGATGATGCTGTCGGGCCAGGGCTCGGAACGCTTTCCGGATTTCCGACTGCGAAGCAGTTTTCGAAACACCCAGCACCTTGTAGTAGTCCTTGTATTGCACAGCCATTAATCCCCCATCCTACCCACTCCAACGGATACCGCGCAACGGCAGGCCTTCATTAAGAATCAAAATTGCGGCCCCCTCCGGTTTGGGATTCACTCAGGCGCGCCATGTTTGCATTCCTCCTCAAACGCCTTCTCTCTGTTGCCGGCGTTTTGTGCTGCGTGCTTACGGCTACTTTCCTGCTGCTGCGAGTCTCCCCGGGAGGCCCGTTCACCCGCGAACGGAAGATCCCCGAGGCCATCGAGAAACAGCTCCTCGCCCGGTACCACCTGGACGGCTCGCTCTGGGACCAATACACCCACTACCTCCGCGATGTTCTCCGCGGTGATTTAAGGCTCTCCACAAAGTTCAGAGACCGATCAGTCAACGCCCTGCTCGCCCAAAGCCTCCCCATTTCCGCGACTCTGGGTCTTTGCGCCCTCCTGCTTTCTACGCTCCTTGGGGTCTGGCTCGGCAGCCTTGCCGCCATCCGGCACCGATCGGGAATAGACACCGGCGCGATGCTCTCGGCACTCGCGCTCATCAGCGTGCCGACATTCGTGACCGGCCCGCTTCTCGTGCTCTGCTTCGCGCTTTGGCTGCGATGGCTTCCCGTCGGCGGATGGCACTCCCCTTCGAGCCTCCTCCTCCCAACCATCACCATGGCTGGACCCGCCATCGCCTCGATCGCGCGCCTGATGCGCACTTCCCTCCTCGAGGTGCTCGAATCACCATTCATCCGTACCGCATGGGCGAAGGGCGTCAGCGAATCCCGGGTGCTCTACGTCCACGCGCTCAAGATCGCGATTCTTCCCGTGGTTTCCTATCTTGG
>JBILKY010000332.1:0-4045 GCA_044376395.1 Chthoniobacteraceae bacterium | reverse complement strand
CAAAGACGTGCTGTTCGCGGGGGGGCTGCACCCATGTGAACTGGTTGTGGCGCAGAGAGAATCCCAGATTGGCTCCGACCAGGCGGATGTTTCCGGATGCAAGAGCGACTGGGGTGATCAATGTCGCATCCGCATCAATGACCTCTGGTTTTGCGCAGATCGCGCGCCAGCTGGAAGAGGGGATGCGGTTATAGGAGGTGGCCGCTTGGTTTGCGTCGCTTGTGAGGTAGAGGTCGGCCTGCAGTGTGTGCTGGATCCATTGGCTTACGCTTTTTTCAAAGCTTGAAACCAGAATGGACATCCCGCCGGTCATCGCCACCGCGCAAAGCAGTCCGGCCACCGCCCAGCGGTGCCGCCCGGTGGGGTGCCTTGCGTGACTGCTTCCGAGTCCGAGCACTGCGGACCGCTCGCCCAGCGGCGCGGCAAGTCTCGCCACAAGTCCCAGTCCACCTCCAGCGACCAACCCCGCGCCAATCACCCCGAGCAGCGCGGCGAGGTAGCCCGCTAGCGGGAAACGGCCGCCTTGCGAGAGCGGGATTGGAGGCGCGAACGCACAGGCCAGCGCGAGAGCCAGCAGCGTTGCGCCGATAGCCGACTGTGGGAAGCGCCGGTGCCTTGAGAGCGTTCCGGTGCCGGCGGCGAGCAGTTGCGCAGGCGGTACCGCAGCGGCTTGTTTGGCGGGAATCCATCCCGCGAACATCGAAACCGCGATGGCCAGCAGCACGGCCAGTGCCGCCTCGCCCGTGTCGAGACGCGCCGCTTCCACATTGTTTGCGTAATAGAGCGCATTCACGGTGCGCGAAACCAACCGCACGGAACCCTGTGCAAGCCCCCATCCAAGCAGCACCCCGAGGATTCCGCCACCGACTCCGAGCAGAAGCGCCTCGCCGAGCCACGCCCATTGCACCTGTTTTTCCGCGACCCCGAGCGCGCGCAGGATTGCGATTTCAGACCGCCGCCGCACCACTGCCGCGTCGAGGCTTTGAAAGATGAGGTAGAGCCCCACCAGGAGGGCGATCAGCGAGAGAATTGTCAGGTTTAAGCGGAAGCCGCGGGTCATGAGTTCCGCCGCGCTTCGTCGTGATTCGGGGGTTCGAATGATATTCGCATCACCTGCGACGCGCTGGAGTTTTTCCAACAGAACCGCACGATGTTTTGCATCCGAAGGATGCTGGGGAAAAATGAATTCCACGCGGTCGAGTTGCCCGGTTTTACCCGCGAGTTTCTGCACCGTGGGGAGGTCTGCGACAAGAAGGTTGGAGGGCGGTGTGGGCTGATCCTCGCGGGAGGGGATGATCCCGTTGACCTTCAGCACAAGTGCGCTGTCGTTGATGAGCACTGGAAGCGTCGAGCCGATCGCCAATCCGAGACGGTCGGCCAGCGGTTGCGTGCAGAAGACAGCATTCTCTGCGTTGAGAACGGTCCAGACATCCTCGCTCCCGTTGCTGCTTTCGGCGGGCTGGGCCTTCGAGGGTGAGCCTACGGAGCCCTGAGGTGAATGCGAGGAATCAGAGGAATGAGGTGCCTTTACGGACTGGCCGAACCACGAGCGGTCCAGACGCTTCGCCGCTGCGTAGTTTTGTACGGCGACGAGGTCGAGCCCGAGGATTGCGTAAGTCGCGCGGGAGCCGATGGATTCTGTCTCGCTTGCGCGCGGTGTGGCGCCGATCACCTCCACGACGGGAATCATTTCTACGCCCGTGCCCGTGAGTTGTTGTTGGAGTTCATCGAGCACGGATTCGGGGAGCGTGCCGCCGCGGGCGCTCAGCACCGCATCGGTTTGCTGGGTGACCACCTCGGCAAAGTTTCCAAAGCTCGCCACCGCCGCTCGATTCGCGAGTTGGATGGAGAAAAACACGGCGACGCCGAGCGAGAGCAGGGACAGCAGGAGCAGGGCCCGCACCGGATGCTGTTTCCAGTGCCGCCACGTGAACCTTGCAAGGAGCAGGGCCACGATCCTTGCCGACCCAGGTTCCCGAGGCTGGGTGGTCATAGGCCTTGGAGGGCTTGGGTGGGACTTTCGAGCGGGGCGGGCGGGGCGCCGGCATGCTGGTCGCCGTGTTCCGGTCGTTCAAGAAGCTTGCCATCGCGCATCCGCAGGACCCTGTGGCAGATTTTTGTGGCCTCTTCGCTGTGAGTGACCAGCAGCAGGGCTGTGCCCGTTTCCTCGGTTAATTCCTGCAAAAGCGCCAGGATGTTGGCGCCGTTTTGCGAGTCGAGATTGCCGGTGGGTTCGTCCGCGAGCAGAAGCTGGGGCTTGTGGATGAGGGCCCGCGCGATTGCAACGCGCTGCATTTCACCGCCGGAGAGCCGGCTGGGATGCGCGTCGATCCGATGCGCCACCGCCACGCGCTCCAGTAGTTTTGAGGACAGCTCGCGCCGCTCCTCCTTTGGAATGCCTAGGAGTTGGAGCGGGAACTCGACGTTCTCCCGCACGGTCAGGGTCGGGAGGAGGTGAAAAAACTGGAAGATGTTTCCAATGCGGGTACGGCGGAGCTGTGCGAGGGAGTCGCCGGACATTTCGCACAGGTTGTCCCCGTTGAGCATGATGCTTCCTTCGTCGGGGCGGTCAATGCCGCCGAGGCAGTTCAGCAGGGTTGTTTTTCCACTGCCGGAAGGTCCCGTGAGCGCCAGTCGCTCACCGGAATTCAAAGTGAGGCAGACATTCTCAAGGACGCTTCTGGACTCGTAGCGTTTGCTGACATTCAGGCATGCGAGAACGGTTTTTGCCATAAGGGTGAGGCGGACTGCTCCACCTCGCGCGATCCTAACCCATCCCTGCATGGGCGGCTATCGGGAAAAACCATTCCCAGAGCCTAGGCTTTTTGAGGCGGGATGCCCCGTCTCCGCTTCGTCAAACAAATCCAGTTGCAGTGGAATGTTCCGGGAGTTGCGGTTGATGCCAATCAGCGGCGCAAGCTTTGACAGCAGAGCGAGGAGGGAGCGGATTTGAGTGATGCGAATCTTCATGGTTCAGAACCTTACCCGGGAGGGTAGGACATCCGTGGGGTGGGGTGTTGGAAATCTGCAGTTTTTTTCACCCCCCCCGCGCCGCGCGGTTTTGAATGAGACCGGAACGGCTTGCGGACTATCGGCTGGACGCGCGATCATGGACCGATGCCCGATAAATCCACCCGACCTAAAGTGATCGCAAACTTTGCCATCAGTTGGGACGGCAAGATTGCCTCACGTCTGGGCTCGCCCTCGAATTTTTCTTCGCCGGAGGACAAGCAGCGCCTGATCCGGATCCGCTCTGAAGGCGATGCGGTCCTCGTGAGCGGGAGGACGGTGGCGGCGGATTCAATGACGATGGGCATTCCCGACGCGGCTCTGCGTGGCGAGCGGTTGGCGCGTGGGCGAGCGGAGTACCCGCTGCGGGTGCTGGTTTCGGCCTCGGGGAATTTAAACCCGGAGTTGAGGGTGTTTCGTGCGCAGTTTTCCACCTTGATCGTCTTTACCTCCGACAGGATGCCTTTGAGCGTGCGGGAGGCGTTAAGGGATTCTTGCACGCTTGTGATCGCGCCGGCGGCGGACAAACTTGACCTCGCTTGGGTGCTGCGGATCCTCAAATGCGAATATGGCGTCTCCACCTTGGTGGTCGAAGGCGGGGGCGAACTGTTGCGCGGTTTTTTAAACGCGGAGTTGCTGGACGAAATCTGCCTGACGGTTTGCCCGTTGGTGTTCGGATCTTCCGATGCGGTGAGCCTTGTTGGAGCGATGCCCCCGTATCTCCGTCAATCAGCGAAAATGTCGCTGATTTCGGCGGAGACAATCGGGGGTGAGCTCTTCAGCAGGTGGAGGTGCCTGTGAGTTGGCTGTATACGAGGGGGGCGCACCTGATGGCACGCCGGCTCTGAGGAGGGGCGGTAGCGTAACTAACGCCAGAAGGGACTAGCCCGACTTCGCGGACTGGAGAGGACAAAAGGATCTAACCACCTTATTTTGAGCAGTCGTTTTTAAAAGGTCGGCACTACACGTTTTTCAAATTCGAGTCTTTGTCCGGACTGTAAATTTTTGGAGGCGCTTGCTCCGGGAGCGTCAACTT
>JBILKY010000331.1:0-4062 GCA_044376395.1 Chthoniobacteraceae bacterium | reverse complement strand
CGACCCATGGGAGGTGATTCAGGGATACCGCCTTCCAGCTCCAGACCGGACCTGGGAATGGAGGATTGCACCCGCGCCCGAGCGCGAACTGAATTATGACTTTGTGGCTTCTGTGGCTTTTTTCCGGGACTGGAAAGCCAGCTTTCAAAAAATCCGTAGTTTTTGAAACAAACCCAACCGCGCATCGCGGGGCCAGCGATGTAATCAGTGGAGACCGGCGCGATTATGCGTCGCGTTTCCGCGGGCGCGTCGACAGGGGTGGCGACGCGCCCGCTTTTTTTTGCCTTCTAATTGCCTGAAAGCAAAAAAGCGCCCCTCCAACCAGGGGGAGGGACGCTAGAACTGAAAACCGGTCCGGGATCAAAGTTACTTCGGACCACCGCGCCCGTAATCGCAAGGGGCCACGGGCTCGAGGAACGGAATCACACCTTACAACAAAGCATCAAGCTTCGAAGAGAGTGTGGCTTTGGGGGCGGCGCCAACCGTCTGATCAACAACTTCACCGTTTTTGAAAAATAAAAGTGCGGGGATCGAATTGATCCGGTACCTGGCGGCCAAGCTTTGGCAGTCGTCCACGTTCACTTTCCCCACCTTCGCCTGCCCCGCTTTGGCATCTGCAATTTCATCGATCACAGGGCCAAGCATCCGGCATGGGCCGCACCATGGCGCCCAGAAGTCCAAAAGCACCGGCACATTGGACTTAAGAACTTCAGCGTCAAAATTAGATTCGGTAATTGTGAGTACGTTGCTGCTAGCCATAGATTTGTAAGAGTAAACGAGGTTGGGTAAATTAGTTCAACGGTTGGTTATCGCGCAGAAGTGAGAACCGGATCGGCCTCACCTATGCCTTCAAAACCGAGTATGTGAGGAAGGTACTGACCAAGGCCAAGGCCGCCACCACGAGAGCGGCGAAGGCTAGAATCTTGTCCAAGCCCGAAACCGATCCCGCCTCGGAATCTGCATCTTCAGAATCAGAATCGGCCGCGACCGGAACCTTCGAGGGTTTGGGTGATGCAGGCGAAGCTCCGGCAGCGAGAGGGGCGGACTTTGGGGCCGCAGCGCCATCCTCCGCCTCGGCGGGGGCGGCACTCGGAGCAACAGCCTTTGCCGCGCCCGCTTTCAGAGGCACGCTCGCAGGGGCAATCGGAGTCGATGCCGGCTTCAACGGCGCGGAGGCTGGCTTCAGCGGGGCAGAAGCCGGTTTGAGAGGGGCTGACTTCGCCGCGGGGCCAGAGGCGGGCGCCGCAGCCATCGGGATCGTCGCAGGGGAAACCGTAGCCGAGGGTTTCGGGCTGGCTGCACCGGCACCCGGGGCGGGGCGGAGTGGGACAGTCTGCAAGCCGGAGCTGGCCCCTGCACCAACTGGGGGAGCAATCGCCGCGGGCCGAACAGGGGCTGCAGACTGGGCCATCGGCGCAGTCACGGAGGAAGGCGAAACGGCTGCAGCTGGGGGTTTAGGGGGCGCTGGCAAGCCTGGCGCACTAGGAGCGCCGAGTGAAGGAGGCGCCGGCATTGCGGGAGCCGCTGGCGCAGCGGGCTTCGCCACACTCACCGCAGGAGGCGCTGGCATCGCCGGGGCCGCAGGCGCGGCTGGCACAGCGGGCTTCGCCACACTCACCGCAGGAGGCGCTGGCATCGCCGGGGCCGCAGGCGCCGCTGGCGCAGCGGGCTTCGCCACACTCACCGCAGGAGGCGCTGGCATCGCCGGGGCCGCAGGCGCGGCTGGCACAGCGGGCTTCGCTACTCCCACCGCAGGAGGCGCTGGCATCGCAGGGGCCGCAGGCGCGGCTGGCACAGCGGGCTTCGCTGCACCCACCGCAGGAGGCGCTGGCATCGCCGGGGCCGCAGGCGCGGCTAGCACAGCGGGCTTCGCTACGCCCACCGCAGGAGGAATGGGGATTGCAGAGGGGGCCGCGACAGCCATCACGGGACGCGCAGCAGGCGGCGGAACCGTGACTGAAACCGCCGGGGGAGTGACCGCGGTCGGCACACCAGGCGTCGCCATCAGGCGGACAGTATCCTGCTTCACAGGAGCCGCTCCCGGAGCCACCGGCACGCCTGGCGATAACTTCACAGAACCAGGCCTTGCGGTCGCTGAACGAGGAGGGAGCGTGATCTGGATTGGGTCAGGCTTCGAACTGGCTGGTGGGTTCGGTAAATTTTCAGACATTTTTCGTCCTCCTCGCACACCGTCTTTCGCACCAGCCGCCCCTCGTTGTCAATCGGGTTCCGCTGTCGGTGCGAAACTATCTAAAGACTTCCCCCTTGCGACCCAAATCGACGCTCCCTTAAGGTCGCCCTATGGAGGTTCTCATTACTGGCGGCGCGGGTTTTATCGGTTCGCATGCGGCCGAGCATCTCCTGTCCCAAGGCAACAGCGTCACAATTCTGGACGACTTCAACTCCTTCTATGACCCTGCGATCAAACGAAGCAACATCCAGTCGCTCCTCGGAAAAGCCCGTGTCGAGGAGGCTGACATTCGCAATGCCGAGGCGGTGCTTCAAATTGTAAGGTCCTGCAAGCCTGACGCCATCCTCCATCTGGCCGCCCGCGCGGGGGTCCGTCCCTCCATCCGGGAGCCCGAGTTGTACATCGACACCAACATCAAAGGGACTTTCAACCTGTTGGAAGCCGCCCGCCTCGTCGGAGTCCCAAGGTTTATCTCTGCGTCGAGTTCCTCAGTTTACGGCACGCTCAAAACCGCGCCCTTCAGGGAGGACATGTGCCTCAACCAGACCATCTCACCCTATGCGGCCACCAAACTCGCCGCCGAGCAGCTCTGTTCAAACTTTTCGCACCTGTACGGAATGCGGTGCATTAGTCTCCGGTTTTTCACCGTGTACGGCCCGCGCCAGCGGCCTGACCTGGCGATTCATTCGTTTACCCGTGCCATCCGAGAGGGCCGGAGCATCCAGCAATTCGGCGACGGAAGCACACGTCGGGACTACACTTACATCGACGACATCCTGCAGGGAATTCTGGCCTGCTTCAACTACGACGGCCCGATATGCGATGTGTTTAATCTCGGCGAAAGCCAGACTACGACCCTCGCGGAACTGATCGCCTCCATCGAGTCGGCTCTGGGCAAAAGGGCGATGATTGAAAAGCTTCCCGATCAACCGGGAGACGTGCCCCTCACCTATGCGGACATTTCAAAGGCCCGGGACCTACTGAATTATCGCCCTCACACCCAGATCGCCCAAGGCATCCCGAAATTCGTGGACTGGTTTCTGGAATCTCAAAAAACACGATAACCCGCATGGCCACGCCGCAAGACACCCCACAAGGTTTCAAATCGCTGGAAGGACGGCTTGCCACGTCTCTTTGCCAGCAGTTGGTCCGTACCCCGAGCGTTAATCCGGAGGACAACCCCGGCACCTCGGAGGTGGGTGAAGCTCGCTGCGCACAGTGGCTTTGCGACTGGATTTCGGGAGAATTCCCCGGCGCACACTCCGCACTCCAGGAAGTGATGCCAGGGCGGCCAAACATCGTCGCCAGATTCCCCGCAGACCGTCCGAACAAACCCAGACTGCTGTTCGCCCCGCACACCGACACGGTTTCCGTCGTCGGCATGTCGATTGACCCTTTCGGCGGCGAAGTCCGAGAAGGCCGAATCTGGGGCCGCGGAGCGAGCGACACCAAGGGTCCGATGTCTGCGATGCTGGCCGGATTGCATGCAGTGCGAGACCTCCTGCCGCATCTCTCGCATGAAATCTGGTTCGCCGGACTCGCAGGCGAAGAAGCCGGGCAGCATGGCGCGCACGCCCTCGCCGCAAAAGAGCAGTTCGACCTTGTGATCGCTGGTGAACCCACCCAACTCGACTTTGTCCACACCCACAAGGGCAGCATGTTTCTAACTCTCTCAACAAGTGGAGTGGCGGTCCATGCAGCCAACCCGCGCCTCGGAAAAAACGCCATCCACCCGATGCTTGAGGTCCTCAGCCACATTCGCGACCGCGTTGAACCGTGGCTCCAGAGCTTCACTCACCCGATCCTGGGCTCGTCTACGATCAGTATCGGAACCATCAACGGCGGCAGTAAAACCAATGTTGTGCCCGATC
>JBILKY010000330.1:0-4068 GCA_044376395.1 Chthoniobacteraceae bacterium | reverse complement strand
GACATGGAAGGCCCCCTTATTTAGAGGGTAACAAGCGAACGTGCAAGGTCGCTCCGCGCACCTAAATCTTTGCAAGAACCTCCGAGGCGACCTGTTCAGTCGTTTCCAGGTCCACATCGGAATGTGCCGCACACAGAAAACCAGCTTCAAACTGCGAAGGCGCGAAATACACGCCGCGCTCGCGGCAGCCGTGGAAGAACCGGCCGAACGCTGCTCGGTCGCTTTGCTGGGCGGATTCAAGATTCCACACATCAGCCTCGGTGAAGTAGAGGCAAAACATGGAGCCGATCCTCCGGAAATTGTAGTTTTTGCCGGTCTTTTTCAGGGCTCGCCGGACCCCCGCTTCAAAGGCCTCGCCGATTTGCTCGAGTTTCTGCCATCCCTCGATACGCTCCATTTCGCGGAGCTGGGCGAGACCTGCGGCCATAGCAAGCGGATTGCCCGAGAGAGTGCCCGCCTGATACACGGGACCTTCGGGGGAAAGACAGGCCATGATCTCGGCCCTGCCCCCGAATGCCCCCACCGGCAGCCCGCCTCCGATGACTTTCCCGAGCGCCGTCAAATCCGGAACCACACCGCAGCGCTCCTGATATCCGCCCCTCGCAAGACGGAATCCCGTCATCACCTCATCAAAAATCAAAACCACGCCGTGCTTTGAGCAAAGTTCACGCATGAGCTCAAGATAACCGGGCTTTGGCAAATAAAGCCCGGCGTTGGCAGGCACAGGCTCGACGATCAATGCAGCGAGTTCATCCCCATGCGCGGCAAAAGCATCCCGCATGGCATCGGGGTCGTTAAATGGAATGGTGAGAGTCAGCTGAGCGAGCTCCGCGGGAACCCCAGCGCTGTCAGGCTGGCCGTGCGTCAGCGCGCCACTGCCAGCTTTGACCAACAGCGAGTCCACATGGCCGTGGTAACATCCCTCGAACTTGAGCAACTTTTTCCGACCCGTGTAACCGCGTGCCAAGCGGATGCACGACATGGTTGCCTCAGTCCCACTGTTGACCATGCGCACCTTCTGAATCGAGGGAACCCAGCGCAGAATGATCCGCGCCATTTCGATCTCCAGCGGATTCGGGATTCCGAAGCTCACTCCGCGCTCGGCTGCTGTCGAGATCGCCTCGCGAACCACCGCCGGCGCGTGCCCCAGAATTGCCGGTCCCCACGTCCCGACAAAATCCACGTACTCATTTCCGTCCACGTCCCAGATCCGCCCGCCATAAGCACGATCCACAAAAAAGGGCTCTCCTCCGACACCGCGAAAGGCTCGCACAGGAGAGTTCACGCCCCCTGGAATGAGGGTTTTCGCTTCGGAGAAAAGTTGCTGGGAGCGTTGGTTGGAATGCATGCAGCCCAAAGGAATACTTGTTGCCCGCCCCGCCTTCAACTCCAGAGCGGTGATTGGATCAGCGCCTCACAGGCTATTTTTGTAAACGGGACTGCACACCCGCATAGATCCCGGCAAGTTTGAGCAGCAAACCCTCCATCTCGGCTTGGTAATCTTCGGGAAGGCGCCGCATCTTGTCCTCCCGCAAGGCCTTGATTGAACGTTCGATTTCCTCCCGTTGCGACCTCTCGCTCAAAGTCAGTGCGGCCTCCGTAGCACTGGGGATAAAATGCCACTGCCGCGCCTTTGCGCCTTCATCCTCTTCATCGTTGCCACTGCGCGTTTTTTTATCGTCGGATTTTCCGGGGGTCTTAACCGCATCCACGCCGATCGGCTTCCCATCTCCAGTGTCCTCGAGCACTGCATGCTCTGTAAGCATGCGCCCTTGTTCCTTGTAGAAGGCACCCACTTGCAATGCTGCGTGCTTCCAAGCCTCGTACAACGAGACCTGCCCATCGGCGTCTGCATCCGCGGCAAGTCCGGTGACGGCTTCAGCGAAGCACTTTGAAAATCGTGTCCAACTTTCCTCTTCACCTGAGCGCGTTGCCGCCACGATCAGGCGATCAGCATGAGACAAGGGCTTCACAAAAGCGCCACCGCAGGAGAATCCAGCCACGACAATCACTGGGCATCTGATTTTGTCCAGCATCGCGGAGAGCATCTCAACGGAAAGATCCGGGCCTTCCATCGCGAACTTCGCAGACTTTCCCTGAGCACTTCCGTGGCCTGTCAGCACCAACCATAGCACGTTCGATGCACCGTCCTCGGGTTGAGCCATCTTCTCCAAAGCCTCTTTTAATCGGTCGACCTGACTCAACCCGTCAACGCGCCTACTGGCGCCAACACGGACCACCGAATGTCCTGCCGAGCGCGCAGCCTGATCCCAAATCTCCGCCGTCGCGTTGATTGATTCGGAAAATGACGGCTCACCGCCAAGGCCGTCCACGATCACCACACTTTGACCTGCGAAAACTAACCCTCCAAAGAGTACCGCCGCTACGGCGAAGACACGAAACATCCGAGTGATCACTTCACCCGTGAGACTGGATCGTGCACAAAAATTGGATTTCATCTCATTCAACCTTGAATTGTCATTGTCAGGCTAGGCAGGTCTCATGCGGCACCGTTGCGTCTTTTCAAGAGCCACTCACCGCAAAGGCAGAGCAGCGCAAACCCGAAAAACCAGCTCGTATGCCAAAGCGGACGCACGCGGCTCTCCATCACTAAGTTCGGGGTTTTCTTGAGCTTGCGAGGAAGATCGGGGAGGTCTTCGATACGGATCACTTCGCCTCCGGTGAGTTTTGCCAGATTTTCCATTGCCGCGCGATCCGGAGCGGCGGTGCAAAATTCGACATCCGAGTTATCCTGGACCCATCCCACTGAGGCTGTTCCCAACGCGAGGCTACCTGCTCCGGTTGCCCGAACCTCCGCGACCAGCGCACCACTCGCTGGCGAGGAATGAACCACCGAGTAGGAGCCTGGCTCACCCGCCGCTTCCGGGCGGATAATGATTGCAGAACTCTCAGGGTCCCCTATCCGTCGCACACGCACTTCTATATCGGCATCCTCGACTGGTCGTGCCGCTGAATCCCTGACACGAACCGTCAACTTTGCAGATTGCGCGGCGGCACTCCAGTCCGCGGCGATTTCCACAGTGCTTGGCACATCTGCGACCAACCATCGGACGAATTGCCTCCAGAGCTTTGCGAGGTCAGCAACCTGAGCAGGATCGCCGATTCCCCAATGAAATAAGTCGCCGGCCAAAACAGCGCCGCATCTTCCGGTTCCATAACGCTGGGTTACTAATGCCGCATTCCGCTCGGAATCGACGGTGGCCACCGCAAGCACTGTGGCGGCCGGCTTGATACCTTCCACATGATTCACAATCTCAAGGCCCGGCAGTCGAGCCATTCTAGAAACCTCCTCCGCCTCAGATTTACGCCGCCGCACCCAAGGTTCCAGCAAGCCCTCGCGAGTCAGAGCCCAGCGCTGGGACTGGCGACCAGACTCCCCCGCCGACTCCTTTCCCAGCCAAACAGGGAGGACGGATTCAACCGGTGTCCCCCGCCACCCTCCACCCTCGAAACTTTCCATCCCCCCGAGCATCAGCAATCCACCGCCGCGCTCTGTAACAAAACGTTGAATCAGCCGAAGCTGGTCGGGCGTGAAAAAAGCTGACTCTACATCGTCCAGAATCACGCCTTTGTAGGAAAACAGCTCCTCGGCTGTTTTTGGAAACCCGCCCGCCAGCTCGTCCGCGGTATCCACATTGACCCGTATAATCACTGGTTTGTCATAACGCTGGAGCTCTGCGTCGTCGCCTGATTGAAATCCACGAAAAAGCGGGTTCGATGCCTCCCCACCGCGGCCTTTGAATGAAAACTTGGGCTCCCGCTTCGCAATTCGAATCAAACCGCGCAACTCCACCTCAGCATCTCCCTCAATTGCCCGGCGCAACGGCCCGAACTCCCAATTTGGACGGCCCGCAACATAAAGGACTCTGTGAGGTCCGCTAGCCCTGTTGACGCAGACGATTCTACGATTGTTTTCCAAAGTAAGTTCAGCCTCAGGCTGGATCTCAGTAGTGTCCACGCGGACTGTATAAAACGTCGGACCGCTGCGCGGTGGAGTGAACTGCAGTTGCACCATGCCCCGAGGCTGCTCAGGACTGAGCTGAACCC
>JBILKY010000086.1:0-12473 GCA_044376395.1 Chthoniobacteraceae bacterium | reverse complement strand
CAGAGTGGGGACAGGACGCTGATTTGGTGGCGAAGCTTCAGGCCTTTGTAGAACCGCTTGCAAAAGCAACCAAATCATAGTGAGCATTCCTAGGAACGCCCGCATTTGCGAACCGTTGAAAGCGCACTTTCTGATGAAAAACTTCACCCCGACCGCCGCGCTGTGTTGCGCGCTGGCACTCTCGTTCACAGCGTGCAAAACCATTACAGACCTTCCTGTTGGCACGCATCTGGCAGAAAATTTCAACCCGGCGAAATTTGAAGGGAGCTGGTACCAAATCGCGCGGGTGCCCAACAAGGCCGAAGCGGGAATCACCAGCGTAAAAACTTCATTCCTGCAGCAACCCGATGGCCGCTGGCAGGTGTCGGATTTGGGATGGAAAAACGAGTACGGCCGCTGGGTGAGCCGCACCAAGGTGTCCCTTAACCGCCCGGAAACCCCGCCGGGCACATTCCTTTTTCGATTCAATGAGCCGCGCCATGTTTTGGCGGTCGATCCGACGTTCAAGCACGCGATTGTATCGGGGAGTAACTTGAAGCTTCTGTGGATTCTTTCGCGGACCCCGGATCCAAATCCCGAGGATGTCGAGAGAATGCTGAACCAGGCCAAGGACATGGGTTTTCCGCTGGAGGAAATCACCTTCCTGCCCGTCCACAAATGACGGTCGAGGGCTGGGGTCTCCTAGCAAGGCTTCCCAAACGCCAACTTACCGAACGCCAGGCTAGCCGGCGGCGTAGCTGGATTCCACGCGGTTCGCAACGTCCCGGAAGCCGTAGTCAGCCTCGTAGATCTCCTTCAACGCGTTGATGTACTCGGGCTGCTGTCCCATTTTCTCATGCAGCAGGGCAAGCCGGTAAAGGGTGTCTTTTTTCACCCCATCCATGGCGACCATCTCGGAAGCGGCAGCCTTTAATTGTTGAACCGCAAGATCCAGCATCCCCTTCTCCTCGTAGCAACGCCCCAATAACGAGATTGCCTTCAGTCGGGCGTTGGGATTTTGCCTTGCCCTCTGAAGCTCGGGAATCGCCTCATTAAACTGGCCCGCCTCGACCATTCGCTCTCCGAGCTCAAACCGGAGCTGGAGATCCGTCGGATTCCGATCCACGCGCTTGCGAGCTTCACTGATGACCGCCTCCGCCTTCTGAGATTTCAGCGCATTCAATTGACCCCGGTAGGTTTCTGCCTCCGGATGAGCGTCTCCGCCGGCTTTAAACCACTCCTCAAGGACCTCGATCGAAACGTCCAGTTGCATCGCCTGGAGATCAGACAATTTCCTCGAGATCGCAGGGTCACTGCCAGTGATCAGTTCATTGAGGTAAGCATACCACTGAATGGTCCCGCCGAGATCCTCGACCTGCTTGGTTTGTTCGTATTTTAACTCCATCAGACCGGCAATCCGCCGGACGATGTCCACACTGGCGGGATTGGCCTCATACTCCTGGCTGAGTTCCGCGAGCTGCCCCTCGATAGTAGCCAAATCCTTGAACGTCCGGCCCTTCTGTTCCAAAAGCTTCGCTTCGTCCTTGTCCTTGATCAGGTCGCGGTAGCTTTTGGCCGTCTCCCATCCGCCTTGCTTCATTGTGGCCGTGGCCGCCATATCCTTCGCCCGCTTCAGAGCCTCAAGGTCCCCTGGGTTGATTTGAGCGATTTTGTTGAAAATCTCGAGCGCCTGCTCAGGCTTGTCAGCCGCGGTGTACATCTCGGCAAGCTCATGCAACACCTTGGTGTCCTTTGGATTACCTTTAATCAGTGTCTCAAGGGCAAAAATCGCAACCTCGGGGTACCCGCCCGCCATCGCAGCCTCCTTGAGCAAGTGATTCGCCCCCGGATTGTAGGGGTCGGATTCAAGCACCTTTTCGGCTGAATCCATCGCTGCAGCAGGATCTTTCTTTGCGGAAGCTCCTCCTCTGAAGGAGGTTGAGGACAGCCCGCTGAACATGCCGCTCCCCTTCTTACCTCCTGACTGAGCTATAGCCGCGGACCGGAGCACTTTGCGTCCATCCAGAAAACCCGGGGACTCCCGGAGGAGCGTCTGCAAAAGCGAAATGGCGTAGCCGTGGTTCTTCAACTCAGCTGCACTCTTGGCTTTCTGCCAGAGAGCGCGCGACTTGTCCGAGAGTTCTTTTTCTGTGCAAATCGGCATAAGGGGATCTGTGGATTTTGCGAAACTTTCGATTGAAACTCAAGATTTACGGCGCAAGTTCCCGACCCCTCCACAATCCCGGCCACATTCGGTTCGCATTCGGTTCACTTACTGGTTGCCCAAACGGCAAAATCTACAGCGCTCAAACGAATCGCGGCCCATAAATCCCGATCAAAGTAATTCAATCGCGCCACACAAATGAGGGTCAGCGCCAACACCATCACCAACCAGAGCAGGGTTTTCTGAACAATGCCTTTCACTACTTCCGCCTTACAGCAATCCTGCAAAATCGCAACCTTTGTCCCGCATTCCCTCCGCAGACCCCGCCCTTCCAACCCTGATGAAAGACGCCTTTGCCGTATTTGAAATCCCCCCCCGCCCCTGGTTGGATCCCGAGACACTGCACGATTTTTTCATGAAAAGGGCCGCCACCTTCCATCCGGACTCAAATGACGCCGCCTCCGCGAAAAACGAGTTCCTCGAACTGAACGCAGCTTATCAAACCCTGAAAGACCCGGTCAAAAGGCTGCGGTGCTTGCTCGAGATAATCACCAAAGGCCAAACTACGAAGCTCGAGGAAAGCGACGCGGATCAACAGCAACTTCATTTGTTGTTCACCGAAATTGCTCCTCTCAAAAACAACCTCGATCAATTCACCAAGAAACGCGCGCACGCGACATCGCCTGTCTCCCTAGCGCTTCTGCGCCATGAAGAGCAGGAATTGAAAAATAAAATGGCCTTGTTGAAAGAAAGACTCAGACAGGAATGGCAGACCTGTGAAACTAACCTCTTAGAGCTAGACAACGAGTGGGAAAGCCGCAAATTGGAGCTTCTCCCCTTCGCTAAAAGCCTCTGCACGCGAATGAGTTTCTTGCAGAAGTGGACAACCATGCTGCAGGGCGGCTCGATTGAAGCCTGACATTTTTCTGACACACCACACTCAATCTCATGCGACTCATCCAGGAAGAACACATCGACTGCCCGTGGTGCGGGGAGGCGTTTTCCATCAGCATCGACACGTCATGTGGCAGCCATGAATACATCGAAGACTGCACTGTTTGCTGCAGGCCGATTCTTATTTCCGTGGATTGCGAACCTGGTTCCATTTCATCAGTCGATCCGCAACGCCCCTAGCCAAACTCATGCGCATCGAGGTCATCAATACGGGCTCGGAACTTCTGTACGGCCAGGTCCTGAACACCCACCTGAAGTTTCTCGCCGAAGCCATTTTTCCTCTTGGCTTATCCATCCAGCGTCAGGTCACTGTTCCCGATGGACCTGCAATCCGATCTGCGTTGGAGTCTGCGTTTGAGACGGCAGATCTGGTTTTTGTAACAGGCGGGCTCGGGCCGACTACCGACGACTTAACTCGGGATATTGCCGCCGAGCTCCTGCAACTCCCGCTTGAACCCAAGCCAGAAATCGAGGAGCACATCCGAGAGCGCCTAGCTCGAAGAGGCATCCCCGTTTCTGCCAGAATCATGCGCCAAGCGCTCTGCCCGAGGGGCGCCCAGGTGATCCCGAATGCGTTCGGGACGGCTCCGGGAATTTACATCCCGCCCATTGCCTTCGAGGGACCAAACCCACGTCATTCGCCCCATCTGATTCTACTCCCCGGCCCGCCCCGAGAGCTTCGTCCGATGGTGGAGAACCAAGTGATAGAAATTCTTCACAAGCTGGCCCCCACTTCACAACGGACAATGAAAACGTGGCGCGTCGCCGGCACGCCTGAATCGGTTGTAGAGGAGCGTGTCGGTGAACAACTGCTCAGTCTGGGCATCGAATTGGGGTACTGCGCACGACTCGGTGAAGTTGATGTGCGAGTTGTGGGATCGGACGATCAAGCCAACGCCGCAGAGGCCATCATTGTCGAGGCGTTTGGCAAGTGCGTCCTACCTGCCTCATTCCATAGCATAGAGGAGTATCTTGTCTTGGAGCTTTCGAAAAAAGGCCAGACTCTCTCAACAGCCGAGAGCTGCACCGGCGGATACATTTCAAATCTGATCACCAATGTTCCAGGAAGCTCCGCAATTTTTACACACGGATTCGTCTGCTACGCCAATCAAGCCAAGGAGTCACTCGGCGTTCCCAAAGAACTCATCGCCGCACACGGTGCGGTGAGCGAACCTGTTGCCGGAAGCTTAGCGATCAATGTGCGAAGGACTACCGGGTCAACTTTCGCGCTGGTCACCACCGGAATCGCAGGCCCCTCGGGTGGATCTCCGGAAAAACCAGTCGGCACCGTTTATATCGGATTAGCGTCTCCAGATGACAGCTGCATTGTCGAACGCTATCTGTTTTCAACAGACCGGCTAAGCTTCAAGCAACTAGCTTCGCAGGCGGCGCTAAACTTGCTTAGGCGGACATTGATGAGCTGAGTGCCCGCCCTGATCAATTCCTAGCCGGATTACTCTGTTCATTCTGGGCTGCTTCTTTCTGCTGGGAAGCGCCCTCGGCCTTCTGCTGTATTTCCTCTTTCTGCTGCGCCTCCTCTTTCTGTTGCTCCGTGTAAGCTGCTAGCATCGCCCGATGCAAATACTCCAGCCGAAACACCACTGAACGCTCATTGAACGCCCTGATGCTAAGCACAATCAGGCCATCATCGGACTGCCGTTCCCACATAGCCTCGTAGAAATCCTTTCCATTGGCGATCCGCTCAACCACGCCAGCGGCATCATCGGCCTCACTGACTTCGTGCACGGAACTTGGCTCTCCGTATTCAGCATCAATGGCATCCTGAACACCTACAGCCCACTCTAAAAACGGCGCCAGCGATTCGGTGCTTCTCGGACAAATACGCACGTAAGCGCCGGCCATAATCCGTTTTTCGTGATCCGGAATAAGCACTGCTTCAACAGGCGCGCCAACAAGGGTCGCCTTTCGACGCAAACGCCCACTGCTTTCCGTCCAGTTGGCCAGATTTGCAACTTCGGAAATCGCAGTTCCAAACGGGGTGCCCAAAAACTGGCTCGGAAGCTGTGTGCGGTTTAAACTTTTGAGCGTCTCCTTGCCTTCAATCAAAACCTCGCCGATCGGCGCGGGCTCTTTCCGGAGTGACGAAGCACTACTGTCAAGCTGCGTCGCGGCATCTGCGGTCTGTGCAATCTCAACTGGCGGCATCCCCTTCATTTCGCTTTGCGCGGTGGCGGGCAGTGAACTGTTGGCCGCAGCAGTTTCTTGCGGCGACTCCTTCAGGTTTGCCTGCTGGGCGTCGGTCGAACCTGCGACCACCGGAACTGCAGCCAATGACGTGCTTGCCTTTTCATTCGAGTCGGTTGGAGGCGCAGATTCCTCCTTGCGAGACTCATGCCCTTTGTCGCTCTCAATGTCCCGCAACACCGGAATTGTTTCGACCAAATCACCGGGCCCCGGAGCGCCCCACTCCCCAGCCGATTCGAAGTTTTTATCATTCACACGGGCGACCGCGAAAAGAAAAAATCCCGTCAAAAAAGCCCATATACCAACGCCCACCACTCGCCGAAAAGCATTGCCGCCTCCTCCCGCAAACCTCGGAAACAAACCACGAATTAATCGCTCCGGCGCCTCAACGAAATTCCAAAATAAGATCCTCGCTGAAGACAAAGCCGCACCGCGAGCTGTCCCATCCTTACCAATCTGCTCAATCTGAATGATACGATGGTGCATCAACTCTAGCTCCTCCACCTTCACCGCTAGTTGACGTTGCAGATCCACTTCTTTTTCTTTGCGATCACGCTCCTGCGCTTCAAGTTCAGTAATTCTCGCCTTGAGAAGGTCCGCCTCTTTACGTTCGGTGACAAGGTTCGTTGCGGCGAGCATCGTTGCGCGCTCCTCCTTCTGACGCTCAGTCTGTGATCTCAACGCCTCGAAAGCATTCTTGGATTCCAGAATATCCCCTTCAAGTCTGGATACCTGCCCTGAAGCCAACGCAGTTTTGCTTTCAAAAACACCTGCTTGATCGCGCCAATACCTCTCAGAGTCAGAAACTTTAACCAACTGCGATTGAAGAGCAGCGACCTCTTCCTCCATGTTTTTTATCGAGGCGACCAGCTTGAGCGACTCGTCCACTTGCAAGCGCAGTCCGTTTGCAGACTCGTGCGCGTCGCGAATCTGTTTGGTTGATTGCTCAAGCTTTAAACGGAGCGCCGCATTTGCCTCTCGAAGATCATCTCTTTCCTTCTCAGCGGCCACCAATTTCTCCAAAGCCTTATTGTGACTTACGCCAATGCTTGCAACTTCACCCTGAGCGTTCGCATGGTCCGCTTCAACCTGTGCAATTCGCAGAGCCAACGCGTCCACCCTCTCCGTGTAAGCCTCCGAGTCCTCAAGAGCTTTCTTTTTATGATAATCCACCGCCCGATTGGATTCGTTCAAACTCAGAGCCATCTCCCCGGCAACCTTTTCAAGCTCACCCGTTCGCTTGGAAGCCTGCTCTAATTCAATCCGCACCGCCTCGAGGGATCCGGAGAGAGAGCCTCGCTCGTTCTCCGCGATTTCAAGTTTCTTAGTCGCACTAAACTGACTCTCCCTGGCCTCTTTCAGTTCATTTGCGCTAACTGCACAATCAGCCTCCAAATTCGCAATGCGCAGCATAGCGACCTTTAATCGCTCCTCGTAGGCCCGTGAATCTGCCTCGTGTCTTTTACTCTGAACATCCGCCGCCTGCTTAAACTTTTCGATATTTGAATTCAGCTCCTGAGTCAGTATCTCCAGTTCATTCGAGCGCTTGGATGATTGCTCTAATCGAACTTTCAAGGCCTCGAGAGACTCAATGAACGCATCCCTCTCTTTTTCTGCTGATGCAAGTTTCTGGAGATCCTGCCTGCGATTTGACCTCTCACTCTCGAGCTCCCGCACGCTTTCACTGCAGGCCCCCTCGAGGCGGTTGATGCGCGTGACTGCATCCCTCAACTGCTGCTGTGAAGTTTCCGACTCTCTCGCTCTCTCTCGCTTTTGAAAATCTTCGGCTTTCTGCGCGTCCTCGAACTTCGAGGTCAATTCAGCGGCCTGCTTTTGAAATTCGACTACCCTGTTCGATGATTGCTCGAGGCTTGAGCTCAGTTCCTTAATTTTCCCCGCGAACGCGTCCTTTTCCTTCTGGATCGAAACAATCTTCTCCCGGAGTTCGATGCCCTCGATCCGCTCTTTATCGATTCTCGCGGCAGTTTTCGCAGCATCAGACTCGAGTTGATGAACACGCTGGACAGCCTTTTTGCATTCCTCTTCAAGATCGCAAAACTTGCGCAACTCCCCGCTCAGTTCACCTATCCGTTCATCCGAACGCTTGCTCTTTTCCTCCGCAATCCGGAGCAGCTTTTCACGCGCTTCAAACTCCTCGCGCAACGCATGCAGAGAGCGGCCGGACTCAGCGAGATCAACTTCAATTTTGCGAAGCGTAGCTGCCTGATCTTGCGATCGGGTGTTAAGGGTGTCGCGTTCCGCGAGCAACCGCCCGCATTCTTCGTCCTTTAAAAAGATGCCCTTCCGGAGTTCATCGATTTGTTCCTCGAGTTGCCGACGTTCAACGGCAAATGACAACGCTCCCTGATCAGCGGATGCCGATCCGCCTCCTGAATCGCCCCCGATGCTATCCGATGGTTGATCAGGGACCGGAACTAGGAAAAGACCGTTACAGTTCTGACATGCGCATGTCTGTCCGTACATCTCGGGAGATGCATCGAACAATTGACTGCAATGCGGGCACTGAAAGGAAAGCTGCATGGAGCGGGAGCCTGAAAGGCCCCTGACATCGAAGCAGACTACACGCAGTCTGTCATCTGCTGAAGGGCCTGACGAACCATCAAGTTGGACTTGCCGTGCGGTCAGGTCCTGTAAGGCCTGTCGCTTTCGGATTGATGCAAGCCAAAGTTCGGATCAGCGTAGAGTTGGAATGGAAATTGATTTAGGCAAGATCACCGAAGGTATTTTGTGCTCATACCGGACAGCCGGAGGCATGAATAACGTGGATGAGTCGAATCTCCCCTCAAAGCGGGCGGTTGCTTCAATTTGCGAGGACCTTTTGCAAATCGTGTTTCCGGGCTTCCACGACCAAGAACCCATCCACTCGTCGCATTTGAGCAGGGTGACGGCACATCGTTTGTTTTCAATCGCGGACAGGCTGCTTGCGGAGTTGCGAAAGAGCGTACGCACCCGCGCCACGGACCAGCCTCTATTAAATTGCGAAACGCTGATGATTGAATTCTTGGGTTCAATCCCAAGGGTGCGAGAGCTCTTGGCTTCCGACGTACAGGCGGCATTCGAAGGGGATCCAGCAGCTTCAGGGACTCAGGAGATTATCGTTGCGTACCCTTTCATCGAAACTTTAGCGATCCAAAGACTCGCGCACATTTTTTATCTTCAGGGCATTCCGCTTATCCCAAGAATGATGACCGAATGGGCGCACTCCCGGTCAGGGATCGATATCCACCCGGGCGCACAAATCGGCTCACACTTCTTCATCGACCACGGTACAGGGGTTGTGATCGGGGAGACCGCGGTCATAGGTTCCCATGTGAAGTTGTATCAGGGGGTTTCGCTGATCGCGCGCTCGCTGGCCGGCGGGCAGGCGCTGCGCGGGAAAAGACGGCACCCTGCTCTGGAGGATGGAGTCACGATATACGCTGGCGCCACGATCATGGGCGGAGACACAGTTGTGGGTGCAGGCTCTACTGTGGCGGCAAGTGTCTTCCTGACGCACAGTGTGCCTCCCCGCTCTCTAGTCTTCTATGAGGAACGCCAACTGCAGGTCTTGAACAAAGATCAACGAGGCAAGTCCTGGGATGACTGGGTCATCTGAGGGGTCGTACCCTCCGCTAGGTCCCGCGGTGCTCCCGTCACCCCACGCCGCCGCCTCCCCCTCCCAAAGCTTTACAGCAACCTTTGTCGCAGACCCGACACTGATCGTTTTCGGGCTCCTAACCCGCTCCTAACTGCCCCCAACTGCCTAAAAGTCAGGGGAGTGGCTAGGGCCGGAATCGAACCGGCGACACGAGGATTTTCAGTCCTCTGCTCTGCCAACTGAGCTACCTAGCCGTCCACTACTGAGCGGTCACCCTACAAAGCTGTGCCCAGCGGTGCAAGCTGCGTTTCATTTTCGTCAAATTTGGATGCTTTCCACTTTGCGCAAAGCCTTCTCCAGTATAAGTTCTTCGGCCCGCTGCGTCCTAGGCACTTGACGTTTCCAGTGCCCGCTGCGGGAAAAACAAGGGGAACCGTGGGTAGTTTATACGAAAAAATGATCGACATGAAGGAATTGCTCGCGACGCATCAGCTTCGCGAATTTAAGGAGGGTAGCATCGTCAAAGGCCACGTGCTTGAAGTACGGCCGAGAGAAGTCCTCATAGATATCGGATACAAAAGCGAGGGCGTCATTCCAATTTCCGAGTTTGAGGACATGGAAGACATCCAAGTGGGCGATGAGGTTGAAGTGCTGCTTTGCCGTCTCGAGAACGACGAGGGCATGGTCTTGCTCTCCAAAGAGAGAGCGGCTTACCGCCAGAACTGGGAAAAAATCGTGAAAGTGTTTCACGACAGCGGGATCATCAAAGGAAAAGTCCGCTCAGTCGTCAAAGGCGGCCTGACCGTGAATATTGGAGTGGAGGCATTCCTTCCTGGTTCTCAGATCGACATCATCCCACCGAAGGATCTGCAGCAATTTGTGGGCAACACCTACGAATTCCGCATCGTGAAAATCAACGACGATCGCAAAAACGTCGTTCTCTCACGCCGTGAACTTATCGAACAAGAGCGCGCCGACAAACGTGCCCGCTTCCTTGATTCAACCAAGCCGGGCGACATCGTTCGCGGCGCGGTCAAGAACCTCACCGATTTCGGTGCGTTCATTGATCTCGATGGCATGGACGGACTGCTCCACATCACTGACATGACTTGGGGCCGCTTGACCCACCCAAGCGAGCTCTTGAAAGTTGGGCAGGAAGTTGAAGTGGTTGTGCTCGAGATCAACCGCGACAAAGAGCGTGTCTCACTCGGCCTCAAGCAGACCCAGAAAAACCCATGGGAAGAAACCGAAGGACGATTCCCCGTCGGCACCAAGGTCAAGGGCAAGATCACCAACCTCGTGCCCTACGGCGCTTTCGTCGAAATCGAAGAAGGCGTGGAGGGACTCATCCACGTGTCCGAGCTATCCTGGACGAAGCGCATCACGCGCCCCAGCGATGTGCTGTCACTCGGACAGGAAATCGAAGCGGTTGTTCTCGGAATCAACAAGGAGGAACAGAAGATCAGCCTCGGCGTACGGCAACTCGAGGCGAATCCTTGGGAGGAGATCGAGCACCGTTATCCGATCGGAAAACAGGTGAAGGGCATCGTCCGCAACATGACTGCGTACGGCGCGTTCGTAGAACTGGAAGAGGGCATCGACGGGATGATTCACGTTTCCGACATGAGTTGGACGCGGAAGGTCAACCACCCAACGGAGGTCATCAAGAAGGGCGACGAACTCGAGGCTGTTGTGATCGACATCGACAAGAATTCCCAGCGCATCAGCCTTGGAATTAAGCAGCTTGAGGAAGATCCATGGAAGACCATCGAGGCACGCTACAAGATTGGCGACCTCGTGAAGGGCAAGATCAGCAAAATCGCCACATTTGGCGCATTCGTGCAACTCGATGGCGACATCGATGGACTTGTCCACATCTCCCAAATCAGCGAAGACCGCGTGGACAAGATCAAAGATCATCTCAAGATCGGTCAGGAAATCGAAGCGCGCGTCATCAAGGTGGACAAGGCAGAGCGCCGCATCGGCCTCTCCATCAAGGCTGCCGCTTACGATGAAGAAGAGATCAAGCGTGAGGCTGCCGCATTCGATTCGCTGCGGCCAGGCGAAGACATGGTGGGCCTCGAGCAGGCCTTTGCCGCCGCCGAGGAATACCGGCCCGGGGAAACCCGCCGCCGCTAAGTCTGGCGAACAACCCGGATGAAGTGGTGGAAGCCATTTCACTCCGAGTGTGCTATAGGTTTGGGCCGGCGGCAAAACCGCCGGCCCTTTCTGTTCGGCACACCCAACTTTCACCCAAAAATAAACCACACCACAATCATGGAAAACCCAACAGTAACGGCCTGGCTGAAAACGCAATGCGGCTGGAGTAACGGCGTCCGCGCTGTGCTCAGCAAGTACGCCATTGCATACACAGAAAAAGACATCATTAAAAATCCCGCCTTTCGCTGGGAAATGGAACAACGAAGCGGCCAACCCTTGAGCCCTTGCGTGGAAATCAACGGCGTCATGCTTCCCGACATTTCAGGCGAGGAGGTGGAGCGCTACATGCTCGAAAAGGGACTGGTTTCTCAAAACGGGAACCAAACAAACGTTCCGCTCAATGCGCCCTGCTCCGACGAACAGCACGAAGCCATGAGGCGAGGTCAGCCTGTCGAGTTCCGCGCCAACTGACAGCCGGTGATCTAACCTGGATCAGCCCGGCAAGCAAATCACGCAGCTCAAGTTATTTAAGACGGCTGCCTGTCCAGAGAATCGCCGTGTTCGCTTCAGTGCGGTACACGGCGATTTTTTTCTGAGACCGCACCCCTTCGTGCGGACCCTTTTGCCTCAAATGAGCCAACTGCTTTCCGTCTCATACCGGCGTGGGATCCATGTTCCTGAGGCGGGATTGTGGCTGGATCCTCAGTTTTCCGCGGAGTGCGCATTCGTGTCGCATGCGCACAGCGACCATTTCGCCAGACACCGGCTGACAATATGTTCCGAGTTAACGGGTCAGCTTATGACTGCGCGCTATGGTAAACGCGCTGCGGGTGCATTTTTATCAGTCCCCATCGGGGCGCCACTCATGCGTGAAGGCTGGACGCTCCGCTTGTTACCCGCTGGACACATCGCAGGCTCGTCCATGCTTCATCTCAGGCGCGACACAGACGGCGCCTCGCTGCTCTACACGGGGGACTACAAGCTGAGATCTTCCAGCAGCTGCGAGCTCGCGCGCTTTGAACAAGCAGACACCCTAGTCATGGAGACGACGTTTGGAGTCCCGCAGTACCGCTTTCCGCCGCGAGACAAAATCATCGAGCAGATTCACGGTTTTTTGAGAAGCGCTTTTCAGAGCGGGGAAACACCGGTGTTTTACGCTTACTCGCTCGGCAAAGCACAGGAACTCCTGTGCACCCTGGCTGACACCGGGTACTGCTTTATGCTTCATCGATCGGTTTGGGAAATGACTCGGACTCTGGCCCCGCATCTCAATGCGCTTCCTGCTTACGAATGCTTTGATTCGTCTCGGACTGAAGGGAAAGTCTTGGTGTTCCCTCCGGCATCGAGAAAGTCTCAGGCATTGAGAAAACTCAAAAAAACACGCACGGCGATGCTGAGCGGATGGGCGCTTTC
>JBILKY010000329.1:0-4081 GCA_044376395.1 Chthoniobacteraceae bacterium | reverse complement strand
GTGTACCACTCTGGCGATCGAGGCTGAGATATCCAAGACCCACTTCATTCAAAAACCTGAGCCTGTTTCCGAGCTCCCGCCGAATCTCCGCAGTGACAAACTCCTGCTGCTCCGAGAGCGCGAGCCCTTCGACAAAATGCTTCGCGCCCTCAACCGTCAACCCGCAAAAGTCCGCGATTCCAGTTTTCACATCTCGATCGCCGACTCGACTCGTCACCGTCACGGCCAGCAACTCCGGCCGCAATCTGGCGCCATTGCATCTGGGGCACACTCGAGTTCCCATGAAATGCCTGAGCCTTTGGCGTGTCGACTCGCTCTCGGTCACGGCGAAGAGGTTCTGGAGCTGCAAAACTGCCCCCTCGAATACCTGCGGCGCTGATCCGGAATCATCCAGCGAAGGCAGTGCAAGAACCTCTCCGCCCGAACCATGCAAGATCACCTCGCAAAACTCCTCCGGAAGCTGGTTCCAAGGAACGTCCATCGAAACCTTGTAATGCGCCGCAAGATGCCCGAGCAGGCTGCGGTAAAACGCTTCCAAGCGCTTGCCCACCTTTGTCCATGCCGCAACAGCGCCCTCGGCAAGCGTCTTGTCGGGGTCCGGCACAAGCAAGTCTGGGTCAATCTCCTGACGGGTACCCAATCCCTGGCACTCCGGACACGCCCCGAGGTGGCTGTTGAAGGAGAAATGCTTTGGCGTGAGCACCGGCATCTGGAAGCCGGTTACAGCATTCACGTAGGCGGTGGAGAACACGTGTTCGGCCCATGGACCGTCGCCCTGCGTTTGCAGCAAAACCCCTATCCGGTTGCGGCCCCATTTCAACGCCATGTCCACCGACTCAGCCAGACGCCCGCGCACACCGTCCTTTAGCACGAGTCGATCGATCACCACCTCGATGCAATGCGCAGCACCCGAGGCAAGCCGGGTTACCGGATGCTGCCCACCGATCTCCACCACAACTCCGTCGATACGGGCCCGCAGAAACCCCTCCCGCTTCAACCTCTCCAACACGTCCCGAAACTCGCCTCGCTCGTCCAAAACCAGCGGCGCAAGAATCATGATCCTTCCCTCTTCGGGGAACGCCAGTATCCGATCCACGATCTGCTCGGGGGAAAGTCGGTTCACCGGTTCCCCGGTGGCCGGGTCGTGGGGTTGGCCAATGGAGGAGTAAAGGAGCCGCAGGTAATCGTAAATTTCCGTGGTCGTGGCGATGGTCGAGCGAGGGTTTCCCGAGGAATGCCGCTGCTCGATAGCGATGGCCGGCGAAAGCCCCTCGATGAAGTCGACGTCAGGCTTCTGGAGTTGATCCAAAAACTGCCGGGCGTAGGCGGAAAGACTCTCCACATACCTCCTCTGGCCTTCGGCGTACAAAGTGTCAAAAGCAAGGGAACTTTTCCCAGACCCGCTCAGCCCCGTCACAACCACAAGCTTCTCGCGCGGGATTTCCAGCGAAAGGTTTTTGAGGTTGTGCTGTCGCGCCCCTAGGATCCGTATACTGTCTCTCGCCATGATCGCAGCTGGAACATTAAACTGCCTCAGCCAAGCACTGAAAGTGCGGGTCCTCCAGCATCAAATCATTTCCCGCGTCAAATCACCCACAGGCAGAAACCCGCGTTCCCATGCAAACTGAAGGCACCCCCGTGACCAGATCGGAACTCCGAGCTTTGTCGGACCAATTCCGGGACACGAAGCACAACATCAACAACGTTTTCGCTGTTCTCCTCGCCATGGCCGAACTCTCGGAACGAAACCCAGCCAACTACGAACGGCTTGCCAAAGCGGTGCTGGAGCGCTGCCCCGCCGTTGTTCAGGATTTGCACAATTTCCACGAAGCGCTCAGCGCGGTGATTGAAGCCAGAACACAGGCCTAGTCGCGACGTCTTTTCCCCGGCCGTCAGCCAGCTCTCACCCCCTTACGCTTAGCACTCCCTTCGTCCCACCCCATCGGCTCGAATCCCATGCGCATCGATATCCTATCTTTGTTCCCGAAGATCGCTGAGGGAGCCCTCTCGGAAAGCATCCTGGGACGCGCACAGAACCGCGGCCTGGCCTCCATCCATTCCCATAACCTCAGGGACTGGGCGCGTGACAAACACCGCGTCACCGATGACGCGCCTTACGGTGGCGGGCAGGGCATGGTGCTCAAATGTGAGCCCATCGTTGACGCCGTCGAGTCTCTCAAAACCCCTGAATCCCGGGTGATTTACTTATCCCCAGCCGGAGGAGTTTTTAACCACTCCACCGCCAAACGCCTCGCTGAGGAAGCCTCGCACCTCATCCTTCTGTGCGGGCACTATGAAGGCATTGACCAGCGCGCAATCGACCTTCTTGTGGATGAGGAAATCTCCATCGGCGACTACGTGCTCACCAACGGCGCCCTTGCCGCATGTGTCATCGTCGACGCAGTCGTGAGACTGCTTCCCGGCGTTCTTGGAGACCAGGCATCCGCCATTGACGACTCCTTTGCGACAGGTGTTTTGGAATTCCCGCAATACACCCGCCCCGTGGAATTCCGCGGAAAGCGGGTTCCCGAAATCCTGCTCTCTGGCAACCACGCCCTCATCGCCGAATGGCGCAGAGAACAAGCTCTGCAGAAAACCCGCCGGCTCCGCCCCGACCTCTTGCCCCCATCGCCAACGCAGCCCCCGCTTCCAGAAAAACACACGCCGTTATAGGATAGTATTTGCGCAAATGCCCCGAGCGCTCCAGATCACGAGTCTCAGGAGTTTCCGCGAAATCCTTAATCCCCCTCCTCTTTTTACTGGATGCCTGGGGGCGGTTCGCGAGAACCTCCGCCCCCCCTCCGCATCCCTTCTGCTTCATCTATGAGCCAAAATCCCGTACTCCGCATCGGCCTGCCTTCGGGCTCCCTGCAGGAACCCACTTTCGCACTTTTTGCCAAAGCCGGATTCATAATTTCCGGAGCGGGCCGCTCCTATAAACCCAGCGTAGACGACCCAGAATTGGTGATCCGTCTCCTTCGGGCTCAGGAAATTAGCCGCTACGTTGAGCACGGTTTTCTGGACTGCGGACTTACGGGTCGCGACTGGATCTACAACAACGGTTCCGACGTAGAGACCCTGTGCGAGATGACCTTTTCCAAAGCCAGCGACCAACCCACAAGGTGGGTCATTGCGGTTCCCGAAGATTCTCCCATCCAGAAAGTTGAAGATCTCAAGGGCAAGGTGATCGCCACAGAGGCCGTGGAATTGACCCGCCGCTTTCTGGCCGAACGCGGAGTGGAAGCAACCATCGAATTCTCGTGGGGTGCAACCGAGGTGAAGGTTCCAGACTTGGTGGATGCGATCGTGGACGTCACGGAGACCGGCTCTTCACTGCGCGCCAACAAGTTACGCATCCTCGAAACCATCCTGCAATCTTCACCTCAATTCATCGCGAATCGCTCCGCGTACCAAGACCCTTGGAAACGGGCGAAAATCCAAAAGCTTGTGATGCTTCTGGAAGGGGCGTTCGCCGCTCGGGACAAGGTTGGGCTCAAGATGAACCTGCCCGAATCCAACCTCAAGCAGCTGCTATCCACCCTCCCCTCCCTCCGCAACCCGACGGTTTCGCATCTGGCTCAGGATGGGTGGATTGCGGTGGAGACGGTGATTTCAGAAAAAATAGTACGCGAGATCATCCCGCAGCTTAAAGAGTTGGGCGCGGAGGGAATCATCGAATACCCGCTCAACAAGCTGGTCTACTAAGCCAAACAGGAAACGAAACGGGATGTCGCCCACGCCACCGGAGCCCTGACGGCATACGGTAGCAGCCGGGCAAGTCCAAAAATAAACAACAGATTGAAGTTGCGGCCGGGTCAAATTCCTGTTTCGCTCCCAGCCCCCCAAACGCCAGCTATCTGAAACCTCATGGGATCACTTAAAAAGAGACGTAAAACGAAAATCGCGAAGCATAAACGCAAGAAGCGGATGAAGGAAAACCGCCACAAGAAGCGTTTGCGCTACAAGAGCTAGTCTGCCGACTTGTTTATGGACCGTTCGCATCCGCCAACAGTCCTGACTAGGTTTTATTCGGTAAAACCGCTTTTATTGGGACTCGTCGCAATTGCGGTTTTGTCCCAAC
>JBILKY010000328.1:0-4087 GCA_044376395.1 Chthoniobacteraceae bacterium | reverse complement strand
CAAAGGATGAAGAGATTGCCGATATCGACGCAGCCGCTAAGCAAGCGATCGGAAAGCTCGAGTCGGAGCGCGCCCAGCTGCTGACCGACAAGGCGCGGCAACTCGCAGATGCCAAGGCCACTTACGAGCAGCAGTTGTCGCTCTACCGCGCCGAAAACGAAAAAGCGTTGTCGGAAGTGCTTGGCGAGCGGAATGCAGCGGTGGCAGAGCGTGACCAGCGCGTGGCGAATATCGCAGCAGACCGCGACCGCCGTCTGGCGGAATGGACCTCGCGGGTGGAGTCAATTCAAGCGGAGCACGCGCGCGCGCTTGCGACGGTTTCAGCCGAACGCGACGCTGTTCTGCTTCAGAAGGACCAGCAGATTGCGGAAGCCAATACCGAGCGCGATCGCCGCATTGCAAAGCTCACCGCCGACCATCGCCAGGCGATTTCCAGCCTCACTCAGGCAAAGGACACGGAGATTTCACGACTCAGAGAAGAGCTCAACACGCACCGACTCGATGCCGACAGGCTGCGGGCAGCGCTCGGCGACGCGGAACGCCGTTACCCAGCCGAAATCAACCGACTCCGTGAGGAGCTCGACTCGTCACGCTCGGAAAGCTCCGAGCTTACAGGTCGATTGGTTGCGTCAGAGAGCGATTCACGACGCCGGTTCGATCAACTGACGCGCGAGCGCGAAGCTCTTCTGAACGAGAAAGTGACCCTACTCTCGCTACTGGAGGAAACGCGCGAAACGCTGCGCAACCGCACCGAGGAGTTCTCCAATCAGCTCGACTCACTGATCAGACAGCGCGACGAAGCACGTTCGGCGGTGGACGCCGCGCGAGCGGCATCCCGCGAGCAGTCCTTCGCGCTCGAGCGGGAACGCAACGAACTCCTGCGCGGAGACGTCGAACAACGCGAGCGGATCGAACGCGAGATCGCGAGACTGCGCAGAGAACGCGACACGGCAATCCGTCAACGCGACGCGCTGCGCGAACGCGCGGATGTGCTCCTTGAGCGCCAGCAGCAACTGCTCGGAGACCTTTCGAGAACAGGCCCCGACTCACGCCCGTCACCGGCATCGAGTTGGAATCCGGAGTTCACTCGGCTCAACGAACCGAGAGATTCAGCGGCGCGAAGCGATTATCCGTAGAATCCGTGGAACCGCCCAAGTTGGCGTAGAGCCGCCCAAGTTGGCATTTCCACACAACGACTGCGCTTCAACACCCGAGGACTGCGCTTGACGGCCACGCCTTAGCCTTGAAACGCAGCACGATGCGGGCTGCGGCCGGGTGTCTTCACATCCGTTCCGGGACCTCGATTCCCAGCAGACCGAGACCAGCCTTGATCGTTCGCGCTGATATGTCGCATAGCCCAAGACGGCTCGCGCGTGGCCCAGCGGCAGCCTTCAGCACCGGACAGGCCTCGTAGAAAGAGTGGAAAACATTGGCGAGTTCGTAGAGATAGTTCGCGAGCGTGCTCGGCCGGTGATCCTCCAAGACCTGCGGAACCACTTCGCCAAACTGAAGCAGCTTTTTACCGAGCAAAATTTCTTGAGGCGCTTCCAGCTCCAATGCACCTCCCTGATTCCACGCCTCACCTGCTTCGGAAACCTTCCGGAATATCGACCGGATCCGCACATACGCATTTTGAAGATACGGCGCGGTGTTGCCCTGAAAACTCAGCATCTTGTCCCATGAAAACACGTAGTCTCCCTGCCGGTTCGGCAGCAGGTCGGCGTACTTCACTGCACCAATCCCGATGATGCGCGCGATTTCGCGCCGCTGCCCCTCGTCAAGCTCGGGGTTTTTTGTGCTGACCAGCGTAAACGCGCGCTCTTCTGCCTCATCCAATAGTTCCGCGAGTCGGATGGTTTCGCCCGAACGCGTCTTAAACGGCCTGCCGTCCTCACCGAGGATCGAGCCGAACCAAACATGGGAAAGCCGTACCACGCTCGATTCATCCGGTTTCCAGCGTGCGTAAATTGCGAACAGTTGTCGGAAATGCAGCTGCTGCCTTCCGTCCGTCACATAAATAATTTCATGAGGCCGCCATGTTTGACGGCGGTATTGGAGCGTGGCCAGATCCGTCGTGGTGTAGTTCGCAGCACCGTCGCTTTTCAAAACCAACGCGGGGTTGTCCCGCCATCCATCCTTGTCTTTGATGAGAAACGGATCCGTCTCCTGCGGTATTTTGTAATCGGAAAACACGCACATTGCCCCGTCACTCTCGCGGGCGATGCCGAGGGACAGAAGTTCTCCGACAACTGACTTCAATCGGTCGTTGTAAAAACTTTCACCAAGAGTCACATCAAACCGAATACCCAGCCGCCCGTAGATCGAATCAAACTGCGTTTGAGACAGTCGAATCATTTCCCTCCACAAACCCAAATTCTCCGCGTCCCCCGCCTGCAACCGGACCAGTTCTTGGCGGGCAGCGTCCATGGTTGCGGGGTCTTCCTTGCATTTCGCGCTGATGATCTTGTAAATCCGCTCCATCTCACCGAGCGGATCCCGCTCAAGCGCAGCCGTATCCAAAATCGTTTTCCAGCCCACTAGGAGCATTCCAAACTGAGTACCCCAATCACCGATGTGATTGTCGCGCACCACCGAATGCCCGTAAAACTCCGCGATTCTTGCCAGCGCATCCCCAAGAATAGTCGAGCGAATGTGGCCGACATGCATGGGCTTCGCCACGTTTGGCGACGAAAAATCCACGATGATCTTCTTTTTAACTGGCGGCTCAGGAACTGCCAAACGCGCATCGTCACGCATGGCTTCAACTCGCTCGCGAACCCACTTCGACTCGAGTCTAAAATTCAAAAATCCCGCGCCCGCAATTTCAAGGGATGAACAGATCCCAGAGCCGTCAAACCGTTCGCGTATGCCCTCAGCCAGTGCACGCGGGTTCATTTTGGCGCGTTTCGCAAGAACCATTGCAACGTTACTTTGATAATCACCAAAACGAGCGTCCGACGCCTGTGTGACGTCTACGGGAACACCAGTGACGTCTACATCCCCAAAACTAATTCCTTCCAAAGCGACTCTTAGACGCTCCTGAAGCAGCGCAGGTGTGGTTTTCATAAAAAGCGTCGCAGGATAAGAGGATTCACCGAGCAAAGCGAAGCGCTTTGAAGGCTCCGGCCGACTTTTGGGCGCCCGCCCAAAACATCACAAACCAGCGCAACCGCTGGACTATCGACCGGGCACCTGAAAAATCTTCAGAATTTCGTCGGGTGATTCCGCCACAGTAAGCCGCTCCCGGACCCCCCTGTCGTTTAGGAACTTCGCAATTGCAGCCAATGTCCTGAGGTGGATCTGAAACTGATCCTTGGGCACCACGAACATCACAATGAACTGCACAGGAACATTGTCCAATGAGCCGAACTCAATTCCATGCTTAGACCTGCCAAAGGCCGCGACAACCCTGTTCACCCGGTCGGAAGACGCGTGCGGGATGGCGATTCCGAAACCAATCCCCGTACTCATGGTCTGTTCGCGCAACTCGAGCGCACGCAAGATTCCTTCCTTGTCCGCCGGTTCCACCAGTCCGCTTGAGACGAGACTTTCGACCAGCTCAAGAATGGCAGGCCATCTTTCCCGAGCCTGAAGATCGGGAATGATCTGATTAACCGAAAGTAAATTTGCCAAGGTCATTACAAGACGGGCGTTATCGCTTGGGTGACAATCTAATTACAAATCCGGTGGGTAAACTAGAGTTCAGAGGTGCGGGACATTAACAACCGGAAATGCCTACACAAGCCTGTTGTGAAATTTAAGTCTTTGTTTCGCTAAAACCGGCTCACGTCTAAGCGAAAAATCTGTCCGCGCAACGGAGGCTGCGATCCCCGAACTGAGCAACCCCAAGCGCTCGGTTACCTAGGAACCGCGCTCACTCAAGGCTCCGGAGGCTGAAATGCCAAAGCGTAGCCGCAGGGTTCGCCTCGCGAAGATCGGCCAGCTTTCAAGCAATGCCAACCCTGCCATCAATTAGCGGGATCAGGGGAGTTTTGCGTGGCTTCCGTCACACAGAGCTCCCTTGGCGCTGTGCTTGCATCCGCAGAAATACACGGCGCCATCCTTCTCCGCCTTGTAGGGTGTGGGC
>JBILKY010000327.1:0-4096 GCA_044376395.1 Chthoniobacteraceae bacterium | reverse complement strand
GCCGGCGCGGTCTGCGGCCTAGGGGTGGGGCTCCTTGCTAGCATTGTTTTGATCGTGCTCAGCCCGAGCATGATGGGAATCGATGGCCCGGAGGTTCTTGCGGCAAAGCGACATCTCATCCAGATGCAGCCGATCTTCCCGCTCAATAATCCGGGAATTCTGAGCATCCCGATCGGGTTTCTTGCCGCGATCCTTGGCTCACTGCTTCGGCCCGAACCGAACGCGGAAGCCAAATTTACGGAGCTTCAGGTGAGAGCGCATACGGGTTTGGGTGCAGAGAAAGCGGTTTCGCACTAAACGTAGGGTTTCGAGTGCGTTTGCGGATTATCGCAACGTTGTCCGAGTGGACTGGACAAGCCTAGGGAAGTGCGCAGAAACTAGAGCCAGGTTGGCCTTGTTGACTAGTTTTAATTAGGCCGCCAACCATCTTGGAACTGAACTTTTGTCGATTAGATATAACTATATGCGTTTTGCAAATCAGGTGGCGGTAGTGACAGGTGCTGGCCGTGGGATTGGGCACTCCATTGCGATGTCATTGGCGTCGGAGGGGGCGCGGGTTGCAGTGGTTTCTAGAAGTGAGGCAAATGCGATTCGCACTGCGGACGAGATCAATGCAAAGCACGCGGGCCTCGCAAAAGCGTACGCGGTGGATGTCGCAAGCCACGGCGCCGTTGCTGCACTCGCCGAGCAGATCCTTGCTGATTTCTCACGGGTGGACATTCTGGTGAATAACGCAGGAGTGACCCGTGATGGCCTCTCGATGCGGATTTCTGAAGAGGACTGGGACCTCGTCTTGGACACCAATCTGAAGGGCACCTTCAACTGTATTCAGGCGTTCGAGCGTCCGATGATTAAGCAGCGCTCAGGAAGAATTATCAATATAGGCTCTGTTGCAGGATTGATGGGAAACGCGGGGCAAGCAAACTACGCGGCCTCCAAGGCGGGTGTGCTTGGGCTCACCAAGACCATTGCGCGTGAACTTGCGTCCCGCGGAATCACCTGCAATGTGGTGGCTCCGGGGTTTATTGAGACGGACATGACGGACGTCCTCCCAGACAAGGTGAAGCAGGCGGTGATTCCGCAGATTCCCCTCGGTGCGTTCGGCAAGCCTGAGGACATCGCGGCGGCCGTATGCTTTCTCGCAAGCCATGAGGCCAAGTACATCACGGGCCAGTGTCTCACGGTGGACGGGGGAATGGTGATGTGATGTTCGGTGATACGCGTCGTGGTGTGTGTTTCTGAATTATGGAACTGCTGATCCTTAGACATGCAGATGCAGTTTTTGATGCACCATCGGATTTCGATCGGCAGTTATCGGAAAAGGGGGTTCGTCAGGCGCACGAAGTGGCCGCGTTTCTAAAAGCGCGCCAATGTATTCCAGACCTCGTATTGAGCAGCCCGGCGGTTCGTGCGCGCAGCACCGCGGAGGTGATCACAAGCGAGCTCAAAGTCGAGCTCATTGAATGTCCTTGGGCACTGCCCGGGATGTACTCCGAGGATGCCATCCAGCAATTGAGCGCGTTTTCGCATTTCAACCGTGTGCTGCTGGTCGGTCACCAGCCAGATCTTGCGGAGTTGACTGCAAGACTGCTGGGCATGCCCAATCCTGATCGACTCCATGTCCGCAAGGCGGCTCTGATTCATCTCAAAATGCTGGGAACCGCTGGAGCGACCCTTGAGGCTTTTATTCCGTGCCGTCTCATGTAGAGGATCGGCCGCTTTCGATATTTTAGAAGCTCATCATACTATGGAAAATGCTCCGGAAATTATCCGATCAACGCGATTTGTTGAGGACAGTGTGGACTTGATTGTCTCGAAGGGCCAGGAAGCGATCAAACGCGTTGGAGTCTTCCGTCTTGGCCTTGCAGGCGGCAACACGCCTAGAGCTATCTATGCAGCGCTTGCTGCGCGAGCGGGGAGTCTGGAGTGGGCGAAGGTTCAAATTACTTTCGGGGACGAGCGCTGCGTCGCACCCGACCACTGTGACAGCAATTACAGAATGGCCAGTGAATCTCTGCTTGCGCTGGTCCCGATTCCCGAGAGAAACGTGTTCAGGATTCGTGGGGAGATTGATCCGGAGGCAGCTGCCCAAGATTGTGAGTCAAGGTTAAGGGCTGTCGCAGCCCGGATGGGCGAACCAATTTATGCGCATGATCTGATGCTGCTCGGTATGGGGCCTGACGGCCACACTGCCTCGCTTTTTCCGGGCTCAGATGCCTTGGACGAGAAGCTGCGCTGGGTTGTTCCCACAATTGGCCCGAAGCCTCCTCCACAGCGGATTACTTTCACCTTCCCACTACTGAACGCCTGTCGGACGGTGGTTTTCCTCGTGAACGATGCGTCGAAGGAAACGATGATTCAGGAGGTAATCCGAGGAGAATTTCCCGCCGGAAAAGTCCGTCCTGAATCTGGCCAGGTCATTTGGTTGATAGGCCAGTGATCCGCCGGTTTCTTCAAGGGACGTGTGAAAAGCGTCTCACTCATATTTGGGGCTGCTGCAGGCGATCAGGGATTTAGTTTTCCGCTGAAGCGCGAGTTCTGAGGCCCGATAGGAATGTTTCCGGCACGCCGTTCGCAAATCCCAGAAGGGCCCCGATCACCGCGCCGCGATGGCAGTTGTCGCCGCCACAATGCGCGTTGGCGATGAGTCCGGCGCCGAATTCATCAGCGTATTTCCAGCTGAGGTAGAGCGATGCGGCAAACGCGTCTTTGATGTAACATGCAGGACTCAGTCGTTGGCCCACAACAACCTCGTCGGCTTCGTTCGTCCATTTTTCAATCTTGCGGGCCGAAATCCATGTGCTGCCGTGCGAAATAATTGCATCACGGAGCGGTACACCTCTTTCGATGGCGCAGAGAATACGCGTGAACGCCCGCGCCGCATCGATCACGTCGGGGTCGTCGTGGGTTAGTTTCACGTGCGCGGTTACGACGGTCTCTAAAAGCGATTCGGGTTGATGGAGCGCCGCAAAAAGGGCAGGGACGGGGACCAGACCGCCGATGTGGACGTCGTTGATTCCGCATTTCTCCAGAGCTCTGCCTTTCGCAAAATTTGTAAAAAATGCGCGGTGGTATTCTTCGACGTAGGTGTCCCGGTGCCAACCCGGCAGTCGCATGCAATCAACGTAAAGACGGAGCCACGCTGCCGGATCGTAGGTCTGTGCTTTTGAGATTTGCCTGTAAAGTGCACGTGCCAGTTGGAAGTTGAGCGTGTTTTCGCCAGTCCGCAGGTTTTGGTGGTAATGCACGCCGCGTTGCCCCCAATACACCGCCTGATCGTGCAGGATGTCAGCGTTTGGGGTGACCGGGTTGTATTGGCTTCGGTGAAGAATACTGTCAGGGTGCGGATTTTTTGGTGCCATGAATCGGTCGACTCGGCCGTAGTCACGCTTGAGCGCAAGCCTGTCATAATACCAGTGCACAGGCATCGCGAGGGCGTCAGCGACCAAGGCGCCCTCGAGTGCGTTAATTTTGTTTTGGCTCATAGAAAATAATTCGCCGCTCGTGAGACATTGCGTCGATTCACGCGCCGGCTGTTTCTTGACTCGGTGACCACTCCTTAGGGGCTGTACCGCTGCGCAATAGGCATCCTGCGGCCAATGCCAAAAGCCCTTGAGGTGACCTTTAAACCCGGGGCGGCCTGCGCCCGCTTGTATTCATTGAGGGAGACGCGCCTGAGCACCCATCGGACAGTGGCCTCGTCAAATCCTCTGGCGATGATTTCCTGTGCGCAGCAACGTTCCTCGACATGGAGCTGTAGAATCGGGTCGAGAATTTCGTACGGTGGCAAGGTGTCTTGATCCTTTTGATCGGGCTTGAGCTCCGCGCTGGGCGCCTTGTCGATGGTCGCCCACGGGATGATTTCGCGCTCCCTGTTGAGCCATCGCGCCAGCTTGTAAATTTGTGTTTTCGGCACATCGCTGATCACAGCGAGACCGCCGCACATGTCGCCGTAGAGCGTGCAATAACCAACGGCAAGCTCGCTCTTGTTGCCGGTTGAAAGTACGAGATGGCCAAATTTGTTAGACAAAGCCATCAGTGTCATGCCGCGCAAGCGAGGTTGCATGTTCTCTTCTGTCTCGTTTGGCTGAAGTCC
>JBILKY010000006.1:0-35236 GCA_044376395.1 Chthoniobacteraceae bacterium | reverse complement strand
CTCGGCGCCTTGTGGAGCAGGGCGTTCGATTCGTGCAGTTGTTCGATTGGGGCTGGGATTTCCATGGCACGGGTCCGAGTGAGGACATTCGCGACGGGCTCACATCCAAGATGGCGCGCACCGACAAGCCGGTTGCGGCGCTGATCAACGATCTTAAAGAGCGCGGATTGCTGGATGACACGCTGATTGTCTGGGGCGGCGAGTTTGGCCGTACTCCCTTCCGGGAGGGTCGCACTGCCGGCGGATCGGTGTTGGGGCGCGATCATTATCCGGACTGTTTTTCACTGATGCTTGCCGGCGGTGGATTCAAAAAAGGTTTCGCGTACGGTTCCACGGATGAATTGGGGTTTGCGACGGCGGAACATCCGGTGCATGTCCACGATTTGCAGGCGACGCTGCTGCATCAGCTCGGGTTCAATCATGAACAGTTGACGTACCGTTTCCAGGGGCGCGATTTCCGTCTCACCGATGTCCACGGCAAGGTGGTGAAGGATCTGCTCGCGTAGGTTGAGAGTTGGCCTGAATGAGCCGGGGCGTGCCTCTCTGACTGGGGAGGCGTGACTGCGCTGACGCGTGAGCCTATTGGGGTGGATTGCGATGCTTCAGCGACTTCGCTTTTGGGCGAGATCATTGGTTTAATCTGCGTCAAAGCGCAGCTGGGGCTGCGCGGTCCCAGAGATTAGAGGGGATGTCAGTGGATGTGATGCGGGGCTTTTCAGATCCGTATTCTGGGTTACTCTGCCCCGCTCCATGAGTGATTCCCGGTTGGATTTCCGCGTTGAAGCCGTTGCGCAGGGTTCGAGGGCCCGAGCTGCGACCTTCCGCACCTTGCATAACGAGGTGCGGACTCCGGTTTTTATGCCGGTTGGCACTCAGGCAACCGTGAAGGCTCAGCTCACGCAATCTTTGGAGGACGCGGGCTCGCAGGTGCTTCTTGCAAACACCTACCATTTGCTGCTGCGACCCGGGCCGGAGGTTTTCCGCGCACTGGGAGGGATCCACAAGTTCATGAGCTGGGAGCGTTCGGTTTTGACCGACTCCGGTGGGTTCCAGATTTTCTCGCTGCCGCATGCGCGCTCGATGAGCGAGGAGGGGGCGGTGTTTCAGAGTTATTTGGACGGCCGCACAATTCTGCTCAGCCCCGAGGTTAGCATTGAAACGCAGCGCGCGATTGGAAGCGACATCATGATGGCGCTCGACCAGTGCATTCCCTCGACCGCCGACGAGGCCACGGCCCGCGAGGCGATGGGAATCACGCATCGCTGGGCGCAACGGAGTCTTGTTGCGCGCGCGGATTCCGCACAGGCGCTCTTTGGAATTGTGCAGGGAGCGCTGTTCGAAAATCTGCGCCGCGAAAGTGCCGAGTGTTTGAGGGAAATGCCTTTTGACGGATTCGCGATCGGTGGCCTTGCCGTTGGCGAGGGGAAATCTGCCCGCGAGGATACGTGTGAATTCACCGCGGGCCTTCTGCCCGATGATCTACCCCGCTACTTGATGGGTGTGGGCACTCCGTTGGATATTCTGGAGGCTGTGCATCGCGGGGTGGACATGTTTGATTGCATCATTCCGACGCAGGTTGCGCAGAGGGGCGGCGCGTTCACTTCGCGCGGATTTCTGCAACTGCGCCGCGGCGTGTACAAAACTGCGGATGAGGCGTTGGATCCCGAATGCGCTTGTCCGACTTGCAGGCGTTACTCAAGAGCCTACTTGCATCATCTCACGAAGACCAAGGAAACGCTCGGCTGGCAGCTTCTTGGCCAGCATAACATTTATTTTTACCACGCGTTGATGCGTGAAATTCGGGAAAGCATCTTGAACGGCCGGTTCCTCGAGTTATACCGCGCGAAGCGCGAGTTTTTGCATGAAGATGACATGGACAATCCCGTGCTGCTTCAAAAGACCAAGCGCAAAAAGCACCCCCCGACAAAGCTCGGCGACTACGAGGTGCATATCGCCATGGAGGGTTTTGCGAGCATCCGACACTGCAGTTCGGGTGAGATCATGCATTCAAGGAACGAGCCGATGGAGGAGGCGGAACTGCTATACACCGGACAGGCTATATTGTCGGAGCGCGTGCGCGAAGTGGATCACGCTGTAGTCGAGGGCGCGATCGAGCCTCTGGTGATTTGGGATGTCGGGCTAGGGGCTGCTGCGAATGCGATGGCGGCGATTCGCTGCTTCGAGGAAGCCGCAGCGCACGGTCCGGTGCGCCCGATGCGGATTTTCAGTTTTGAAAACGATATGGATTCGCTGGAACTTGCTTTCCGGAATTCCGACAAGTTTCAGTATCTGCGCCATAGCGCGCCTGCGTGGATTTTACGGGAGGGACGATGGCAATCCCGCGAGCATGCTGGGTTGTACTGGGAGTTGGTGAAGGGCGACTTCGTGCAGACCGTGCTTCAGGCACAGGAGCCGCCAGAGGTGATTTTTTACGACATGTTCTCGAGAAAAACCTGCGCCGACCAGTGGACGCTCGCGAACTTTGAGAATTTGTATCGAGCGTGCCGCGGCCGCGCCGCGTCGTTGTTTACGTACAGTTGCTCAACGGCCACGCGCGGATCCTTGCTGGCTGCCGGGTTTCACGTGGCGCGGGGCAAGGGTACCGGGCAGAAACTTGAAACCACGGTTGCTTTCACCCCGGAGGCTGCGGGGTCGCGTTTCTCAGCCGGATACGAGGTGTTGGGTGGCGAGTGGCTCCAGAAATGGCGGCGTTCCGGTGCGAGGATCCCCGACGATCTGCCGGAAGCCGCGCATGCCGAGTTTGAGCGCAAGATTCTGGGGCACCCTCAGTTTGCGTGAGAGGGGTGGACACTCAGGAGTGCAGGAGGCACATTGAGTGGTCTGCGTTCACAGCTATGTTTTCTGTCGAAAAAAATCCTGCGGCCTATTCACCGTTGATCAAACGGTTCGCGTCCCTGCTTCAGCCGGCGCCAGACGGGCAATTGGAAGCGATGGCGGCGGAGTCAGCGCATTTGACGCGGTGTCACTTTGGAAATGCGATACGCTTGTTTGCGCCTCTTTACGTGTCGAACGAGTGCATCAATTCCTGCGTTTACTGCGGTTTCTCGCGGGAGAACGCGATTGTGCGGGTGACGCTCGAAGTGGAGCAGCTGCGCAGGGAGGCTGAACATCTGCGTGAGCAGGGATTTCGCAATGTCCTGCTTGTCGCAGGCGAGCATCCAAAATTTGTCTCGAATGGCTACCTTGAGCGCTGCGTTCGCGCGCTTGCTCCTGAAATTCCCGGGCTCGCGTTGGAGGTTGCACCCATGGAGCGGGACGAGTACGAGCCGTTGGTGCGCGCGGGCGCCGAGGCGTTGATCGTCTATCAGGAGACCTACGATACAGATGTTTATTCGGAGCTGCACACTGCAGGGCCGAAGCGCGATTATGTATGGCGCCTGGCTTGTCCGGAGCGGGCGTACGATGCCGGGTTTCGCCGCATTGGGATCGGCGCGTTGTTCGGGCTCTGTGACTGGCGTCGTGAGGCGATCGCTTTGATGCAGCACCTTGAACATCTGCTAAGGCGCTGTTGGAAGGCGCAGTTCACCGTGAGTTTTCCCCGGTTGCGCCCTTGTGCTGGAGAATACGAGCCGCGCTTTACGCTTAGTGACCGCGACTTCAGCCAGCTTATCTTCGCAACGCGGATTTGTTTTCCGCAGGTGGGTGTGATTCTGAGCACGCGGGAACCCCAGGCTCTTCGCGACGGTTTGATGCCGCTGGGGGTGACCATGATGAGCGCTGGCAGTCACACGGAGCCCGGTGGATACACCGGGCAGGGGAGAGAGTCTCTGCATTTGACGGTTCGTGGCAGGCAGGTCGCTCTTGGTGCGGAGCACGATGGCGCCACGGCCAGCGGCCAGTTTGAAATCGCCGATGAGCGTTCTCCGTCGGAGGTCGCCGACGCTTTGCGGAGTCGCGGGCTTGATGCGGTCTGGAAGGACTGGGATCCGGCGATCCTTGCCGCCAGCTAGGTGCCGATGACTTTACATCGCCAAACATCCAGCCGGTAAGCCTTGTTGATTGCAGTCGGAATCGCTTTGGAAATCGCGGGTGAAAATTTTGCTCCATGAAAATTCAAATCAACGGTGATCCGCGTGAAGTGAGTGGGGGGGGGACGGTTGAGGAAGTTCTCAGCCGGCTTGGGATTCCGCTGCAGGCGGTGCTTGTGGAGCACAACGGGACCGCCTTGCATCGCAAAGAATGGAGTGAACGTTTGGTGAACGAAGGGGATGTCCTTGAAGTGATCAGGATTGTCGCCGGGGGATAGGCGCTCAGCAGTCGCGAGGTTTGCCAGCGATCAGCGCCGGTCAGCGCTGCCTTGATTCAATCACGATTGCGATCTCGCCCTTCGCGGGATGCGCTGTGTAGTGCCTCAGAAGCGCTGCCGCCTCTGCGGTCCTGTACTCCTCGAATTGCTTAGTAAGCTCGCGCGCAACGCAGATTTTGCGGTCCGGCAGGATGCGTGTCGCCGCTTCAAGAGTCTTGAGAATGCGATGGGGTGATTCAAAAAAAACGGTCGTCTCCGATCGTTCCGCTGCGCGGGTCAACTCGCGTTCGCGCTGGCCGCTTTTGACCGGCAGAAAACCACCGAAGAAGAACTGTGACGCGTCGAACCCGGACCCGATCAGTGCAGTGAGGACGGCGCTGGGGCCGGGAATCACCGAATACTTCAGTTCGCGCTCAATGCAAGCGCGCAGCAATCGGTGTCCGGGATCGGACACGCCCGGCATTCCCGCGTCGGTGATGAGAGCGACGGAACGGCCCGCTTGAAGTTCCTCAACCAACTCAGCCGTCCGGCGCGCCTCATTGTGCTGATGGTATGAAGTCAGGCGCGCTCTGATGTTGAAATGTTTGAGAAGGTTTCCGGAGTGGCGTGTGTCTTCAGCGGCGACGATGTCGACGGATCCTAAGATTTCCAGCGCGCGCTGGGAAATGTCGCCCAGATTACCGATGGGCGTCGCGACGAGGTAGAGCAAAGTGCAGGAGGGCGTGAGTGGTTTACCAGCCGTCAGCGAGGAAGGTGACTATCTTCACCGCAGCATCCTCGGCCGCGAGCGGAATGGCCTGCCGTTCGTCCTTGTTCACGTCGCTTGTGAGCGGATTAGCGCTGCTCACAAAGAAGGTCGTGTTTCCCGTGATGCTTCGTGTAGCCAGAATCTTGCCGTTGCGTCGGTCCGTGAGTTTGATTTCAAGAGTGAGAATCAGATTGAAATCGGTGGTCTGGAAAAAGTTGGTCTGCAATCCGCGGGCAGGAGTGCGGTCGATCCTGACGACGGTTCCCTGCAGGATGACGTCGGACTCGTCCTCATTGGTTATTTTGTACGTCCCGTCCTGCTGGATTTGTTTCGCCAATGTATTTGCGAAGATCACTTCCATCCGGGGTTCAAGCGTCAGATTCTTGAAGGACGGAATCGCGATGTTGCGCACATCGCTCATGTAAGCAGGCTTTGAGGGGCCAACGTGGTATCCAGCGCATCCCGCGAGGATGACGGTGATCAACGAAAGAACGAGCGTTGCGATGACTCTCGAGGGCGGTTGCATGGGTGGATCAGGGGTTCTTGTCTTCCTTCGAGGGTTTTGAGGACGTCGGGTTGCTGGTCGGCGTCGGCGGCGCGGGAAAGAACGGCTGGTCGGGGTTGATGTCTGCGGGTGAAATACGCAATGCTGGACCGCTCGGCGCTTTTTCAACCTGGGGTTGAGCCTTGAGCTGCGGGCCTACATAGTCAGGCCTCGACGCCGTGCTAATGGTGGCTGCCATGGTTCGCTTCGCCTCCGCTTTTGCGGCATCCTCGGCGGGCTCCTTCGAACTCGAGGCCGCATCCTCCCCCTTGCGTACTTTCAGGGCAGCCAGCTTCGTCTTTGCCGCTTTGCCTTCATCGGATTCAGGGGAGGTTCGAATCAGGTCCTCGTAATACACGACCGCCGCCTTTGTTTTACCCGTCTTCTCGTAGAACTTCGCCACCTCGAGCGTGGATTTGCGCTGTTCGGCGTCAAGTTTCTGCAGGTTCTCCCGCGCTTGCACGGATTTTCCGCCGTTGGGAGAGCGGTTGAGAAAGTCCTCGAAAGATTCCTGCGCCCGGATGCGGTCAACGGTGTCATAAGAGCCGTGCTTCACTCCCTTAAAGCGGATGTACCCGATCTGATACTGTGCGTCTTCGGCAGCAGGGTCGGAGGGAAAGCGCTCGAGAATTTCCTGGTAGGCCAGAATGGCCTCCTGATCCTTCGACTGGCGCTCGAGCATTGCGGCGCGGTACAGCATGATTTGTGCTGCACCACTCGAGAACGGGGCGCGTTTTAGAATGGCCTCGAACATTTCTTGGGACCTGACATTAGAGGCAAACATCTTGATCCCGAATAAGCGCCTGCGTTCCCCGTCCATGAAACGCTTCGCGATCTTCACCATGGAATCTAAAGCCGTCTTGAAGTCGTCGCCCTCGGGGTATTTCTCAAGATACGTGTCGTAAAAGCGGAAGGCTTTTTCGTAGTCGCCGTTCTTGTCCTCGATTTGCGCGACGCGCAGAACGGCCAACGGTGCTTCCGGCGCGAGGGGAAAGTGTTTCAGCACCGCGCGGTAGGCTTCCACAGCCTTCTTCATGTCGCCGTCTTTTTCGAACTGCATGCCGACTTTGAGCTGTTCCGTGGAGTTGGCGGCGACTGAGGACGTGCTTAGGTTGAGGTTGTCGAAGAGCCACCCTTGAAAGCTCCAACCCTCGCCCTCCTTGTAGGTGATCTCCGCGCGTGCGACGGGTGCGCAGAGCATCGTCAGGATGCAGAGTGCCACGGAAGTGTTGAAATTTGCGGTGAAGCGCAAGGGGCGTTGCATGAGCTAAATCTAGTGGGCGTGCGGGGCGGGGTCAAGAAAGCGCCTCGATTTGAGCCTTTAGCTGCGGCTTGCCACAGAGAGTGCTGCTGCGCTCAAACGGTTCAGTGCGCGTTGCCGAGCCGGCTGACTTCGGCGTGCAAACGGGCCGCGAGTGTTTTCCGGTCTGTGTCAACGGTCATTGGATTCCCGAAATGTACTTTCGCGATGTTTTTTTTCCGGCGGATCAGAGCCCGTATGCAGTCCATCAGATTCCGGTCCCCGAAATATGCGATGTCGTCTGCACGCGCTCCCTCGGCTGTCTGGTAGGCCAGGTGGGCGGCGCACACCGGCAGTTTTGCCGTCACCGCGGGCTGCAGCAGCGAGGGCTGGAAGGGAAGCACTGCGGTGCCATCGGAACTTGTGCCCTCTGGGAAAAGGCAAACCAGAACGTCTGCGTCGAATGCTCGCGTCAGAGCATCGTTGATGCGTGAAACATCACTGCGTTTGTCTCGGCGAATGAAAAGCGTGCCCGATTTGCTCGCAATCGGTCCAACGATCGGCCACGCGGCGACTTCGGATTTTGAAACAAAAACCAGCGGGCTAAGAGCGCTCAGCAGCATGATGTCCACGAAGCTAACGTGGTTGCTCACCAGCAGTCCGCGGGTTGGAATCGTTCCCCGCGTTTCAATTGATACCTGCAGGTGGCTTAACAGGGCGCGGCTGATTTTTTGGAGCACCGCCGCGCGGCGGTGGAGTGTCTCCGGCTTTTCGTCGATGGCGGGTTCGCTCAATTCGCCGACACGCTTGAGGCTGTGCAGAAGCTGAAGGATAAGGCGCGCGCACTTGAGTCCGAACTCTGCCGGGCTGACGGCGTCGTGCGCGGGTTGGTCTGCGTTATGCAAGGAAACTGGCTGCGCTGGCGGGGAGATTTTCAAGATCGAGAAGCGTGAGAAAATCAATCGTCTTGAACTCCCGGTCAAGCGCAGGCGGAGCGCAGATTTTCGCTCCGAGTGAAAGATAAGCTGTCAGAAGTTTCGGGGCCTTCGGGACCGGCGCCGGATCGCTGAGTTGCGCAGGTTGCGGGCATTCCCATGCCGGAAGCGGCTTCGTCCGTAAGTGCTCCGGGGAAAGGTGACGGTCGGAAAGCATCCGGTAGACCGCCAGACCCACCTCGGGGTCCTGGGACGTCAGGGAACTGCAGCCCAGCAAATAGCGGCAGCGATGTTCCCGTGCGTACGCCGCGATTCCCCGCCAGAGCATCGAGAGCACGGACAGGTTTCTGTGGTCCTGGTGCACGCATGCACGCCCCAATTCGAGAACCTCGGACCGGATCGGATCAAACGGCGAAAGATCGAATTCTTGGGCGCTGTAAAAGCCTCGGTGGGCTGCGGCGCGGTCTCCGGTTTGCATGCGGTAGGTGCCGACCACTTCGCTGCCGTCCTCGACAAGCAGGTGGTCGCATGCGGAGTCGTAAGCGTCCTCATCCCGGAGGGTAAGAAACGAGGATTCCAGTCCCTCTTGAAGCTCCAGGTTGAAGACCAAGAAGCGGAGGGTTTGAGCGGCGCGGACGTCTTCCGGCGTGGTTGCGAGCCGCAGCCTGTACTGGCGAGCGGCGACGCCACGCGCCAGAATGCGGCGGCCTACGATTTTGTTTTTTGGCACTTCGTCGGGCTTGGATGTTTGAGGTGGGGCGGTTGGATGAATCACACTGTGACCCTCTCAACGAGACATTACGCTTCCGTGATTAACGTGTGAAGCCTTGGTGAAAGAACTCGGAATTCAAATGGGTTACCTATAGATTTTCGCTGATGCAGATAGGTATCCGTAGGGGGATAGCTAACATCGGGCAGGATATTAGGGTTAAACTCCTCGAAAAAGCGAATCGGCTTTCACTCTGTTCCAACATAGTACTGAGGCAAATCACCCCTATGAAGCTGACTATTCTTCTCAATATGCTGCTGTTGGCTCTCGCCGCAGTTGAGGATGCGTGGGCCGCCCCCGAACCGACTGTCGTCAAACTTTGGCCGGAGGGGCCGCTCGAAAAGCCCGGCGTCATGATCGGGCCTGAGAAAGTCATGCCACCGAAGGACGAGAACGATGTTTTGCGGATCACCAACGTTTCGGATCCGACGATTGCAATCTATCGTCCGGTTTGCCAGAACGGGACTGCCGTAATTGTCTGTCCGGGAGGCGGCTATGGAATTCTGGCGATCGAGCACGAGGGGACCCGCGTGTGCGAGTGGCTCAACGGGCTCGGGGTGACAGCCGTCCTGCTCAAGTATCGGGTGCCGGTGCGGCAGGCCGTGCCGGGTTACGAGCCCCTGCAGGATGCTCAGCGGGCCATGGCCATCCTGAGGGCGCGTAGCGCAGAGTTCGGGATCGCCCCGCAGCGGATCGGGATCTTGGGTTTTTCGGCAGGCGGACACCTTGCGGTGATGACTGCATTTCATGCCAAAGAGCGGATGTATCGAGCTGATCCGCAGATTGATATAGAAGACATTTCCCCGAATTTTGTAATCCCCATTTACCCCGCTTATTTGGTTTCAAAAGAGGATCCCTTCACCCTGCTGGGACTTTGCAAGCCATCTGCTGGAGCCCCGCCCGCCTGCATTATTCATGCGAATGATGACAAGGGGACGACCAGTTCGAGCGCCAGCGCAATGCTCTATTTGGAGTACAAGAAGCTGGGAATCCCGGCAGAACTCCACATTTTCAGCAGCGGCGGCCACGGCTTCGGGATGCGCCGGAAGGGCAACCCCGCGAGCGACTGGCCGGGGCGCGTGGCGGACTGGATGCGGGAGTCCGGATGGCTGGGCGAGCAAAGAAAATCCTAGGTCCGGGGTTGCGCTGGAGCCGGCGGGGATGTTTCAAGCGGCGAGCAGACTGGACATTTCCTCGTTTCTGCGCGACTGCTTTGGGCGAGGATTTTAACTTCTATGGAACTGAGTGAAGAACAGAAAAAAACAGTGGCGTTTTGGATCGCCGAGGGATTGAAGCTGTCTGAAATCCAGGAGCGCATGGGGGAAGCATGGGGCTTGAGGATGACCTACATGGAGGCTCGGTTTTTGGTGGATGACCTCAAGCTCATGCCGAAAGACCCCGAGCCACCTGCCCAACCTAACCCCGTTCCCGAGGGTGGGGCTTTACCGGCAGATGCAGTGGATTCGCAGGGCCTCGAATCCGCGGATATCGACGGGGAGAATGGTGCCGCGGGGAATGAACAACCTGCGTCCGCCGGGGGGGTCACTGTCAAGGTAGACACGATCACTCGGCCGGGCGCGATGGTGAGCGGGAGCGCATCGTTTTCCGACGGCCAGTCGGTGCAATGGTCGATTGACCAGTTCGGGAGGATGGGAATGGTTCCGCCGACACCAGGGTATCGCCCTCCGGCGGAGGATATCCCGAAGTTTCAAATGCTTCTCGACAAAGAGTTGTCCAGAATGGGGATGTAGCGCGTGGGGGGCGCTCGGGTCGGCAGTCCACCTGTTTTGTTGATTAAGCTATGGCGAAAAGAGAATGGGGCTGGGAGTTTTTGCGCTTCGGCGTGGCGATTGCCCTGATCGGCGGGTGCGGTTGGGCGATTTGGAACAGAACGGCGAGGCCGCTCATCGAAAAAGGCCTGGGTCCCTCGGAGGCGTTGCGGGAGGTCAAGCTGGGAGTGCTGCGTTGGTCCTTCGAGAGGCGGAAGGAAGAAATGAGGAGGGAGATCGAAGCAGCCAAGGCAGCGGCCCGAAGTGGCACTCCGGTCGAGGCAGGGTCGCAAGGAACGGCTCTGCCGATAGAGGCGGATACCCCTTCGAAGTGAACGCGAGAGGCTGTTCACAGAGCGCTTGCGGAATTCGTTTGGTTCGGCGATTGACTCGTGGGATCCTCGGTCCTAGATGTTCAGCTATAGCGAATACTTCCCTCAGGTTTGGAGTGTGAATTAGCCATCAATTTTCCATGTCCTACCCGATTTCCGAGCAATTCCATAGGTGGTGTAGAGATCTCTTGCTGATGATTGCGGCGGTGTTTCTCGCTGCCTGCGGGGCGGAGCACAAGACCGAGGATGTTGTCTCGCCGAAGGAAATGCAGCAGACGCTTGAAAAGTCTGTGACTAAAGGGATGAACTTGGACGCAGCGAAAGCGTTCATGGAACGGGAGGGATTTGTCTGCGAGGATGTCAAAGGTGGAACTTGGAAGGGCAGGAAGGGCTTGAATTTCTTGCACTGCAAACGCGAAGACGGGCAGATGATCAAACGCCGGTGGGAGGTCGCTCTGATGCACGACGGCAAAAGCGTCTCCTCCCTCGAAATGCGCACGGCTCTGGTGTACCCGTAACGGGTGGCCTCCTCGTAGCTACGTTCCTCTCAACCACGCTCCTCGTAACCATAGCGGTTTTCACAGCGAGCGCATGATTGCCAGTAGTTGCTGTAGCCGCTCGTTGGGCGGCGAATCCAGAGGCAGTCTGGGGAAGCGGTTTCCGATCAGGATCAACTCGCCGTTCCGCTGGAGCATCACTTTCTCCTGTTTGGTTTCGACGGAGTTGAATCGGTTGCTTGCGGCACTGAGCTTCATCGATGCGAGTGTCAAAAGGTTTACCACCGCCTCGGGAGAGCGCGAGCCGAATCGGTCCTTCCACTCGGCTGCGAGCGTTTGAAGCTCGGCATCTGATTTGACGCTCGAAAGTGCGCGATACGCCGCGATTCGTGTCGCGGAGTCGTTGATGTAGGCTAGGGGTAGAAACGCCGCAGCCTTCTGCGTCGGATCCGCGTGGATGAAATCAATTTCGCGGGTGCACACAAAATCAATGCTGAGATTGCTCTGGAACATTTCATCCACGACCTCGCCTTTGTACCTCGCGATGGCCTGCCTTAGCATCGAGCAGTACAGGTCGAATCCGATCGCGATCACATGGCCGCTCTGCTGCGTCCCGAGGATGTTGCCTGCCCCACGGATTTCAAGGTCGCGCAGCGCGATTTTGAATCCTGCCCCGAGTGAGGAGTATTGTTTGATGGCGTTGATTCGCTTTCGTGCTTCGCCGACCGTGAGCATCGAGCGCGGGAGTAGTAGGTATGCGTACGCCTTATGGTCGCTGCGTCCCACGCGCCCCCGGAGCTGGTAGAGGTCTGAAAGGCCAAATCGGTCTGCACGGTCGATCAAAATGGTATTCGCATTCGGGATGTCGAGGCCGCTTTCGATGATGGTTGTTGAAATCAGCACGTCGGCCTTGCCGCAAACAAAAGCGTGCATCACTTCTTCGAGTTCATCTTCGGGCATCCTTCCGTGCCCGATGAGAATCCTCGCTTTGGGCACAAGCTGCTGGATTCTCGTTCTAACCCGCTCAATGCTTTCGATGCGGTTGTGCAAAAAGTAAACCTGTCCTCCGCGTGCCATTTCGCGCTGGATTGCATCCCGAATCAGACGCTCGTCGTAGGGGCACACGAAGGTCTCGACCGGAAACCTGTTCGGAGGAGGGGTTTCCAGGGTGCTCATGTCTTTGGCCCCCATGAGCGACATGTAAAGGGTTCTTGGAATCGGGGTGGCCGACAATGTGAGCAAGTCTACCAGTCTGAAACGCTCCTTCAGACGCTCCTTGTGCAGCACTCCGAAGCGCTGTTCCTCGTCAATCACCACCAAACCGAGATCCTTGAAATGCACTTGCGATGAGAGGAGCCGATGTGTGCCGATCACGATGTCGACTGAGCCGCTCGAAAGACCTTCAATGACCGCGCGTTGTTCACCCGATGACCTGAAGCGCGATAGCATTTCGACGGTCACAGGGAACGCGCTCATTCTTTCGCGGAAATTCCGGTAATGCTGCTCTGCAAGCACGGTGGTGGGAACAAGCATCACCACCTGCTTTCCTCCCATCACTGCTTTGAATGCGGCTCGGATGGCCACCTCTGTCTTTCCAAAACCGACATCGCCGCAGATGAGTCGATCCATGGGGCGCTCCGACTCCATGTCTTCTTTGGTTTCTGCAATGGCGGTGAGTTGATCCGGGGTCTCGGTGTAGGGGAAGGCAGCCTCGAATTCGGTTCCCCAGTGGGAGTCGGGCGGGAACGCGTATCCCTTGTTGGTGTCCCGTTCTGCATGAAGCGCGAGCAAGCGAGCGGCATAACTGAACACGGCCTTTTCAGCGTTTTTGCGCGCACGATCCCACTTGCCGTCGCCGAGAACACTTAACGGCGGATTCTTTCGGCCGATTCCGACGTAGCGAGAAACCATGCCGCTTTGTTCAAGCGGCACGTAAAGTTTGGCGTGGTTTGCGAAGCTGAGAACAAGCACCTGTTCCGTGCCGCCCTCTCTTGGCATATCTTTCAATTCCTCGAACCGTGCAATGCCGTGTTCCAAGTGCACCACAAGCTCGCCCTCGATGAGCTCTGAAAAATTGATCTGGGTGCGGTGGATGTTTTCAGCAGCCGAGCGCCTGCGGGAACTCGGGGTTCGCAAGGAGCTGCCGAGGAGCTCGGAAGCGCTGAGCACGGCGGCTTTTGCGGTGGGGCAAGTAAAGCCTCCTGCTAGCAACTCTTGCCGCCACATGATGGGATCCGCGAGTTTGTTTGGGATCAGCTCGCGAAGACGCTCGGATTCGCCCTCGTTCAAGCAGAATAGAAAAACGGTCCAACCTTCCTGATGCCATTCTGCGAGCTGCTCGAAAAAGCGCTCGCGCTTTTGTTCGTCGATGATGAAGTCGCCCGCGTTGAACTGACTCAGTCCCGTCTCGAAGCAGGCTGCGTCGTAGTTCTCAGGTTTCCCAGCCAAGTCCGGCGCGCCGCCTTGCAGCAGAAAGAACACATCAGCCTTTTGAATTTCACGCGGTGTTTCTTCGAAGAACAGCGCGCTGTCCTTTTCGAAGGCATCACTGAAGATGACGCGGTCCTTGCTGCTCACCAGCGAGGATAGCGCGCACGTGTCCCCGAGCGATGTAACGGGGTTTTGAATCGCGCAGCAATTCAGTCGCTCAATCGACATTTGCGCGTCCAGGTCAAAGCCGCGGATCGACTCGACTTCATCGCCGAAAAACTCCAGCCGCACCGGGCGCGACTCTTGGAAACTGAATATGTCCATGATTCCGCCGCGGATCGCAATCTGTCCCCGCTCCGAAATCTGCGCCACAAGCTCGTACCCCGCCTCACTCAAATCCTTGAGGAGCGCGTCGCGGTTGATGCTTTCTCCCGCAGCAATCCTCCGCGTGGTTGCGATCATTTTCGCGGGATTGATGATCTCTCCGAAAAACGAGAGCCGTGTCATCACAACGCACTCAGGAGCGCTCGGTTCTCTGCCGAGTTGCTCGATGACCCGGAGGCGTTCCGCTGTCGCCGATGGATCTGGCAGTGCCCCTTCGATGGGGGAGGCTGGCTCGTCGGGCATGAACAGCGGGCTTGGGAGCCACTGCTCAAGACTCGGGTAGAATTTCTCCTGAACGCTTGAATTCGGGAAAATCACCCAAGTCCGGCCGGGATGGCTTAACGCAACCGCTGCAGCGACGGGGGCGTGGGCAGGTGCTGTGACATTCTGCAGGATCCGGTGCAGTTTGGCTTTCCCCCCCGACCGACCGAGAACGTTGGCGCGGTACGGTGAGCCCGCTAGAAATTTTGGAAGGGAGGCGGTGTCAGCCATGAAAAAGTGAGGTGCTGCACGGGCATGCTGCGGGGGAGGTCGGATGAGTGGGGTTGAAGGAGGTGGGTGTTCAGGCTCGGCTCTGACGCGGCTTGCCGAAAACGGCTTTTGAGCTTCCCACAAATCGCGGCCAGACTATAGTCTTTTGCCATGGGCTCCCCAACACGTCCTTTGAAATTGCTCCCAGGCAGTCGTCTGACTTTGGCGGTTGTTTTCTCGGTGTTTCTGGCGATTGCAGGCCGCGTCTCCGCGGACATTCAAGATCCGCCCATGAATGATCAGGGTCCCATACGGAAACTGAGCCGTGGTCTCGCGAACCTGCTCGGGGGATCTACGGAGATTTTTGTCACTTGGACTGCGAGGAATGCGGGGGAGGGGAATTCTGCGGCGGCCTATCATGGATTGGTGGACGGCGTTTGGAGGACTCTTGTGCGGATGGGGGCTGGATTTTACGATGTGGTGACCTTTCCGGCGCCTACCATGAAGGGTTCCTACGCTTCGCCCCTTCCGTCCTGTGCCCCCTGGGTCAACAACGGCTTTGAAGAGTTTCCGCCGGAACTGGGTTTTGAGTCTCGTTTTCCTTACGGCCGCATGTCGAGGTCCCAGACCCGAGTGCCGTGAGCCCGAAAGCTGGGCATGGTGGGAATAACGACCCTGCGGGCACCGCCGGTTCGGTGGCTTCTGAGCGGGGAGCGCATGGTGAAAGGCGGGCTGATCCTGGGATTGTCACCATTGACATAGAGGATGTTGCCTATGGGGGGGCTGGCGTTGGCCGCGCGGAAGGCAAGGTGCACTTTGTCGCGTTCACGGTTCCTGGGGAGCGGGTGCTCGCCGAGGTTTACGCCGAGCGGAAGCGTTTTTCTGAAAGCCGTTTGCAAGGAGTGCTTGAGCCCTCACCCGATCGGGTTAAGCCGAGGTGCGAGCACTTTGGGGTTTGCGGCGGCTGCGCATACCAGCACGTGCCTTACGAGGTGCAACTGCGCTGGAAGCGGGAGCAGGTCCGCAGTCTTTTTGAGCGCATTGGCGGCGTGAAAAATCCTCCTGTCCAAGAGGTTGTTCCATCTCCCAAGGTTTGGGGTTATCGGAACCGGATCCGCCTGCACTCTCGGGAGGGACGGGTGGGTTTTTTTGCAAATTATGGGCGCAGCATCGTGGAGGTCAGGAGGTGTGAGATCGCTGAGGAGTCGCTGAATCAGAGGCTCGCGGCGTTAAAAGGGTCAGCGCTGCAGGAGGGCGAGATTTTGCTGGATGAGAGAAGGGGGAAACGGTTTTTTGAGCAGACAAATGATGCTGCAGCCGAGGAGCTTGTGCTGTTGGTTGGGCGTCTTTTGGCTGCGGATGCGGGGGCGCTGGTGGATGCGTACTGCGGGGCCGGTTTCTTCGGGCGCCGGCTTGCAGCGCGTTTTTCGAAGGTTCTCGGTATCGAGTCGAATCAGGCTGCGGTCCAAGAGGCTGTACGGGCGGCCGGGCCGAGGGAGCGGTACTTGTGCGGCGATGTTGTTTTTGAGTTGAAACGAGCGCTCGATTTATCTGCAGACGATGGAGTTGTACTGCTTCTTGATCCGCCGGCTTCGGGTTTAGGGCGCGGCGTCGTGGAGCTTTTGGGACATCGCGCCCTGAGGCAGATCGTGTACGTGTCTTGCGATCCAGCCACCCAGGCGAGGGATGTGAAAGCGATCCTGGAGAGGGGGTTCCGGTTGGAAACGCTGGTCCCGCTGGACATGTTTCCGCAGACGGCCGATGTCGAGGTGGTAGCCAGCCTGCTCCCTGTCGCGTGAGGTGGGCGTGGAGGTCGGTTGTCTTGGCCTAAAATATTTCACAAACATCCCAAGAAAGGATGGCCCGTGGGATCAGCTAAGATAGAGTTCCCCAAACCTCCCAGACTATGTTCGGCAACAAACAAAAGAAAAAGACGGAATGGGTAAAATCCGCGATGGAACGCTATGAAAAGCCTCTGTTGCAGTACTCTTACAGCATCGTTCGCGATTTGGAGCGGGCCCGCGATGTTGTGCAGGATACGTTCATGCGGTTGTTCAAGCAGGAGCAGGAGGCCATTGAAGGTCATCTTTCCCAGTGGCTGTTCACGGTATGCCGTAACTGTTCACTGAAGGTGCTGCGCAGCCAGGAGCGCTACATCCATGTGGAGAATTCGGAATTTGAATCCCGGCGCTCGGAAGACCCCTCCCCCTCGTTTGAGATGGAGCGCAAAGAGCGGCTCGCGCGCTTGATGGAATTGGTTGAGGAACTTTCCGAAAACCAGCGCGAGGTGGTGCGGCTTCGCTTCCAACATTTTCATTCGTATCAGGAAATCAGCAACATCACCGGGCTCAGCGTTGGAAACGTGGGTTTCATCCTGAATGCCGCGATGCGTAGTCTGCGCGACAAAATGGAGCGCGACGATCGCGAGGAAAAAATCATCTACCTTACAAAGTCAGCATAGTTTTATGAAAAACCGTCTGCGTCAGCTTGATATTACAAATTACGCGCTTAACGAACTTGATCCGCGCGAACGTTTGTACGTCGAGTCAATCATGCTTGGGTGTGATTCGACGCGCAATGACGTGCTGGGGATGATCGAAGTGGCCCAGCTTCTGGAAGAGGGATTTGAGGCTGAGTTGACGGAACAGGAATTGATTTTGGATTCCGGTCGCCGCAGCAAGGTGCTTGAGAACGTTTTGTTTGAAGGGGTGTGGCACCATGTGTGGAGGACAACTGCTGCTGCGGTGACTCTTGCGGCATGTCTGGCTTTCTCTGTCGCTGCGCCCGTGGTTTGGAATTCGGCGATCCGTCATCCGGCCTTACAGTCGGACTCTGAAACGGCGCAAGGTTCTTCGCAGACTGAAGAGAAGCCCGATGTCGCAGGTGCTTTGCAGATGGCCGTGTCCGCGGCTGCGGCTGCTGCGGTGGCGGTCTTTGAGGATCAAGACAGCCTCCAAGCGGGTTCAGAGGAGTTTCCAACGCGCATTCTTTTGCCGACTGGAACCGTCGGCCTGGACATGCCTTCTCTTGGCGGCGACGGAAACTAGAGGTTTGAATGGCCTGAGGTGGGCGCTCCTCGAGCGTTCTTCAGGCGTGGAATCGTGGTGCTTCTCCCTCTCTTTCCTCTCGGACTGTTATGGGGTAGGGCCGGCAAGCGTTGCTTTGCCCGTCGCTTTGCCAAAAGGCGCTATGCCAGAACAGTGGGGGCACTTGCGAACGAGAACGCGCCGCGTTGCAGAGTGGCCCGTCGGGTGCTCGTTGGTTGCCATTAAAGGGCGCAGAGCCGCCCTCTAGGCGCGAGTCCTACAAGATCAGGCAACTTCTTTGCGGTGAATCCAAACTGAATTCACTAACCCAAGTCCGAACATGATGGTGAGCAGGAACGTGCCCCCGTATGAAATCAGGGGAAGTGGCAGCCCTGTGATTGGCATGATTGCGATGGTCATCCCGATGTTCTGGTAAACGTGGAAGAATAATTGCGCAGCAAATCCGGCCGCGATGATCAATCCGTAGTTGTCGCTGGCTTTGTGCGCGGAGAAAAGGCAGGCGAGAAGGAGCAGGGTATAGGCCGAGATCAGCGAGACGCCTCCGATGAAGCCCCACTGTTCGCCGATTGCGGTGAAGATATAGTCCGTGTGCACGGTCGTCCCAGGCACGAAACCCTGCTCGATCTGCGTGCCTGTCGCCTTGAATCCTTTTCCCGAGAAACCTCCCGAGCCAATCGCGATCATTGCTTGATTGATCGCATAGCTAGCGCCCTGTGGGTCGATGTCGGGATCAACGAAAGTCACCAGACGCTTGCGCTGGTAATCTTTGAGGCCGAAGTTGATGACCAGTGGCAATAGCGCCGTTCCGATGAGCAGGATCGCCAGAAGGTAGCGGCGGGGAACACCCCCGACGAACAGCATGGCGAGCATCACCGGAATCCACACGAGCGTCATGCCGAAGTCGGGCTGCTTGAGCGTGAGAAGCATCGGGCCGCCGACGATTGAGCCGACGGAAAGCAGCTTGAGCATTGGGTGCATTTTCGCGAACTGGCACAGGAAAAGCCCGACGGTCAGGATCCCAGCCATGATCGCCATTTGCGAGGGTTGAAATGTGCCAATTCCTGGGAGGCGCAGCCAGCATTTGGCTCCGCCGTGCTCCTGCCCCAGCGGCGTGTAGGTAAGCGCAATTAACAGAACGCTCGTGGCGTACAAGGGTACGGCCGCGATCTTCACCCATCGGTAATGGATGATGCTTACCGCGAAGAACACCGCAAGTCCGCCAAACGCCCACACAACCTGCTTCTCCCAATACTCGTTGGTGCGAAAATACGTGGCGCTGTAGACGGCGATCACTCCAAACACGGTGAGCAGGATCGTGAGCGTCACGATCACCCAGTTCATGCCCAGCAGTTTTCTCAGAAGAGGTGTCATTTGAAACAGGCTTTCGGCGTTCGCGTTTTTTGCCTGGCGGATTTCGGCTGGAGGTGGCTGCTCAAGGGGGGATCGTCAGGATTACTGGACGGCACGGCGCCCCACATCACGCGAACTTTGGCACGGCCGCCAGTAGTTTGCGGGTGTAGTCGTGTTGCGGATTTTCGTAGATCTCGGCTGCAGTCGCCGACTCGACAATCTTTCCGTGGTGCATCACCAGCACATGATCGCTGATGTGTTCCACCACCGCCAGATCGTGCGCGATGAAAAGGTATGACAGCCCAAGCTGCTCTTGAAGATCCTGCAGCAAGTTTACGATTTGAGCCTGCACGCTGACGTCCAGTGCGCTGACCGGTTCGTCGCAAACAATGAACCTCGGCTCCACCGCAAGCGCCCTGGCGATTCCGATCCTCTGCCGTTGGCCACCCGAAAATTCATGTGGGTATCGCTTCGCCATCTCCGGCTTCAGTCCGACTTTCTCAAGCAGTGAAACCACCCGGTCCTGTCTCTCCGTTTTGTCCAGCTTCGGAAAATGGATTTCCAGCGCCTCGCCGACGATCTGAAGGATCGAATGGCGAGGGTTGAGCGATCCGAAAGGATCCTGAAAAATCATCTGCAACTCCCTGCGCAGCGGTCTGAATTCGCTTTCGTTCAGTGGCAGGATATTGCGTCCTTCATAAAGCACTTCCCCCGCGGTTGCTGGGGTGAGTTTCAAGAGCGTTCTGCCGATCGTGGATTTGCCGGAGCCGCTTTCTCCAACGAGCCCCACGGTGGTTCCTTCTTCAATGCTGAAGGAAACTCCATCTACAGCGCGAATGTCGTCCACATGCCTGCGCAGGATGCTTGATCGAACGGGAAAATACGTTTTGAGGTTTCGGACTTCGATGAGAGCCATGAGGTTGGGTTCCGGGGTGGAATTTGATTCGGGGACGGGGAGCCGATCAAATTTTCGTCATCTTCGTCATGCGCCTTTCAGGAATCCGGTCAGAGGACTGGTTGCGGACGCCTTGAACGCGCTTGCGCCAAGTCCGATCCTGTGGGCTTTTCTTCCAGCTTCGACTGCACCGCGGAAAGCCTCGGACATCCCTGCCGGATCCGGAGCGATCGCAATCGCCGTATTTACCAAAACCGCCGCCGCCCCGATTTCCATCGCCTCCGCAGCTTGGCTGGGCGCCCCGATTCCCGCGTCAACAATCACGGGGATGCTGCATTGGTCCAGGATGATTTCAATTTGGTCGCGCGTCCGGATTCCGCGGTTGCTGCCGATGGGGGAGCCGAGCGGCATGACTGTGGCGGTGCCGATGTCCTCAAGACGCCGGGCCAGCACGGGGTCTGCGTTGATGTATGGTAAAACGATAAACCCTTCCTTCACGAGGATCTCGGCCGCCTTGAGCGTCTCGATGGGATCGGGCAACAGGTAGCGCGGGTCGGGGTGGATCTCAAGTTTGACCCAGTCTGAGATCCCTGCGGTTCGCGCCAGGCGGGCGAGGCGCACTGCCTCCTCCGCATTCATCGCGCCGCTGGTGTTTGGCAGGAGCAGGTAGCGTTTTGGATCAATGAATTCGAGGATATTGGCGTATGGGTCCCGCCCTCCGGAAAGGTCGGCGCGCCTGAGTGCAACGGTCACGATCTCCGTGCCGCTGGAGTGCAGGGCATCGGCCATCGCCTGATTCGAGGAGAACTTTCCAGTTCCTAAAAGCAGCCGCGAGGAGAAGGAGCGGCCGGCGATGATGAGAGGGTCGGGAGTGGGCGACATTTTCTGTACGCGGAAACTACGGGAAAAGGTGTGGCTTTTCCACATGCAAATCTAACGCGCCGCCCGTTTCGGATGATCGGTGTCTGGTTCCGGGCACTCGTACCGTCTCTTGTGAGCTCAGCCCCAGTAAGTGCGCCGCATCTCTTTGCGAATCGCTTGCTTAAATTGACCTGAAATCTAATTTTTGGTCCCTCGCGGGGCTGTTTTGCAGGTTTTAGGAATGGCTCCCACCGCTCAGCCCGCCGCTCCCTATGACTCCGGAAAAAATCCACCCGACCCAATCCCCGATCCGTGACTCGGGCCTTTTGATCTTCCTCAAGGTTCTCTCGGTGATTCTCGTGAGCGGCTTGGCGGGTTTTTTGTCTGCCAAAAAGCTAAGCCTTGGGCTTGTGCCAGCCTCTGTGATCGCTTCCTGCATGGCGGGCGTTGGAATTTACGCGGTGCTCAAGCTTCAGGGAGCGCCCCGGGAGGTTGGACTGACGTTCGGGCTAAAATTTCTGAGCGTGACCGCGTACAAGATATTAAACGTCACCCTTGTTTTATGGATGATCAACGACTTTGGTTTTTCCGAAAAAACTGCGCTGGGATTTATCACGGGCTGGTCGCTGGTTTTGACTGCATTCACGGTCCTGGCCGGCTCGATCACTGATGCGCTTGGATTACGGCGCACCTTGCTGATCGGGGTGAGTTTTTGCGTAGCCACAAGGCTCGCGATGGTGGTGACGCAGAATCCAACGGCGGCCTTCCTGCTAGGATTGTTTCCTCTGGCGATCGGTGAAGCGTTAAGCACGCCGGTTTTGGTTGCTGCGCTGAGGCGCTACACCGCTCCCGCCCAGCGCTCGGTGGCGTTCTCGCTCTTTTACGCACTCATGAATTTCGGTTTCTTGGTGGGGTACTTCGTTTTCGACGGGGTGCGCGAATATTTAAAGGCGAATGGAGGCCTTGTGATTCCGTTCGGAGTCGGGGAGTTGAGCCCTTATCGGACTTTGTTTTTGGTCAGCCTGCTAGTGGATACCCTGATGTGGCCCGTCGTTTTTGCGCTGCGCGCCCGGGTCGAAATGACCGACTCAGGGTTAGTGGAGGCGCCTCAAGCTGAGGCTCTCGTTTCGGGAAATGCTTGGCAAGCCGCCGCGAACACTACCAAGGAGGCCGCCTTGACCGCAGCCAGGACGCTCGCAGCGCTTTTCAGGTCGAAGGGTTTCTATCGGCTCCTCGTGTTTTTGATCATGATCGGTTTTTTGAAAATTGTTTTCAACGTCATGGATTTTGTGCTGCCGAGGTTCGCCATTTTGGAGCTCGGTGATTCCGTGAGGGTGGGGCGCTTCAACGCCGTCAACGGGATTTTGATTCTCGTGCTCGCGCCCGCAGTCGGGGTTTGGACTCGCAGGCAGTCAGCATATTCCATGGTAATTCTCGGTGGATTCATCACCGCGTTGTCTTTTGTTTTCATCGTCTTACCCCCAGACCTCTTCCGGCCGCTCGCGAATGGCTGGCTGGGCCGCGCGCTCGGCAACGGGTACATGGAACTCGAGGGGCCGGTGCATCCCTACTACGTGATGATCATTCTCTGGCAGGTTTTGTTCTCGGTGGGTGAAGCTTTTTATTCCCCGCGCGTCTATGAATACGCCGCTTCGATCGCTCCGAGGGGTCAGGAGGCCTCCTACTCGTCGCTCTCCTACATCCCGCTCCTGTTTGGCAAGCTGGTGACCGGAGCGGCTTTCGGGGGGCTGCTCGAAAAATACTGCCCCGTCGAGGGGCGGCGCGATCCGTCCACGATGTGGCTCATCATCGGGTTGATGGTTCTGGTGGCGCCCACTGTGCTCCTTTTGCTGAGCCGCCGGATCCAGGTTCAGGAGCAGGGTCGCGGCGGCTGAGTTTTGCGCCGTAGCAACCTCAGGTGCCCGCGCTTTTTCGAGGCGCGTGTTTTCCTCGCCGCATTTCCCGCCGCATTTCCCGCCGCATGACCCACGCGCCCGCACCGCTGTTCGGGCGCTTCTGTGGCGGGTTTGACCGCCAGCCGAAAGCTCTGGGTTGGCGCTGCCTTGTGGGCGTGGTGGGTGACGTTTTTATGGTTGGCGTAAGAGGCAGCTGTGGCGCCCACCGCCCCGATCTCAAAGTTTTTCCGTCAGCTTTCAAGCCGGATGCAGAAAGTGGTCGAGCACGGTTTCCTCCGGGCATTCCGAGAGGTTTTTGGGAATCACCCGGTGCAGGTGTGCGCGGCAAACCTCGGGGAGCGCCTGAACCAGTTTTTTATGGATGTCCGTAGGTGCTGACAGGCTCCAGAGCTCCGGCTTTTGTTGCAGTAGGATTTTGTGGATCGTTGAGGCGATGAGCTCGATGGCTTCCCGAGTCGCCGTGACGTTCAAATGCCTGTCAGGCGGCGAGCCCCCTAGCTGTGTTGGACGGGAGCCGGTTGCGCCGGATCCTCCGGTTGGCGCGAACGCCCCAGCCATGTCCGACTGTTGCTCGACGACGTGCTGCCGTGCTTTTACAAAAGAGAGCTGGTCGGTCCAGGTGATTTTGGGAGGCCGCGCCGCGAAATCCCTCATGAATTGCGGGTTTTGTGTGGTGCCTGCGTCGCTGATCCAGCCCGCCTTGAGCGTGGCGCGATCCGTCAGGATGATAAATTGTGGGCGATTCATCTCGGTGGTTGGTGTGAGGAGTTCCTTCGCTGGCAGTGACTCGGTGTGGGGCGATGCGATTCTCAAGAGGGGAGGGCAGGGGTTCGATTTTTTCGGGTGATTAACTTTGGGTGGGTGTTGTCGCTGTGCCCCTCCACCCCATCTACGGAGAGGAGTGTGGGTTTGGGGGGGGAAATGTGAAAATCAGGGGTTTTTGTGCGCGTCCTTGGCAAGCGGAGTGCGCTGTTGTTAGGTAAAGAGCATGAGCGAGGTCGCCCAAATGGCAGTGAGTAGAAGATTGAGAAAAACAACCGTGCGCTTTGAAGGTCAGGCACGGACGGTGATCGTCTATGCTGCGAAGTTCCTTTTCTCGGTTGCCGCGCCTCTGGCAGTCACGGGATGGGCGCAGGATTCGAAGACCGGCAGCTGGATTGAAAATGAAAGCATCAGGCTGGGGGTTGATCTTTCGATGGGCGGCGCGGTCACGTCGCTTGTCGGCAAAGCGGACGGGCGCGAGTTGGTGAACAACTTCGACCATGGCCGCCAGATTCAAATGTCGTTTTACAGCGGTCCGGTACCGTTCACCCCCAAGGGCAAGCAGCCGCATCCGGCGTGGCGCGCACTGGGCTGGAACCCGGTCCAGGCGGGCGACTGGGCGGGCAATGCATCGAAAGTCCTCGAGCATTCCAACGATGGCACCCGCATGTACACGAGGCTCGTGCCGATGCAGTGGGCCTTGCAGGATGAGCTCGCAGATTGTGAGCTGGAGACTTGGGCCCATTTGGAGGGCAATGTGGTCTTCCTTCGGCACAAAATTAAAAACCTGCGTGAGGATAAAACGGTTTATCCCGCCCGCCATCAGGAGATTCCCGCAGTCTACACTACGGGCGCATTTTCCCGGGTGGTGACCTACGCGGGGGATGCCCCGTTCACGGGCGGGCCGCTCAGCCAGTGGTTGGATCCGGGGCCGCCGTGGAGGAGTTTTTCGCCCACCGAGAACTGGGCGGCATTGGTGGACGCCAAGGGTTGGGGGCTGGGTGTATGGCAGCCGTTGAGCACTTTTTGGAAGTGCGGCTACGTTCCCGGTGAAAATGGCAAGGTTGGAGTGCGTGACAACGCCACCGGCTATCTCGCGCCGATCGCCATGGAGCAGATGGACCACAACATCGTCTATGAATATTCCACTCGTCTGATTGTGGGTCCGGTCAACACGATTCGAAGCACGGTTGAGCGGTGGGAGAAAGGGCGAGATCTGCCGATGTACCGTTTCGACACGCAACGGAATGGATGGACGGTTCGCGGCGGGGTGGACGAGGGGTTTCCTCTCTCCGGTGTATGGAGGATCAAGGCCCAGTCGGCGACGGTGTTTGTGGATAGTCCGGCCACTTACTGGCGTGCGGAACAAGCGCCGCACTTGAAAGTAAATGCCTCAATCCAGTCGGACTTGGGCCGGTTGCGCGTTGCCTGGAAATCTTTTCGTCCGGAGGAACCGGAGTCGAGCGCGGTGTTTTCAATGCCGACGCGGGGCGGTCGGGTTGAGCAAGATTTGAAGCTGCAGGGCCAGCCGAACTACCGCGGAGGCCTTCAAAAGCTGATGCTGCGTTTTGAGGGGCTGAAACCCGGCGATTGTATCGAAATCGAATCCATCCGCCTATCGCAGTAAACTATCCGTTCGCTTCTGCGATTCGCCGGTGTGGGACGGGTTGGAGAAAGTCACCGCCGGTCTCCACCTCAAGCGAGTTGAAGCTGCGGTTCTTCGGCAATCACCTCCGCGAGAGATGGCCAACCTTGTTCATCCAAGGCCTGGAAGGCGTTTAAATAAATGCCGACCAGCGAGGGCCCGTGCTTTTCGCAAAGCTGGGCAACGACTTTTTTCACTGCGTCCTTTGGAGGTGCTTCAGGCAGCGACTCCAGTGTGCCATTCTCGTCGTGCGGGATGTTGAATCCATCCAGAAATTCGCACAGGAGTCCTTTGTGGGCGCCTACCAGCCAGACTTGGAGCAGGTGCGCCGCCAGTCCGCTGTTTGCTGTGCGCTGTAGCTGATCAAAAAGCCATCGGTGCTGCTCGGCGCGGGGTTTGCGCTCGATAAATACCGGTCGCAGTTTTTTGGCTTGGGCCAGTGATTCAATGGTCGCCTTGTACAGGGGCTTTTCATTTGCCTGCAGGAACTGGCAGAGCATCAGGCCGGTTTCACCAGGCATTTTTTGGAAGATTTCGTGGGGTTGTAACATGGAAATATTCTAGCGTTGGCGATGTTGCTCGGCCGGGCCCAGTCCTTTGTGGCGGGTTTTCCGGGGGGGGTAAGAGGGGGTGGTTTGTCAGAAGCGCCTGAGACTCAATTCAAGGGTTAATCTTTCCGCGACTGCTGCTTCCCCGCTGAGGTGGGTGGGGATGCAGGCGCCACCGCAGGAAGGAGGGTGGACAGCCTTGCGCCCACCCAAGCGAGCAGTGTCGGTTTGGCGAGGTCAAACAAGAATGCAGCGATGTTCAGAGCGCGGTTTTCACCCGCCCCGGCAGAGGTTCCGGCCGGGCTTTTGGATCCGCCCTTCGCGTTCGCGCCTCGTCCGAGGCCGTGCAGAAGGATTCGCGAGGCAACAAATCCGAGGATCCCGGCGCCGGCGGCCCAGGCCAGCTTGTTTTCCTGAACATTCCTCCGGAGCTGGGAGACGACATCAAGTGATTCCTCGCACCGCGCAAGTGCGTTTCGAACTTCAGACCTGGATACTTCAAGCTCAGCGATCAACGAGGCTTTGTGGCGGTCGATTTCAACCATGATTCATCCTTTCTGAACTCTTCGAGGGAGAGGGGGAACATCGGCTTTTTGAGCAATCCGCGCGCGCCGCGCAGAATGAGCCAGGCTCCGAGCATGTGCATGCCTCCGAGGGCGGCTGCGATCCAGATCCATGAAAAGGTGCTTGAGAAGAGAACCGCCAAACCGAAGACGACCGCCAGGCAGAGGAGCAGGTATCCCGCCAGCGTCAAGGTCAGGGCGATGGCTGCCAGTAGCAGTACCGCGCCGATTTGGGTGAGGGCATCGCGGCTTTCCGCGCCGGCCAATTCCAAGCGCGCCTTCAGGTAGCAAAGCAGTCCAATCAGCATCTCTCGCGCATGGCTTGCGAAGCCGGGCTGTTTCGAAGGGGCGTGGGACATGCTTTAAGTTTTATCCGTCAACTCTCGGGCCTCGGAGCCGTTTCCGCTTGGGCGGTTCGAACGCCCGTCTGGATGAGTCACGGTTCCTCGTTTTGATTGTTGTGCGGTGCGGGTGTCCGAATCAAGAAAGTTGCGATTCCGCAACTTCAAACGCTTTTTCCAACGACCAGCCAAGGGAGCGCTGGGAGCGCCGCAAAGCTCGCCTGCACGGCCCGAGCGCTTACCTCCGCTTGCAGCCGAGCTTGTCGGCGGTCTCCCAAGCCCCAAGGCGGCCTTGAGCGCCAGCGGTGCTGTTGGCGCTATGGACACTTATGGGCGCTGGTGGTTATTTCCGCGTGAGCAATCCCACCAAAAAACCGGCCCCAAGTGCGACGAGGACGGATTTGAGCGGATGCTCTCGGACGTAGCCCTCCGTCTGTTTGTGGATGGATTCCAAGCGCACCTTGGTATCCTCGAATGCGGCCTCCGCCTTCTCTCGGATCTGGTCCGCGGTCTGGTCCGCTGCCTGCGCCCATTCGCGGGCCTTGGCCTCTGCGGCTGACTTGAACTCGTCAGCCACCCGTAGCGCATGAGTTTTGGTCACGTGCAGTTTTGTCTGGAGGGTGGACTCTTCTTGTCCGGCTTCCTCGCCGGCATTCAGGATGTTGGATTCAGCGTTCATTTGGATCGGTTTCTCCGGTTGTTTGTGCGGCGCGCAAGGCGCCTTGACAGTTTTTCAGCTTCTAGTGGTTTGCGGTTGTCTCTTACAGGCCCTTCGAAAAGGCCTCAGGGTTCAGGTCGGTCGCGGGACGTTTTTGGCTTTCCCGCGCCACTGCCTTCCAGTTCCTGCAGCTTGCCAGGCTCTAAACCGGCTCTCAGGATCACGCTCTTCGGGGGCGGAAGGCCGGATTTTTTCTCAGGCTGCGGGAGGGATGGCTTGTACCTAATCCTACGCGGGGAATCGGGAAATAGGGCTGGAAAACTGGTGCAAATTCTTACGCGTTTCTACTTCGCCCGGAAGGTGATTCGCGCCTTGGTCAGGTCGTACGGAGACAACTCCACTTCAACATTGTCGCCCGGAACGATGCGGATGAAGTGCTTCCGCATTTTACCCGAAATGTGTGCCAGCACCAGCGCCCCGTTCTGCAGCTGGACGCGGAACATGGTTCCCGGCAGCACTTCCTTCACAACCCCTTGAGTTTTGATCGCTTCCTCTTTTCGCATATCCTTCTAAGCATGCCGCCCCATTCGCCGGAAAGCAACATTCCGCCGCAAACCATTCCCTGAAGCCTCCGGCGCCCGCGGCCGCCGGAGGCTCCGACATCTCTGGGCTCGATTCCGGATGTTTTTCCTAAACATACGGCTGCGCCGCTCCGAATTCAACTTGATGGACCTTTTTGTGACCCAAGACCATGCCCGGCAGAGGACCGGCGGCTTGTTCACGCTCCTGGCTTTTATGCTCATTGGGGTTGTGGGACTTGTGCACACCCTCGTCCTGCTGGCGACTGGCGGCGCGGTCGGGAATGTGGAGGCGCACTGGCGGCTTTTTCCTTGGACCATCCCCGCCTCGGTTCTGGTGCTGGCGATCGGGGTAATAGTCCGTTTTTACGCAATCCGCCTTGGTGGCGGGCAGGTGGCCCTGGAGCTCGGAGGAAGACGGGTTCACCCCGCAGCTTCCGCACCCGGAGACCGCCTGATTCTGGAAATTGTGGAGGAACTGGCGCTCGCGTCCGGCATCTCGATGCCGGAGGTATGGATTCTTGACCGCGAACGTTCTATCAACGCCTTCGCCGCGGGCGACGAGCCGTCCAGAGCGGTGATCGGCGTCACCAGAGGCGCGCTTGAGCGCCTGACCCCGGATGAACTGCGCGCGGTTCTCGCGCATGAATTCAGCCATGTTCTCAATGGCGATATGAAGTTGAACTTCCAATTGCTTGCATGGGTTCAGGGTATTCTTTTTCTTGGTTTGATTGGGCGCTCGATGCTCAACTCCGACGTGGCTATAAAGCGCCGGAAAACCGGAGCTCGCGCGGACGCTTCCCTTGAGGAGGGACAGACCCTTTCTGTTCTCGGCATTCTCCTGATGCTCTTTGGCTGCCTTTCTTCGGTGTTCGGCCGTTTGCTCCAAGGCGCAATCTGCCGGGAACATGAGTTTGTTGCCGACGCGGCCGCCGTCAGTTTGACGGGTTCGCCTGAGTATCTTGTCAGGGCTCTGCGGAAGATCGGCGGGTTGCGAGACGGTTTTTTACTTGAAAGTCCTGCGGCACCGGAAGTCGGCCACTTGTTTTTTGTCGAGGCTGCAGTGGGTTTAACTTCGTGGCTTTTTCCCACGCACCCTTCGGTGGAGGAAAGGATCCGCCGTCTTGACCCGGAGTGGAGTGGTGAGTTTCTTCAATCAAAGGTGGGCCAGGTTCGGGAGGAGCCGGAAGCCGACCCGATCGACAGTATGGAAGCCGCGCAAGCGCTGGCGGAGATCTCCGAGAGCAACATCAAGGATGCGCAGGATGAGACGCTTGCCGGGTTTGTGAAGGATCTGTTGAAGGTCCGGAGGGAGGCCTCTTACGCGTCCGCAGCTCTGGATAAGATCGGGGAAGTTTTCAGCTGGAATCAAGTAGTGCAGGCGCAGGCGGACAAAAAGACGCTCAGACCCGACTGGCTGGCGCTGACGCTTTCCCGGGATGGCGTGAAGCAGTTGATGCTGGAGATTGTACAGCCTGAGTACGTGAAGGGCAGATTACTGGCTGATGCGACGCCGGTCCAGACGATGATGCTCTACGACCTTGCGATGCCGTTGCTCAGAAGAATGCCGATTGATGAGTTTGTCTCGCTTAATAAGAGGATCCGCAAAGAAGTCCGGCGCGGGGAGGAGACGGACTTGCTGCGTTACATGTTTGCCTTTTCGTTTACGCGTAGGATGCAGCTGTGTCTTGGGCTTCGCGAAGCTCCGGCGGTTTTGATTGAGGAGTTTCCATCGATTTGGGAGGAGACTCAGAAACTGGTTTCTGTGATGTCTAGCATCGGGGCCCCAACGCTTCATGCGAGGGTAGCGGCGTATTCCGCGGCGTGGGCCGAGTTGGGCGTTGAGATACCACCCCTGCTGCACCACGTCTCTTTGCTGGATCTGGGGAGGACTCTGGACGTTTGCTCCCAAACTGCGCCCTTGTTAAAGAAGCGCGTCCTCACTGCGTGCGGGCTGGCGGCGAGTTATGAGGGACGCATTTCGGAGCAGGAGATGGTGATTCTCCGACTGTTCGCCGATTCCATCGGGTGCCCCGTGCCGAATCTCACGGGTGGAAAGAGTTAGTGAGAAGGTGTCCTGATTTAGGGCGTGTTGGATTCCTGCGCGTCGTTGCGAAAAATCCGGCTTGGCGGGGCGGCCTTAAAGGGTTGCATAAGGGGGTTGCATAAGTTTTCGGAAAGGGTTTGGTTTGTCGCATGGACTTAGTTTCAAGAGGCCGTCGTGTTTTGGAGCTCGAGGCGGCTGAAGTTCAAGGCCTCGAGCGGCGTTTGGATAAAAGTTTTTCGAGGGCGGTAGAGCGTCTGAAGCTTTGCGTTGATTCGCGGGCAAAGGTGGTTGTGTGCGGGGTTGGCAAGTCCGGTTGTGTGGGTGAGAAAATCGCTGCGACATTGAACAGCACCGGGTGCCCCGCGGTGGTGTTGCATGCGACAAATGCGCTTCATGGGGATTTGGGTGTTTTCAGCGAGGGGGATTTGCTGCTGCTGCTTTCTTACAGTGGCGAGACGGATGAACTTGTGTCGCTGCTGCCTGCGGCTGCCCGGCTTGGAGTGGACGTGATTGCAATGACGGGCAACTCTTCATCGACGGTCGGCAAAGCTGCGTCCATTGTTCTCAATGTGCAGGTATCCCGGGAAGCCTGCCCCTTGGAGCTTGCGCCGACCTCCAGCACAACGGTGATGATGGCGCTCGGTGACGCGCTTGCGATGGTGCTTTTGGAGGCTCGCGGCGTCACCAAGGACGACTTCGCTCGATATCACCCCTCCGGTAGTCTCGGCCGGAGTTTACTTCTGAGAGTGAGCGACGTGATGCGGGGGTTAAGCCAAATCGCCGTGGTCAGTCCGCAGATGCCGGTAAGGGACGTGTTGGCTTTAATGAACCGGCATCGCGCAGGTGCCGCCGTTGCGGTTGATCCGGACGGCAGAGTATGCGGGGTTTTCACGCACGGCGACTTTGCGCGTTTTTATCAAACCACACCGAACCTCGGGGATGAGGTGGTGGAGCGGTTCCTGACGCGATCACCGATTTGCATCAGCTCAGACCGACTGGCGGCGGAGGTTTTAAGAATTCTCGAGAAGCACAACGTAGACGATATCGTGGTGATTGACGGCGATAGCAAGCCGGTGGGTGTCGTCGATTCCCAAGACCTTGCGCGCTGGAGATTGATCTAACCGCAGATCCAGCGGTAGAAAATGGAGTCCGCAGCCGCTGCGAAATCTTGCGGCAACATTTTTGGGCTCACTGGGATGTTTTCTTCCAGTTGCCGATGTCGTCCTCAGTGCCTGCAACTCTGTCTTTGCCTTTGGAAAAAATGTCGTAGCTCTCCGTGTTGTGACGTCCCGGATTTAGGTACTCGTATTTCTCGCCGTACGGGTCCATGGGGATTTCCTTCATGAGCTGCCGTGGCCGTTTTTCCAGAAGCGCGCGCAAACCTTCGTCATTGTTTGGCGCGGACCCGTTGCTGGTTTCGTAGACCATCAGCTGGGTTTGTAGAGTCTGAATATCGCTTTTAATTCGCGTGTCTTTCGCGATGCCGATGTTGTCGCCGACAGTGAATGCCGCAACGCCCGCGAGTAATCCAATGATCATGACGACCATCATGATTTCGACGAGGGTGAAGGCCGACCGGCGTGAGTGAGGGTGAGTTTTCATCGGGGTTGATTTGTGAAATAAAGTTTCTCTAAAAGCCGAGGATGCAGGTCGCGTGAGGCTCAGTATTTGAGCTGGATTTCGACTCTGCGGATTTCGGTGGTTTCGGCCTGCGGTAATGAGGAGAAGAGCAGTTCGTTTTCTCCCTTTCCAAGAGCACCTGCCGGGATGATCTGCTGCAAGCGAACCCATCCGCTGTAGTAAAGGTGCTCTGTAGATGAAGATTCCTCGCGACGGACCGCCCACCCCGGGTCAGCCAAGTCCGGCATCAAGATGGAGGCGGTTGGTAGGGCCGTGCTGTTCACGCTGATGGTTGGCAGCAACTCTGGGGAAATATTGCGCATTTCGAAAGAAACCAGCGCGTACTGCGGGGGCTTTGCGAGCGTGAACTGCACTTGCTGCACGCCGGTGGGCACGAGCTTGAAATGCTCAGACTCGAGCATCGCGGATATTCTGGTCCAAAGGCGCTTGTCCTGGTCTTGCAGGGGGCCGGCTGAAACAGGGTTTCCAAATGGGTCCGAAATGGCGGCGGGCGGAAAGTCCACGGGATGCAATACCTGGCCTTTCTTGAGGATCGTCGCGAAAAGCGTGGTCAGACGAGAACCGTCCTTCGGAAGGTCGAGTTCCATGTAGTCCACTCCCTCCATCGGGAATCTCACCGTCTCGGTGGTGTGTGCGGAGGCCGAACCGATTGGATCAGATGCGAAGAGTTGCTGGCCTGTTTCATTCCAACACGTGATGACGGCTGGTTTTTCGAGGCCGGCTCCAATTCCCACGCGCACCTCGAGATGCGAGGTGAGCGAGGAAAGCCTCCTGAGTCTGATCCGCACCGCTGTTCGGTTGAGTCCAGTCTTGTCATCCCGATAACGGTGGCAGGAAAGATTTTCAATCCAAAGCGGAAGGCTGGTTTGGGCTCGGCCCGATAGCAGGTGCGTCGGATCGATTTGGGCGGTGAACGGCGTGGTGTGCACCGCCATTTGGGCGTCAAGAATGCAGCCCAGCGAAAGAAATCCCAACGCCGTTAGGAGTCCAATTTTCCGGGTGCTCTGCGGGGAATTCATCAGCGCCCAGACCTTATTCTGGAAGCGCTAAATTACAAGCGTGAACAGGGTCGGATCTAGCGGCCACAAGTTGGCCCCACGTTGGCCCTGAAGTTGACCCGGCACCCGTCTATCGCACGCCTCGTTCCGCACGACCTCCTTTAAACGCCGGGCCTGAGCCCCTGCGTCATCGAGAACACCGCGCTCAGGATCCCGAACACCACAAAGCCCACCACAACCGCGATGCCGATCATCACAAAGGGTGGAATCAGTGTGGAGATCAGTTTCACCTGCTTGTCGAGTTCCCGGTCATAAACGTCTGCGATGTTGCCCAGAGTTTCCGAAAGCCGTCCTGACTGCTCCCCGACCGCAAGCATGTCGATGAACAACTCCGGGCAGATGTTTTGCTGCATAAGTGAATTGGAGAGAGCCAAGCCGTCGACCACCGACTGCTGGGCGGCCTTCATCTTTTCCCGCACGAACGCGTTTCCTGCAATGTCCTCGATCAGCTCGAGTGATTTCAAGAGGGTCACTCCGTTCGCGAGCAGCGTCCCGAGTGTCCGTGCAAATTGGGCGTAGTAGCGGTGGCGCATCACGCTTCCGTAACCAGGAATCCGCCAGCGCAGTGCGTCCCACGCCTTGGACCCCTCCGCAGTAGAAGTCCAGCTGCGGAACGCCGTGCTGAGCAGAAAAAGCCCTAGGAGTCCCGCCCACCAGTAGTGTGCGATGGCTGTGTGAGTCTTCATCAGCAGCTGTGTTGCAAGAGGCAGCTCCTGGTTCGTGTCCGTAAAAAACTTCAACAGCTTTGGAACCATGACGGTCATGAATACCGTCACCATCAGGATGCCGACCACCACGAGCACGGCGGGGTAAACAAGCGCCTGCTGCACGCGGTCGCGCAGCTCCTTGATCTCTGCCAGATATCGGACCAGCCGTTTCAGGATATCCGAGAGCGTTCCTGAGGCCTCGCCGGCCGCCACCATGTTGACGTAGAGCGGAGAGAAAATCCTCGGATAATCTCTGAGCGCTTGGGAGAGGCTGCGTCCTTCGATGAGCGCGTGGTGCAGCCCTTTGGCGAGGCCGTGCAGCTTAGGATGCTTCATCCGCTTCTCGAGAATGCCGAGGGCCTCGTCAAGCGTCATGCCAGCGCCCAGCAGCAGCGCAAGCTGTTCGGTAAAAAGGTGCTGCTGCGTGTGAGACATCGTTTGGATGCTCGTGGCAGGCGCAGGACTGGAAGACGTCTTCGTGCTTCCACCGCCTTCGCTGGGGCTTGCCGCGGCAGCTTTGCCATCAGTAATCAGCTCTGCCCGGACTGGAAACCCCTTGGTTTTCTCGATCTCACGCAGGGCGGCAGAGCGATCTGTTGCCTCGATGATTCCATCCACGAGGGCACCCTTCGCTGAGCGTGCTACGAACTTGAAGTGCGGCATAGGGCGGGGGTTTCGGCTGGGGCGGTTTATTCGGCCAAAAAGACCGAGGCGTAGAATTCTTACAAAACCCTAAAGGCGATGTTCGTCGAGGTCGATGTAGTCAAAAAAAGTTTGAATATCGGTCCGGTCTGCGAAGCCGGATTCGCGCAAGCGGTCCTTGAGTCGCGCACTCAGCGCATCATTCCATCCGCATTTGCGCATGAACTCACTCCAGATGAAAAGCTCTGATTCGCTCGGCTTGCTGCCCTGCTGATGGCACCAGCAGAGAATCTCCTCATCCGACCCACCCTCCATGACCCGCTTCACGACTTCTTCGTAGTCCAAGCCCAGAAAGGAAGTGCACCGTTCGTCGAATCCCTTCCCGAGATTCGCCAAATACTCAGCGCCTAAAAGCCCTTTGGAATTCAGACGGATTTTGTCTGCCATCCGAGCGAAGTACACCATGCCGAGCACCTCCTGACGGGGACTGCATGGGTAAACCGGGGTTGGCGAGTCTGGCATCACAAAACAGTATCCAATTGATTGGCACGGCGCAAGGTGCCGCGTGGTCCTGTGGGATTGTGTGTAGTGCTCAGTGTGTTTTGGGGCTTGGGTTGGTTTACGGACTTGAGTACCGTCCGCAAATGTCCGACCACGATAGCCCCCATCCCCACGGGTGTTGCGGTGAAGAGAATCTGGAGCATGCGCTGCAGAAACTCCGTCTTCTTGGGTACCGCATCACTGCGCCGCGCAGGGAAATTCTCGCGCTGCTCACCCGTGAACACGGGCCTTTCACAGTCGATGAACTACACAAGCGGCTTCCCGAAAATGTGTGTGATCCGGTTACCGTCTACCGGGGTGTCGCTACTCTAGAAGAGGTCGACTTGGTTCGACGCTGTGATTTTGGTGATGGAATCTACCGGTACGAGTTTAACACGGGGGAGCACCATCACCATCATGTGATCTGCCGAGACTGCGCAAGTGTGGTCACTTTGGATGTCTGCTTTGCGGATGGACTGGAGCGGATGGTTCGCCAAATGGGATACTCCAACGTTACTCACACGTTGGAGATCTTTGGTGTGTGCGCCAAGTGTCAGGTCAAGCGCAAGCTCACTGCAAAGACGAGCGAATGAGGGCGGTTCAATGAATCGTCATGAATAAACGACCAATCACTGACCAGTTTTCATCGCTCGCGGAGTCGGAATGCGCATTGGTCTCATCGCGGATATCGCCCCTTGATTCCCAGAATTCTCGTGGATGCAAAAAGCTTCACCTCATGGCGGGATATCTAGACACTTCAGTCTTTGGCATGAAAGGCATGGCTAACCTTCAGTTATCCGCGTCAAACGCGAAGACTCCCATGTGGCATCTATGAGCATGTTTTTAGACGCAAACGACATTCCGATTGCGGATCAAGTGCCAGTCATGGTGCTAGATGGCGCGACATTATTTCCCAGCACACTACTTCCGCTTTTCATTTTTGAGCAGCGCTACCGATCGATGCTCGAGTGTGCCTTGGAGACGGATCGGCTTATCGCAATCGCGCAACCGATTGAGGATTCCAGCGGCGAGCTCAGAAACATTGGCGGTG
>JBILKY010000326.1:0-4116 GCA_044376395.1 Chthoniobacteraceae bacterium | reverse complement strand
ACTGGTTGTTGGCCGACACGTAGAACTTTTGGGCTTCCTTGGAGTGAAAGCGTATGGAGAGCGCAGAATTGGGCTTCGCTCTCCACGCAGGATCGTTCATCTGCTGATTTCGGGTGCCTGTTTTTTTGTTCGTAGTGCGGAACCCTTCGATGCCTCCTGGCGTTTTTGCAGGCACGGTGTCTGTCCATGCGTTGTTTGCCCAAGGAATCACATCGGTCAACTTGTCTGTTGCGACTGCATTGCCGAGTTTCGAGGGAATCGCAGCCTTGAAGTCGGAGGACACCACAATGTTGTTTTCATAGTGCGCATTTGAAAAAGCAAAGACGTAATCATCGGTATTGAGCACTGGAAGGGTTGCTGTCCACGTGTTGCCAGTGCGCACAGTCGAAGCCTCGCGCCAGCTGCGGTTGACGTTGTTCGGCTCCTTTTGAGCGTAGAACACCTGAAGTTCTTTGAGCGAATTTGGTGAGTCCGGCGTGACCTGGACTTGCGGCACGCCGGTCTTGTCCAGTGTCAGTTCGGCCTGCGGTCGTGCGGGCCATGGCGTGTTTTTCCCGAGAACGTATTTTTCAAGCCACAGCTTTGCGTCGTCTCCGAGTTTCTCAGTGTTATGATGACCCCGGGCTTGGATCGCAAAGGACCAAGGCACTGAAGGTTTGAAAAGCTTGAAGGTTTCGCCGCCGCGTTCATGGCCGCTGTGATGGTCGTTGGAACCTGTCAGCCACAGGGTGGGGGCGCTGATGTACGGTGCGTGCGACTGCGCCTCCACTGTGTGGATGAACAGCTTTTCCCCATCGGACATGGGCGGTTGACGGGTGTTCGGGTCGTACATCCAAACGCCGCGATCCCGATAGTACGCTATCCAGCCGATTCCGAAATACGAAACCACCGCCTTGACTCTTGAATCCATCCCAAGATTCCACATGAGCGTGCCGCCGTACGAGTATCCCTTGGCTCCAATCCGGTTCTTGTCGACCTCCTTCTGGGCCAGAAGATAGCTAAGGACGCGTCTCTCAATGGCGTACCAAAGGTAGTGTGAGGTTTGGTTCGGGTCCGTGATTTCCTTTCCATCCGGTAATTTCGCGTGGATTGTATTGGCCTCCATCCGTCCGTGCGCCAGTTTTTCCGGGTATTTACTGTAGTGGGTGCGGTTGTCTTTTTTGCCGCAATAGTCATGCGCCATGACCGCCCAACCGTCGTTGACATACTCTGTGCTGACCGTCGGCATGCCCATCCAACCGTGCACGTCCAGAAGTCCGGGGGCATTGCTTGCGCCGGCCTTCACGCGGTAGCAGCAGTAAACCCTGACCTCTTCTCCGGCCACGTAGGCGCTGATATACGAGTCTCGCGAGTAGATGCCGTTGGCAGTTTCCTCACGCACGATCTCCTCGTGGAAGGGCCCTTGGTCAGGGTTGTAGCTTTTCCACAGTTCTGGTGGGCTAAGAGGAGCGCCCGATGACTGAGCTTGGCCGGGGCTGCTTAAAAGCAGAAGAGCTAACAGGGGGAGGTGGAATTTCAGCATGCGCCTCAAGCTTATCAATCCGGCGCGGCATGCGACGAGAGGGAAAACGGTTGCTATTTAAAGAGGGGTGCGTTGACAAATCGGTACTTCGGAAAGTGTTTCTTAACGTTAGAGCATTAATACTGAGACATTCAGCAAAGCGCCCTCGCTGGCAGGCACATTCTGGCCACTCGTTCTGGTCAATTCATTCACCCATCAGACGAGGCGACTGTGATGGGGGCGCGGCTTTTGGTTTGGGACTGTTTCAACAATGGTCGCTTTGACAACATGTTGAGCACTGAAAGAAGGGTTGTCGGCGCAATTTACTGTCTTTTAGCGCTCGAGTGATGACAAAAGTGGAGGCGGCAAAGTTCAACAGATGAAAATCCTAGTTTCCTCGTGCGATTATTATACAGACCTATGGCCTGCCTTTTTTTACTTGTTGTTCAAGTATTGGCCAGATTGCCCGTTGCCAGTTTATCTGAGTGCGAACTGCAAGACTTATCAGGATTCAAGGGTTGTGACGCTGTCGTCCCCGATTGGCAAGGGGTGGGCTGGAAATTTGCGCGAGAGTTTGAGCCAGATCGAAGTGGATCACATTGTGTATCTTCAGGATGACTACCTGTTTCGCGCTCCAGTTCATAACGAGGCAATCGGTGAGCTTTGCAGTTTGCTCGGCAGAAAACGTGGGGCGATGCTTCAACTTAAGCCCAGAGCGCACGGCAGTGACGATGAACAGAACGATTCCCCAGCGGAAGTCGCTCATTTTGCGAAAAGTTGCGAATGGATGGCCACCCTGCAGGCTGCTCTTTGGGATCGAAAGCATTTACACGATATCATCAATCCTCAATGGAATCCGTGGCAGGCAGAGTCGGGTATCAACCGTCATGCCAAGCAAGTGGGAGGCGGATTTTATGGCCTCCGTAAAGGGCAGGAAGGAGTCTTTCCCTACACCGAGGCCGTGAAAGGAGGGTATTGGCTACCTGACGGAGCACGTCTCTGTCGCCATGAGGGCATTCCGTTGGACTTGAAGTTTCGGCCTTGTCTTCCGACAGGACGAAGCCTGATGCACAAGGTTTACAGGAGCATTGTAAAACGAAAAACCGAGTTTCTTCGGAAGTTTTCACAAAGGAATGGCAGCCTGATTGTGCAGCCACTGCAGCAGGGTTGAGCGCGCATGGCTTGTGAGTTTGGGCTTGCGCAGATCAAGCGGAAGTTTTTTGTAGTGCTGAGTTGCTTGGTTGCGGATTGGCTCACTGTTGCGGGACGCGGCTCTCGTTCCGGCAAGGTCTGTTAAGCTTACGGATGATGCCCCCGGAGATCCTCGGGCAGGTTAGGATTGTCCATCGCCAGTTGGAGTTCGAGGGTTTGAAGCATGCGTGCGGCCACCGTGGGATGATCCTTGGCGCATTCCTTCTGCTCGTATGGATCCACCGAGATGTGGAAGAGCTCAGTAGATTTTGCGGTGCGGATGAGTTTCCACTCGCCTTGGTGAAGGCTCTGTCCGCCTTTCATTGCGATGTAAACTGCGCGTTCCGCGTCTCCGGGGACGGCCCCGCTCAGCGCCGGCCATTGATTTAACCCGTCCCAATGCAAGTCCTCGGGTGACTCGAATCCCGCAAGCGCTGCGATGGTTGGAAACCAATCTACCGCGTGCATCGGGGCTGTGTGCTTGCGCGGTTTCAGCTTCGCTGGCCAGTTGGCGAAAGCGCACACTCGTGTGCCGCCTTCGTAAAGGGTCGCTTTCTGTCCGCGTAACGGGTCGTTTTCACTGTTCAGCGGAGAATGACCGACCGCGCCCAAGTACGCGTTCTTGAGCGATTCGATGCCGCCGTTGTCGCTGGTAAAAATAATCAGCGTTTTTTCCCGCTGTCCGGTGCGCTCCAGCGTATCCACGAGCTGGCCGACCTTTGCGTCCAACTGGCTCACCATCGACGCAACCCGTAAGCGCGAATCCTGCCGATCGGGGTCCGTGTCGAAGACCACCCCGGTGTAGGGCTTTTTGTAGTCCTCCGGGGCATCGACCGGGGTGTGCACCGCGTGGAAGGGCACGTAAACAAACCATGGCTCGCGCTTTTCTTCGATGAAGCGCACGGCTTCTGCTGCGACCAGTTCGGTCGCGTTGCCCTCTTCATCGATGCGCTTGCCGTCCCGGTGCCATGTGTCCTCGAGCGGGCCTTGTCGGTATTTGTGCGTCCACGGGTCTGCCGCGCCAGTCATGCTTCCGTAGCTCTTCATGAAACCGTAATGGTTCGGGCCCCATTCGGGCAATGCGCCCAGATGCCACTTCCCAGTCATGGCAGTAAAGTAGCCGATGGACTTAAGGGCAGAAGCGATCGTGCAAGTACCGAGCGGCATCGCGCGAAGGTTGGATGGTACCAGCGGGTGCGGGCCAAAGCGGCCGGGATAACGTCCGCTCAAGAGTGCTGTCCTCGTGGGTGTGCATACAGGCTGTACGTAGTGCCTCTCGAGTTCGACGCCGGCCTTCACGAGTTCATCCATGCGCGGAGTTTTGGCAAACCCGCGATGCCAGCCGACATCCGACCATCCAAGGTCGTCGGCGACGATCATCAGCACGTTTGGTTTCTCAGCGGCTTTTGAGAAGCCAGCGGGAA
>JBILKY010000325.1:0-4133 GCA_044376395.1 Chthoniobacteraceae bacterium | reverse complement strand
TCGCACCACAGGAACCTCAAGAGTCTTATCCGGCAACAAAGCCAGAATGCGCTCCACCGCCGCCTCTGCTGTCAGGCCATGTTTGGCTCTCAACACGTCAACCGATCCATGCTCGACGAATTGATCAGGCCATCCAATTCGCACCACCGGGGTCGTAATGCCTTCTTCCGAAAGATGCTCCATCACCGCGCAGCCGTAACCATTTTGGAGCACATGATCCTCAAAAGTGCACACCACTTCCGCAGCGCGCGCGTAAAACTCCAGAGTGCCAGTATCAAGAGGCTTAATCCACCTTGGGTTGATCACTGCAGCGGAGATTCCGCGAGATTCCAAGATCGCCGCCGCTGCCTCGGCCATGGAGCACATTGCGCCCAATCCGAACAGCGCTACACGCGGAGGCTGCGACCCGCCATGTCGGATGACTTCTGATTTCCCAATCTCAAGCAGTCTGGGTTGTTCTGCGGGTTTCGCGCCAGTCCCGACACCGCGCGGATACCGGATTGCGATGGGTCCGCCGGCGTAGTGATTCATGGTCCAAAGCATGTCAACAAACTCCGCCTCATCCTTCGGGGTGCAGAAAACAAGATTGGGAATGTGGCGCAGATAGCCGATGTCAAAAAGCCCGTGATGCGTGGGGCCGTCATCGCCAGAAAGCCCCCCACGGTCCATGCAAAGCGCCACGTTCAAGTTCTGCAGCGCCATGTCGTGCACGATCATGTCGTAGGCACGCTGCATGAAAGTGGAGTAGATCGCCAGAAACGGCTTAAACCCCTGCACAGCGAGTCCACACGCAAACAGCGCGGCGTGCTCCTCTGCGATGCCGACGTCAAAGTACCGGGTGGGATGCGCTTCCGCAAAACTCACGAGCCCCGTTCCCGTGGGCATGGCCGCGGTAATCGCGACAAGCCGGTTGTTTTGCTCCGCGAATTTCGAGAGCGTTCGTCCGAAAATCTCCGAGAAGGTGGGAGTTGGGGTGGGGTTAGTCGCGCCGGTCTTCGGCTCGAATTTTCCAAGTCCGTGAAATTTGTCGGGCTTCTCAATCGCCGGAGCGTAACCCCTGCCCTTCTGCGTGAGGATATGAAGGATGACCGGCTCGTTCTGCGTTTTGAGAAACTGAAAAGTTTTAATCAACAACGGAATGTCGTGCCCGTCGATCGGCCCGTAATACCGCAAGCCCAGTTCCTCGAAAATCACGCTCGGCAGCAGCAGGTTTTTAACGCCAGCTTCCATTTTGTGCGCGAGATCCAACGCGAACTGTCCGCCGATCATCTTCACAAACTGCGAGGCCTTTTCGTGCAAATGCGAATAGGTTGGATGCGTAGCGATCCGATTGAGATAGGTTGCGATGGCCCCTACGTTTTTCGCGATGGACCACTCATTGTCATTCAACACGACAATGAAACGCTTCGTCTGATCGGCGGCATTGTTGAGCGCCTCGTAGCTAACCCCGCAGGTGAGCGCTGCATCGCCCGCGACACAGACCACATGCTCATCGCCGCCGCGAAGATCACGGCCCACAGCCATCCCAAGAGCAGCTGACAACGCAGTGCCCGCATGCCCCGCCCCGTAGCAGTCGTGCTCACTTTCGCTCCGAAGCAGAAACCCGTTCAATCCCTCGTACTGGCGGATGGTGTCAAACCTCTCACGCCGGCCTGTAAGCAGTTTGTGGACGTACCCCTGATGCGATACGTCGAAGACGAACTTGTCGTTGGGCGTGGAGAACACCCGGTGCATCGCAATCGTGAGCTCGACGACTCCGAGGTTCGGCCCGAGATGTCCCCCGACCGACTTCGGGTTGTCAGCAGACAGCACCCGCACCAATTCGTTCCGAACCTCCTGCGCCAACCGGGGCAGATCACGCTCCGCCAGCTTCTTCACATCGGCCGGGGAATGGATTGTTTCGAGTAGGGTTTTTGCCATGAAAAGGGATGTTGTAAGACGAATCCGGCGGAAAACCTAGATTTTCCGCGCCGCGCCAAGCAAATCCGGCGCGCACGCCATCTCAGAAGAGACTCACATCCTCGGGCGATGTTGAGGGGGCTGACCTGCGCGGCGCCGCCGAAGGCAGTGTTTTTGCAGGGGCAGCTGCAGCGGCGGACGACGATGGATCAAACTCGCTCAACTCCGCTTCGCCTGCGGTCCCCCGGGCAATCAGCTCGATTCGGCGCTCCGCTGAATCCAAGCGCTGCTGGCAAACCTTCACCAAGCGGGTTCCCTCCTCGTAGCGCGCCAGCAAGTCTTCAAGCACGAGTTTGTCCCCTTCCATTTCCCCAACGATCTGTTCGAGACGCTCGAGGGCGCTCTCAAATGTGGGCTCCGAAGTTTTAGAAGCAGGCTTGGCCATGGTCATTGGAGGTTAAAATAGGGTGGATCAATGGCGTTCACCGCAACATCAGACAAGGCATGAGATAAAAACCTTCTCAGCGCGATTCAGTGCGCAGGGGAAGCCTTTGCGCGGAAATTGCGAGGGAACTTCCAGGCAGTGCCTGTCCCGCCCAGTAGTCCATCACCCCAAGGGTGGTGAACCGAAAAACCATCGCACGCGCCTCTTCCAGATCGATTCCCGTGCGCTTCGCGATCGAGAGCAGAGACTCGGCACCATTCACCCGAGCCGCAAACCGAGACTCGCTTTCCGAAAGGCGCAGCCGTTCGATCAAAGAAGCTCCTTTGCGTGTGTAAACTGGAGAGCCGTTCGGATCGATTCGCATTCCGACCGGAAGCTGGTTCATCTGCAGATGCCGCAAGCTGACAAGCACCCAATTGTCAGCATCCTCGCCCGAAGCAGGAAATTTCTCCGCAAACTCGGGCAGGACATCCATGCGTTCGAACTCGAAGGGCACACGGCCCGCGGTCCACAGCGAGGAGAATAAACGGTGCCCATGTTCACGCACGACGGGAACCACATCCTCCTGGGGCATGAGCCCCCGCATCCCAAGGTACAGGAAAAGGGGGCAACCCGAGACTTCCTGCGCCTCGCGGGCCTCGATCAACTGCCCAAGCGTCGCCTGTTCCAACACCGCGGGAGACTCCCGGCAGTACAAAGCGCAGTTGCGAGTTGAAGCAAACACGAAACGCCCCCGGTTCACGTACAACTCAATTGGCGAGCGATTCACAAAAAACCGCAGCACACCAGTGAGCTTGTCACCAGAGGCCATCTGCAGCGCAGCCTGAGTTTGAAAGAATCCCGTGTGCCCGCTGAACACCGCGCGCGCCTGATCATAGAACAGGACGTTTCGCGACGGATACGACAACGGACGTGGCAGCGCTACCACCTTGCCCATGATCTCAGCCATGGTGTCGTAGAGAACAGGACGCGGGAGCACCCGGCTCACATTTTGGTACAAATCCTCGATCGCATCCGCCTCCCCGGTTTGGTTCACGAGATACACCGGGATCCCGGCGGTCGATGGGTCGCTCACAAGCCGCATGCAAACCGCCTCCGCGCGCAAGTCAGGGAGCGAGTCGGAAAGCAAAATCAAATCGGGCTGCACCACCTGCATCCTCGCAAACGCATCTAGTCCTTTCTGGGCGAAGAGCACATCGACAGAAGCGCCGGGGTACTGTCGGGACAGCACGGTTTCAGCCAGCGAAGCCATTGCCGGGGTATCGTCGATTACGAGGATCTTCTGAAACATGAACGGGTGCGGAGTACGGCCTGCTTTGAGCTCAGACACCCTAGGCGGTCGGCGTACATGGTCAAGGCTACTCCATCCGAGTGCGCCCCTTATTTGGGATTGGAGGCAAAAATTCGAAGTTCCCCTCGTCACCGCGACGGGGCCGTGTTTTTCTTTGCACTTTCGCAGCCTCCCCCTAGCGTTCCCAGTCCGCGCCGTCCCAAACTGCCGGCGGCAATAGCGACCCAAAACATTTTTCAATCATCCAAACTTAATCTTTCGACCATGGCCAACACCATCCTCGTAGGCGCCCAATGGGGCGATGAAGGCAAAGGCAAAATAATCGATTTCCTTACAGAGACCGCGGAAATCGTCGTACGCAGCCAAGGCGGAAACAACGCCGGCCACACCGTCATTGTGGGAGGCACCAAGTACGTCCTGCACCTTATCCCCTCGGGCATTTTGCGCCCCGGCACCAAGTGCGTGATTGGAAACGGGGTCGTGCTGGATCCCATCGCT
>JBILKY010000324.1:0-4135 GCA_044376395.1 Chthoniobacteraceae bacterium | reverse complement strand
ATCAACGACTACCAAACCACCATCGCGAGCGCCGTCGAAGAGCAGACTGCAACGACCAACGAGATTAACCGCAACGTGACTGAGGCCGCACAGGGCAGCAGCGAGATTGCGCAGAACATCGTCGGAGTCGCCGAGGCGGCCCGCAACACCACGATAGGTGCAAGCGACACGGAAAAGGCAGCACTCGAGCTGGCGCGCATGGCCGCTTCTCTGCAGAGCACAGTCAATTCGGTCAAGTAGTCGTGATGGCTTTTTAGTTCATGTTCCTCTCGCTGCGTGCAGCGGGAGGGGAAGTGATACTTTGGGGTGTTGTGTGGATGGTTCAGAGGAAGTTTGAGGGTTGAAAGCCGTCCATCCGATGCGTGCGTTAGTCGTTGATGATTCCAGGGTCGTTCGAATGATCCTTGGAAAGACTTTGATGGAGCTCGGCTTCGAGGTCGCCGAATCGGAGGACGGACAGAAGGCCATCGACAGACTGTACAGGGGCGAGAGCTTCGACCTGATGCTTGTAGACTGGAACATGCCGAATATGAACGGCTACGAAATGATCCGCGCGGTGCGGGCAAACGTATTGCTGAGCGAGGTGAAGATCATGATGGTGACCACTGAAACATCGCTGGAGCATGTACGGATGGCTCTCGAGGCCGGCGCCAACGAGTATCTGATGAAACCTTTTACTGAGGAACTGTTGCTAAAGAAGCTTCAGCTCATGGGAATCTCATAATCACCTTGCTTATTGGTACCCGAGAGCTTTTCGTGGTGCCGCATTTTCCATCCCCGCAATGAACAAGATCCGAGTGCTTTTGGTTGATGATTCTGCAGTCATCCGCCGTCTGTTGACTGATACACTGGCGAACGATCCGGAAATCGAAGTGGCAGGGATGGCGGGCAACGGAGAAATCGCGCTTGCGAAGATCGAGCAACTCAAGCCGGATATCATCACGCTCGACATCGAGATGCCCGTCATGGACGGCTTGGCCACCCTCAAGGCGCTCCGCAAGACTCATCCGAAACTGCCGGTGATCATGTTCAGCACGCTCACGGAGCGTGGTTCGACCGCCACGATGGACGCGCTGGCCCTCGGTGCGAGTGATTACGTGGCAAAGCCCGCGAACGTGGGCGGAGTTTTGGCCGGGATGGATAAAATCCGAGATGACCTGATTCCGAAAATCAAGGCCTTGTGCCACCGCGCACCTCCGATCAAGCAGGTGATGCAAGCTCTTGCGCCGGTCTCGCGTGTGCCGCGCGCACCGGGTTCCGCCGCATCCGGGGTGGATATTCTTGCGGTCGGCGTATCCACGGGCGGCCCGAATGCTCTGGCGGAGTTCGTGCCCGCCCTGGGGCGCAGGTTTCCGGTCCCGATTGTCATCGTCCAGCACATGCCGCCACTCTTCACCCGGCTGCTTGCCGAAAGACTCGCGGTGGTTTCGGGCATTGTGTGCAAGGAGGGGTTCGAGGGTGCGGTGTTGAAGCCGGGGGAACTCTGGATCGCACCGGGCGGCATGCACATGGAGGTGGAAAAAACGGGCGCGACTTATCGTTTGCGTTTGACCGAGGATCCGCCCGAAAATTCGTGCCGCCCGGCTGTGGACGTTTTGTTTCGTAGCGTTGCGAAGGCTTATGGTTCCAAAACCATCGCGGTGGTGCTCACCGGTATGGGACAGGACGGCATGCGTGGCGCTGAACATATTCGCGCGGCTGGCGGACAGATTCTCGTCCAAGATGAGGCAAGCAGCGTTGTTTGGGGAATGCCCGGCGCCGTGGCCAACGCAGGCCTCGCCGAGAAGATTCTTCCACTCAAGGAGCTTGCTGCGGAGGTTGTGAGTCGGGTCAGCAATTCTCCGAAAATCCCTGCAGATACTCCGCGCGCTGCACAAGGGGCAAGCCTTCCGAACTCGAACCCTCCAAAGCAGGGGCCTGCGGCCCTGAACCCAACCACGCCTGCCCCAACCACGCCCGATTAAAGACTCCTTGTTAATGAGACCTGTTGATTTTGATTACGTCCGAAACTTTGTCCGCGCCCAAGCTGCCATCGTGCTAGAGCCGGGAAAGGAATATTTGGTCGAGTCGCGTTTGCTCGTGCTAGCGAGGAAGGAGAATTTCAAAGGAATCGATGAGCTGGTGGAAAAGTTGCGAGCCAATCCACGCGACGAGCTGCATCGCCGTGTCATCGACGCGATGACCACCAACGAAACGTCTTTTTTCCGCGATATTCATCCATTCGATGCGTTGAAAACTCACATTCTTCCGCAGTTGATCGAAAAGCGGAAGGCGGAGCGGGCGTTGAACTTTTGGTGTGGCGCTGCATCCACCGGCCAGGAGTGTTGCAGCGTGCTGATGACCCTCGCAGAGCATTTTCCCGAGGTCTTCAACTGGAATTTCAACTTCATCGCCACAGACCTCTCGCTGGAGGTTCTAGAGCAGTCCCGATCAGGGAGGTACAGCCAGCTTGAAGTGAATCGGGGATTGCCTGCGCCGCTGCTCGCCAAGTATTTCACGCGCGATGGTGAACGATGGATTTTTTCAGAGCAGTTGCGAAAAAAAATCATGTTCAAGGAGCTCAATCTTGTCGCGGATTGGCCTTTCATGCCGCAGATGGACATTGTTTTTCTGCGCAACGTCCTCATCTATTTCGACGCGGACGTGAAAAAGAAAATCCTTGGCAAGGTCCGAAAACTCCTGCGGCCCGGCGGTTTTCTCTTCCTCGGGGGCGCAGAAACAACCCTTAATTTAGACGATAATTTCGAGCGTGTGATCTTCGGAAGGGCTACCGCGTATCAGTTGGCGCGCTAGCCCTACTTCGCGGACTCGAGTGAAAAAGCGGCTATTTTTGAGCCTTCGGCAATTGAAAGCTGCTAATTTCCAGCGTTGGTTCTCTCAAAAGTGCTTGTAGTGCCGACCTACCCCTTTGCGAGAGTTTTTTAGCCCGAGTTCCTCAGATTGGTCTATAGGTTGAAAAAATTTACAGAGAGACGCCGGTAAAACTCGGACATGCTAAAGAGTAAAAATTGGCGCGAGTGCTTGTAGTGGAGAAGACCCCCTTGTTGGGAAAATCAACAGCGCGGAACATGGCGGCATGTTTCTGCGCAAGAACCGCAAAAAGTCCAACGGCGAGGTCTATCAATACTGGACCTTGTGCGAGACGGTACGCACCGAGCTCGGCCCTCGCCAACGCGTGGTCGCCACGCTGGGCAAGCTCTCGGAAGAAGACCTTGCCGCAGGATGGGAGGACATTGAAGGTAACCGTCCGCGCCACCCCATCTATCTTGGCGCAGGGATTGGGGCGAGAGTGCATGCATGGAAGCCTGGCTACTCTCCGATCCCGACGGCGAACGCCTCGGGCCACTATGCTTGAAGTCGGCGGACCTTCCACGCCAAAGGCGTCAATTCTGCAACATCTCTAGTGAGCACTCTGCTGAGACCGGGCAGCACAGATCGGAGATACTCTTTGAGGCAAATCGCATTGCGTTTGCATGTCTCCACCACAGACGCCACCGCAGCCACATGCGTCCCAGCCTCCTCGCTTCCGATGTGCAGCCAGTTTTTACGCCCAAGCGCGATCGGCCTCATGCCATTTTCCACCCAGTTGTTATCCGCCTCGATGCGCCCGTCGCTCATGATCAACTCGAGTCGCTCCCACAACTTCAACGCGTACTGGCACGCTCTCCCAAGCAAGCCGCGTGGCAACGCTTCCACGGAGGCCGCCAACACAAGCGTCTTCAACTCTGCAAGCATCCTCACGCTGCTGCGCGCACGCAGCTGCCCTCGCTCCTGCGCGCTCAGACCTGCCTTTCTCGCCTGCGCTTCCACATCGTACAACTCCCCAATCTTGAGCAAGACCAACCCCGCGTGCGCATTGCCAGGATCCACCTGCAGCGTTTCATAGAACTTCCGGCGCACATGCGCCAAGCAGCACGCATGCTGGATGCTCCCGCCGGTCTCCAGATGTTGATAAGCCGCATACCCGTCGCTTTGCAGGATTCCGCTGTACCCTCGCAAGAACTTCTCCGGACCCGCTCGTTCCCTGCCCATCCTAAACTCATACACCACCGGGCCATTGGGCCGGCTGTACTGCCAGAAGTAACCCGTGTGGTTGGAGCCGTGTTTGGTTGGAACCTGCACGGGTACCGTGGTC
>JBILKY010000085.1:0-12675 GCA_044376395.1 Chthoniobacteraceae bacterium | reverse complement strand
TGGCATTACAACGTCAAGCACCCCTACCGCAGTCGCCATCCAATGGACGGCAAACATCGGTGCGCGCCCCACGGCACCGGTCGTAAGCGGCGACAGTGTCTATGTCGCGGATCGCTCCGGCAACACGCTTTACGCGCTGGAGCGGACCACGGGGAAAAAACGATGGTCCTTCATTTCGGAGGGGGGCATCGACAGTCCCCCGACATATCACAAGGGCCTCATTCTGCTCGGGTCGCGCGGCGGGTGGGTTTACTGCCTGCGTGCCAGCGATGGTGCGTTGGTGTGGAAATTCAGCGGCATGCCCGAGCGGCGCTTAATTTGCGATTCCGGCAGGCTCGAATCCGCGTGGCCCGTGAATGGCAGTATCCTTGTCTTTGCGGACACCGCCTACTTCGCCGCCGGCCGCAGCACATTTCTGGATGGCGGCATTGGCGTGTTCGGTCTCGATCCGCTCACAGGCGCGATGAAACATGGGAGGATGCTGAGCGGCCCGTATCAAGATGATAAAAGAAATTTCCCGGTCCCTGCCAGCGGCACCTTCCAACTCGAAGGCTGCAAGGCTGACATCTTTTCATCCGCCAACAACCAGCTGTTTGTGCGTCAGCAGGCTTTCAAACCTAATCTTCAGCCCATCAAACCGAATGACGTGCAGACCATGCACATCATGGCGTCAGCAGGGTTTCTCAACGACTCGCCACAACACCGCACCTACTGGACGGTGGATCGCGATCTTCGCTACGGCGGATCGATGGGGTCTTTCGGTGCCGGCCCGGCGGGCGACATCGTCGCCTTTGATGGCAACACCTTCTACGACGTCCGCGGCTATGCGCCGGGCCGCAATCTGGAGGGTCGCGGCAAGGGCATGAAGCCCTCCGAGATTTACTCGATTCACTCTGGCAAACTCAAAGACACGGCCGGTAAAGAGGACCGCGACGCCATCCCCGGTTTCGGACGCTGGGAGAGACGTTGGAACACGCCCACGCCTTTCGCGGGCCATGCAGTTGCCGCCTCGGCAAACACTTTGTTGGTGGCCGGAGTGCCAATGCTCCCAGGCTACACCCTCGAGGACACCAATGCCTCTTACGCAGGCAAAAAAGGCGGGATCGGCTGGTTGATTGACGCAAACGACGGCCGGCAACTCCAAGAAATCCGCTTTGATGCCGCCCCCGTCTGGGACGGCATCGCTATTGCACACCAGAGTTACTTCATTTGCCTAAATGATGGCTCGGTGATCTGCTTGGGCGGCAAATGATCAGTGTTGCCCGCACGATCCTTTGCGTCGCGGCATAGAGCGCAAGCCTTCCCAGAGCATCTCTCAAGGCAAGCGACTCGGAAAAACAGCCCGAGTGCTTTCAGTTCGAACACCAGGAGCTATCAGATCGAAAGAGCAGACAAGCGAGAGGCTGACCCATTCGATCCTGAACCCACACTGTGAACACGGCGCTTTAACGACATGACTCGGGGCGGAAGATATCCACAAACGTAGCCGCGTCGGAGTGTTGCACGGCTAAGCTCTTTCCATCAGGACTCCAATACAAACCGTTTGGAAGATCCAAAAACAGGCTGAGCTTCTCGACCATTTTGTCGGTTCGCAAATCCCATATTTTCACGCTGTGGTCCTCTGAGGCCGTCGCGATAAATGGCAAATGGGGATGCCATGCGACAGCCGTAAGCGGGGCGTCATGGACTCGAAGTTCTCGCACAATTTTGAGTGTTTTAGCATCGCGAATACGCACTCGGAGGTCACTTCCAGCTTCCACAATAAGCGATGCATCTGGAGATGCTGCGACGGCAACCGCGTTGGGAGCACCTGTGGTTGCAATCGGTTTCCCTCCCGCCGTCGACCAAAGAAGAAGAACTCGACTGAGAGTCTCCTCATCATCCTCTGATTCTGCTACATGCGGCACTGCGATTTCAACCACGCGATCCTCTCCAACCCATCGGGTGCTTGTTGGTTCCTCAACGGCATTCATTCCCGCACGGTCAACGGCCACGAGGGTAGAAAGCGTTTCGGTTTCAAGGAACGACATTCCCTGCCAGAGGATCTTGCCGGCAGGGCTCATCTGGAAGCGATTTTCATAAACTCCCATCACTTTTTTTGTCACCGGTGAGAATGCGTCATTCTCCAACCTGCAGATTTGCAGTTCCCGAGCGCCACCTTTTGTCGTCCGAGAAAATGCCACGGTATTGCCGTCTGCGCTTGAAACAAGCGTCGCGTAGTGACTGCCGTTCATCGCACCGAAGGACTGTTGTTTTGTTTCCTGAGTGTCTTGCTTTTTCAGATCTAAAAGTGACACGCCGCCACTCTGATTCTTGGAGAGGCAAGCGAGCACTTTATCTGCGCCTCCAACAAAGCAAAAGCTGTGGATGACTCCGATGGGCGGTTTAGGGGCAAGCTCTAGACGCTGGCCATAGCCAACTGGCTGGATGTTCCAAACCTTTAGGTATTTGTCGGTTACGACAATGATATGCCTCGATTGGGGATGCCGTAGGACTCTCAAATCTCTAATAGTGTTCGGGGTTGAAAACCCTTGTGAAATTAGTTTCTTCCCGTTCAGGGCGCTATGGACTTCAAGCATTCCGTCGCGATCCCCCTTTCGATACAGAGAGAAAAGAAGTTGATTCGCCCAATCAGCTTCCACGCGTTTGAGCACAATTTTTCCTGGAGGCTGCTGAATGCTGAACTTGGGTTTTCCCGTAACCGTGTCCACAAGATCAAAGCCTGCTTTGGAAGGCAGGAAGGTGCAATCGCCCGAAGGCGAGCGATTCAACACATGAGCGTACCCCCTGATCGGCACAGGGTAGAAAATCGGCGTGGGTCGATCGCGTTCCTCCCCCGTCATTGCGTCAAGTTGAAGGAAGCCTTGTTTCTCGGAGTAAAGATGAATGGTGTCGCCATCTTCAGAAAATGAAGCAGAAACATATCCGAGCTGCTGCTTTTCCCAGAGCACGGCGCCATTGACTGAGCTGCACACGAAGAACCCCCCTCCTCGCAGGCCACTCAATCTTAAAAAATGACTCCCAGTCTTATTGAACACCACAGAATCGAATGGATGCTGAATGGGGCTCGAAAATCTGAGCGTTTTATCAGCTATTGTATACGCTTCGAGAACAGCTTGTAGCGGAGTTTTTGGCTTACGTATCGTCCGTGAAACCACAACGATTGATCCGTCTCCCGAAGCGCCGATCAGAGATGCAAGACCCGTTTGATTGAGTTTGAGGAGTTCCTCAATTTTTCCGGTATCCAAATCAACTGAGCAAATGAGACCACTTTTATCGAGCGCGAGCAACGAGGACGGCTGGTCTCTAATCGCTGCCGCCCCCAACCACGGAGTGTCCGTCTTTGATACAAGATGTAACGCACCTCCGTTCAATCGGTCATCCAGGTAGTTCCACTCCTGATCACGGAGCTCCTCTGGGACGGCTTGGAGGGAACGTTTTGCTTCGGATGAATTACCCTCCCGTTCCGCATTCGCAGCAACCGCCATCTGAGCCTCTGCTGCCGAGCGGCGCGCCGCCTTTTTCTCAGCGAGAGCCTCTGCAGCGTTCTTTTGAGCCTCGATCGCACGGAGGCGTGAAAGCTTCTCACTCTGAGCCAAGCGAATCGTGAAGCCGACCGCGACTACAATCAGAATTGCGACCAAAGAAGATGCCAGACGATTGCGTTTAATGATCAACTCGATCTGGCGAAGAAAACCCGCCTGCTCAGCTTTCGTCGCGAATCCTCGCTGATAGGCTTCAATATCAGCGGTCAGTTCGCTCACTTTTGGGTAACGCTTGGCGCGATTTGTTGCCATCGCCTTCAAAGTTACCGCGCGCAGAGCATCGGGAATCACAGTCTCGTACTTCCCGGATGGCCCCTTTACTATCCGTGTCATCGGCATAGGCGCAATTTGCCCGGTCCGGACGCGATCCAGCACTTCCTGCAAAGATGTTCCTGAGACTGGAGAATTCGTAGTTAGAATCGCAAATAGAACGCCGCCGAGCGAGTACACGTCGGAGCGCTCGTCCAGTTCGTCCACCATGCCATCGACCTGCTCGGGGGACATGTATTGAGGGGTTCCTTGTAAACGAATCGTTCCCTCTTCCTGCTCAGCAACCGTTTTCGAGGGCTTTGCTCGCGGACCGAACTCCAAAGCTAAACCCCAATCCATCACGAGCACTTCACCGAATTCACCGACCATGATGTTTTCCGGCTTAAGATCCCGATGAAGGTAGCCCTTCACATGAGCAAACGCGACGGCATCACAAACTTTTCGGAAAACCTCGAGCAATCGTTGTGAAGTAAATGTGCATGTCGTTTCGGGGTCGCCCGCGGCCAATTGTTTAAGAATTTTCTGGAGCGTTTGCCCGCGGATGAGCTTCATCGAGTAGAAGGCGCGCCCGTGATCATCCGTGCCGCGACTGTAAATGGGCGGAATGCTTGGATGCGCGAGATTCGCTAGCACCTCGGCTTCTCTGAGAAAGAGCGGATCCGAGACCCGAGTGTCAGCCATGCTCACTTTAACCGCCACCAAACGGTTCAGAGGAGGATCCTCTGCAGCGAAGATTTTAGCCATGCCACCGCGGCCCACCTCTTCTCGAACTGAGTACGTCACGGACGCGGGGAAATCGTTGCCGTCTGGGATTTCCGATGAATTAACATCAAACGCGATGGTGTTTTCAGGCAGGAGATCACCCGATTTGAAGCTATCGAATGAGACAGTCAGCTCACCGATTTCCTGATGGTTGAAGTTACCGCTCTTCTGATCGGGGGCAGAACTCATGATTGGGGGGGCTGAATCGCAGCCGGAGAAAAACTCCTATTCAGTGAGATCCTTGGTGATTTTGAAAACAATGACAAACAGCAATTTACTTTAGAAATCTAGAATCTTTAAACGGGCAGATTATGGACATCCCGACCGCGGTGATTCGCACCTTAGAACCCCTCTATTTTGCCTGCCACGCGGGGAACTTCGACAGCACAAGAGGAGCCAGAACCCGAGATGAGTCGGCGGTGCCAGTAGTTCATGCGCGAAGGCCGGCGCATTGCCGAAACGCGACGCAGTTTGCTCGCCTATCCTCAAGGCTCCGGTTTGAATCGGAGCAGTCCAATAATCGCTTGTTAAGCCTGCAAGTTATCGGGAGTGATACGATGACAGTGACATCATCACTCATGTATCCAGCCAACGAGATAGTCACTAGCGACGACTCGCACGGTGATTTCCCTGCGCCTGGTCACGCATGCTTGACCTCGTCGTGATGGCCATCTGCCAGACCGGCGATGCCCGACTGGCAATCCGTCACGCTTCGCGATCCGGTCTTCTCCCGTCAGTACGGTGAGTGTGTTTCTTCACGCGGCCGGAATGAAAATTTAACTCATTCAGCGAGATGATTTTATAACGAGCTCCAACATCCGAGCAACTGCCCGCTCGTGCGCTTTAGTCCTGAGTTCAAGCGCCGCCTCACTTGGGGTTTCGAAGGTGATACTCCGACGGCAGCCCAGCGAATAAAGCCAGACAGCTTCGGGGTGTCCCATCTTTGCAAACCGTCTTGGCAACACTCGCGGCCGCAACACGCCGTCTTTCAACCTGCGTCCTTCCACCCGGGTTCTGGAATCGATCGGCAGCGCCGCAGCAGCAGCTCTGAGGATAGCCCCGCCAATGGAAAGTTCTCGGGAGAGCTCGTACAGGTACAGCCCTTGGGCGTCGTAGTCTTCATGCAGCAACATGGCCGCATCAAACAGATGGGGACCCGCTATCTGCCGCACAGCGGCTGCTGTAGGATGGTGGTCTCCATGAAACGCGCGGTTAACGTCATTCCCCCCCGCGTCAAAACGAGAGTTCATGACAAGGCCCCAGGGATTCAGGCACGGAAAAATCATCACGGGAAAATACCGGATGCTGGATTGAAAGCGCTGCGCCCAAGCAAGCAGCCCCTCTGTAGAGGCGGGTTCGTCTCCGTGGATGCCCGCCGAAAGGTACAGGCCACCCCTCTCGCTGAGGGCGGGCGACCTGAGGCAATACACTGGGAAACCGTCCACCGTCGCAACAGAGCGCATCCGCAACCGCGCCGCTCTGGCCACACAACGCCAACGCTGCATCAAATAATTGTAGTCATGGCAACTGCGGCTCATGGAAGGATGGGGTGAGGCCCGTGCTCAGCTTCCGCTATGAAACAGTGAAAGCCGAGACGTACTTGATTCCGAAGCTCCGCACGCGTCCATCACAAATTGTCCGCGCATGTTTGGTCGGCGTGCGAAGAGGAGACGCGTGGACCGGCATTCCGTTCTCAGCCGCATCGCCGGGCTTCCCATGCTCTGCTCGATTCCGGGCGCAAAGATCGACGCGACTGACTTTGAAGGTCAGGACAAGGGCGCCGCGTAGATCGGGGGCACACACGTCCGAACCCGTCCCATTTTTGGAAGCCCAGCTCGCCCAGAGGTAGTGCTGGGGTCCGGCACGCCCAGTCGAACCTCATTCAAACCGCCCGCAAGAACCGCAGCAAACTCGAACTTTTAGACATCGCCCCCGTCTTCGGCGAAATATACAAGTCCGTTGCACAGCATCGTGAAACTATCAATAGTATGTCAGGCAAAGTCGCTGGCTGGGCAGTGAGCCTGCCTGAAAAACATCTCAAAACGAGCGACGCTAAGACATAACACAGGCGTTTTTATGTCTGCAGTTTTGCAAGCGGCCATCGCCCACATTCGCATGATCGACGCAGATCACCCAGTGTCACTTGTCTCCTACGAACGCCTCCTTTCCCTAACGCTCTATTCCCCCAAAAAATGTATTTAAACACCCTTCGCTCTTTTCAAATTCGTGTCTCCTTGTGGGGCGCTTCCACTTTCAAATCTGCAGCCTACATCGTTGCCGCGCTTTTGCTCTCAGCGAGGCAAACCGGGGCAGCTCCCACATTCATTCTGCACCACGGACGAATTGTCACAGTCGACGAACGCTTCTCGGTAATGGAGGCCGTCGCGGTGACGGGTGACCGCGTGAGTGCCGTGGGAAAGAACGACGAGATTCTCCTGCTGAAAGACGCAACCACAGAACTAGTCGATCTCAAAGGCGCGATGATCCTGCCGGGACTCATGGACTCACACAGCCACCCAGTGGGCGCTGCCACTACCGAGTTCGACCATCCGATTCCAGACATCGAGGATATCGCGTCCCTGCTCAGTTATATTGCAGACAGGACCCAAGTCGTGCCCGAGGGCTCGCTCATTGGCGTGAGCCAGGTTTTTATTACGCGCTTGCGAGAGCAGCGTTATCCCACAAGGGATGAGTTGGACCGCGTTGCACCACGCCACCCCGTGGCCTTCAGAACCGGGCCGGATACCATGTTAAATTCCCTGGCACTGCAACTGGCGGGGATCGACTCGAATTTCGCGCTGCCGGAGGGCAGTCCCGGAAGAGTGGAGCGGGATGAGAACGGAAACCCTACGGGCCTGGTGCGCACCTTTTCTCCGAAGATCAAAGCGCCCGCTCCGCGCAAAAACCCAAGCGAGGATGAAACTCTGGAACTCGTGCGCAAACTGTTCGCGGATTACAACAGCGTAGGGTTCACGACCATCGCTGACCGGGGCGCCAGCAAAGGCAACATCGCGGTCTATTCAAAACTCAGAGACGCCCGTTCGCTCAGCGTCCGGCTTCGGCTCTCGCACACGTTTTCCACAGGCGCCCAGTGGCGCACCACCGAGTTGGCCATCGAAGAAATTGCGTCCCATCCACTGCGCGAGCCCGACTTGATGCTGCAAATCATCGGAACCAAGGTATGGCTCGACGGCGGCATGCTCACCGGCAGTGCTTTCATGGAGCAGCCATGGGGCGTGAGCAAAATGTACGGGATCAGCGACCCGTCCTACCGTGGCGTCCAACAAATCCCCACTGAAACGCTGCAGCGCATGGTGCGCACTGTGGCCTCCAAGGGCATGCAATTCACGGCCCACAGTGTTGGGGATGCTGCGGTCGCAACGTTGCTTGGAGTTTATGAGGAGGTTTCGCGGGAACTGCCACTGCGGGACACGCGGCCCTGCATCACGCACTGTAATTTCATGAGCCCGGACAGCATCGCAAAAGCGTCGCGCTTGGGGGCCGTCATCGACCTGCAGCCCGTCTGGTTTCACCTCGACGGCGCCACGCTGCTCAAGCAGTTCGGTGAAGAACGCCTAAAGCGGTTCCAGCCGCTTCGGGCTCTTTTCGATGCGGGCGTGCCCGTGGGCGGCGGCAGCGACCACATGCAAAAAATCGGCAGCCTGCGTTCCATCAATCCCTACAATCCTTGGCTCGGGATGTGGATTGCGGTCTCCCGAAAATGCCGCTCTCTGGAAACTCCGCTCCACCCGGAAGGCGGGCTTTCACGGAGGGAGGCGATCCAGATGTTCACCATCAACAACGCGCGGATCCTTCTGATGGAAAGGGAGGCAGGCTCGCTTGAGCCCGGCAAGCTGGCAGACATGGTGCTGATCGACCGCGACGTGCTCAAATGTCCGATCGATCAACTCGCAGGCACGCGCGTTCTTAAAACGTGGCTGGGCGGAAAGCCCGTGTTTTCAGCGGATGGCGCGGGCCGAGACCCGGTCAGATAACATCTCACTTCAATCTCGACAACTGCACCGAGCATCAGGCCGGCACCCTTCACGGATGAGGGCTGGCATCCCTGTGCGGATCGGGTGGGGAAATTGTTTGGCGAATGTGGTGATTTGCAGCGGACTGGAGACGTCTATTTTAGTTCTCCCACGATCCTCCATCTGTGGTTCACCGTAAGGTGGAAGTTTTTCGGGAGTTTTTACTGAAGCGGATGGAACGAAACTTTCGGTAAAACTTCCTGCGAAAAAAAGCTTCTGGGAATAGAAGCAGCACCCGCTACGGCAGCGTTCCCACGCAATCCTGCACCCGCAAACCGACTGCGTTTTAGACGGGTGTGTCTGACTTGGCTCTTGGCGGCGCGGAATCCACCGCTTCTCATGCCACCTGATTGCCAGCCTTAACCGAGTTGCCGCGCGCAAACGTGTCTGTCCCCATTGCCGTTCACCCATTGCCGTTGGCGTGTCCGCTGGCCTGTTTCCCGGTGGTCGCGTTCCGCCTCGCTGAACCTGCGGCATCGGATGACTACCACGTCGGGTGTCACCTCCACCACCCGCTTGGGAGGCATCGCCCAGACGAACGCCTGCAACGCCAACATGTGCTCCGCGTAAAAGTGGACGGACTGTTTATCCGCACATGGCCTGAGGGCTGCCATCCGGTGACTTCACATCATACCTGTCCGTGTCCAATTTCATTCGCCGAAAAATGTTTTCAGTAATGAGCACCGGAGGCAGCAACTTGACTTTTATCTCCTCTCTTCGAGCCACTTTTTGACGCGCGGCGTCGCTTTCACCGCCACTACCAAAATCATTAGATAGAGGAAGAGATAAAACGCCCAGATTTCAAACCAGAAAGCCTCGGCAAAACTGGCAGCACCGACACTGATGAGGCCAGAGCTTGCCTGCCAGAGAGGAATCACATCGGTTTTTGGCGCGTCGCTAGCGTTGTACTTGATCGTTGTTGCAGCCTGTTTCCCAGCCTTGTCGGTGTGGATGACTTTAATGCACTCCCAGCCATGTCTTTTGGAGGGAAGCAGATGTTTATGGCGCTCGACAACCCGGCCTTCGATCACATCGCAGTGGGTAACAAACCAGGTTGCCGCGACAAGGTGCCCCAGCCAAAGCAGCGCGATGACCGAGCCGTACACCCAATTTTTCACCATGGTCGACTGCTTGGCTTTCTTTCTACTCATTGAAAAGGAGTGGGAGCGGTTTTGGAAGAATTGGTGACAGACACCTTATCTTCTACGAAACGCCGGAATGTTTAACCCCTCCAATGATTAGAGCGCGCGCTGCAAACGCGTCCATCCATTTTACGAATGCGTCATTAAGTGGCATCTGGTCGACGCAATCATGCAGATTTGCTCAATCACCCTTCACGGACCAGAAGGGTTTGTCAGCACCGCCGACACCGGCGAGGCTCAGTTTGTGGTCGGCCCTGAGACTGCAAGTGACGTGTTCAGAGTCAACGGCCACAGTTTTCTACCCGACAAATTTTCCCGCCGTGTCAAAAACCTGCAAAAGAACCTGCGGAGACGCACTCAATGCCTTGTTGAGGTGAGTTGCGATAGGCTTTGGTAAAATGTTGGCGTGAGTTGGCGCGCTTCCGGCTCTTTTTCCGCACCGTAATTCGATGGCTTTTCTCGCAGGCGTACCCCTTACATGCCTTTTGGGTCGGGCTTTTTCAGCATCGACTGGTACTTCTCTTGGAATCAGCACAAAAACAACTCTCCAAAAAGTCGGCCGCGCTCGCTTTCTGATAACTGCAAGACCAAGAGCAATCGGGCCGAGCCCACCGCCCATGGTGGCGAAAGGATGGCGGCGGGAGCATTCAGGCGGGCAAGGGCGTAGTTGAAGCAGCATGGATTGTCCGTGACTCCGTACGTCTTGAAGCAACGCGTCACTTTTCGAGCGTCCAGTTCACCGCATTCACCAGCAAACGCTGCAAATCGGAGCTTTCCATGTCCTCCGGTGCGCCGAGGCTGGTATAAAAGATGCGGGCGCTCCTCGCACCGTAACTTCGCGTCCACGCGACGGGCATTGGAGGGCTGGTTTCGGTCTTGGCGGTGCCGATGAGCAGAGGGGTGACATCGGCGGCAAGCGGCAGGACTTTGTAGAGGGATTGATGGCCGATGATGTTCGCCGTGTTCACGCCGTCCAGCAGCGCCCCTTGGACGCCGCTGGACGCGGTTACCGTGTATGGCAGGCCTTTGGTCTCGTATCCGGCGTTAGGCGCCCCGAGGACTTCGTCGGTGAACTCGGGCCACGGCACCAATCCCGGGTCGACGGACTCTTTGGGCTTCGGAATGAAAGCGTGGTTCGCGGTGCGCATGCCCAGCAGCGACTTTCCCGCCTCAAGATGCGCACGTATCGCGGCCATTTGCTCCTTCGGCGGAAACCGGCGGCGGGAGAAAAGCACGAGCAAGTCGGCCTCCTTCAAGGCCTCGACGAGGCCGTCAAAGTGATGCGGTTGCGGCTTGTCGCCTTCAATGATTTTCACGTGATGACCGCGCGGCGTGAGCTGCTTCCCGGCGAAGTCACGCATCGTGCGGAGGGCTTCGTAATTGTTCGGATCTTCGACGACCATGATGACAATGTTCGCCCCTGGCGCTGCGGTGATGAGTGCAAAGAAGAGGATTTGTAAAAGAAGTTTCATCATTTCGGCAGAGCTTTGAGGATGGCTTCAGCAATGGCGGCCATGCCTTGGTCACCAGGGTGATTGGCGACGCCGGCATGTTTGAATGGACGTTCGGAGCGCGCGAAGTTTGGCTCTGCTTTGCTCAACTCGCTCATGTCGACATAAAGCCCATGGACCGCATCGCACGCTTTTTTGAGGGCCTGGTCCTTGACCGTATTTGCCCAAAAACAACTCCTAACGAGAACAACGTTCTGACGGTCGGATTTGAGTGTCCTCAGGAGCTTTGTCACGCTCTGCTGAAACCTTCCGACGTCTTCCGGCGACTTCAATGCGGGCACGTTTTCGCCGATGGCAACAATCACGAGATCCGCTTTGAAATCGGCCGCTTCCTTGAGTCGGACGTCGATGTCGTCCTCCGCATACGACCGTTCAAAGTCGGCGATGTTTTTCACCAGCACCTCGGGTGCGGCGCCTTGTTTCTCGGCGAGCGCTTTCGTCACAAGATGAACGTAGTCTTTGGACTCCGCACTCGCCGCCATGCCCCAGTTTCCCGTCCAGTCGATGTCCCCCTTCGGACCGTGCTTGGTGATGCTGTTGCCGAGGAAGAGCACCTTCCGGAACGCGGTCGCGGCGGAAGCTTGAACCGCAAAACAGACGAGCCAGAAAAAGAGGATGAGTTTCATGCGGAGCCCTGTTTCACGGAGTTGCTTGCCGCATCACCCAGTCCCAGCGAACACCCGCCTGCTTGAGCTGCGGGTCGAGGTCGGCGGGCTGGAGGAAGCGCTGCTCGACGAGTTTTTGCAGTGCGCCGGTTACTTTGGCGAGATACTCCTCTTTTGAAGCATAGCGCTCTTCCAGCGACAGTCGCGGATCATTTGTTGCTTCGCGCTCCGACTTGGTTTTTGCAAAGGGAATCCAAGCCCCGCGCAGCAGGTAGAAATCGTTCGGTGATCCCATCGTAGCGGGCCGGAAAACCCAACCCGTCGCCGTGCCCAGCGGCACTGCAATGTCTGGCATGCGGATGCCTCCAAGATCATTGCCGTCAAGATCGACCTGAGGCACTGCGAGAGGCAGTGCAGCGCCTTCCCCCGCACCATCGGGCCACTGCGGATTTTTAACGCGCCCTCCGGCGCCCACGGCGTTCGGAGCCGCCATGCCCGGCACTGCGGGGAAACGCACGTCGGCCGCGGGAGTAAGCGTGCCGTCGCTGAATCTCGGGTGCACGCTGGGCGGCGGCGCGATGCCGTCAGCCACCCAGCGATGCATTGCGAGCCGGAGCGCGATGAAAGAGGCGTTGGCGCTTACCGGATTCGCCATAGGCGCGCCCCGAACAAGCGCAGTCGGGGGAAATGCAGCTGCGCCATGCGAAGTGCCTGCAAAAAAGTAGGAACGCACCTCGTCCGGAAGCGCGATATCCTGCGTGCCCGCCGCATTGGTGTGCGTAAGCGCCGCGACGCGGCCGGCGCCC
>JBILKY010000084.1:0-12729 GCA_044376395.1 Chthoniobacteraceae bacterium | reverse complement strand
GATCACAGAGGCCTCCCATAGCGTTGGAGTCAGGATTTCACGTTCACGTCAGCCATTGGAAGAAGCGGTCTGGCATGCAAAGGACAGGTCACCCGTGGTGCTGTGGACGCCGTCGATTCAGCGCTGGATAGTGGTCACAAACGCCGGTGTCTCCAGATTGAGGGTTGTAATGGTCGGCGATACCGTGGAGCGGTCGACTTGCTCGTTGGGAGACCTCTGTAAAAAGATCGGCGTACGCAGCGCCTCGGAGGTCGTCGAGTTTGGAATAGCCCAGGCAAGCCTACCCCTAGGTCGTGTCGTGATCGATCATGATGATGACCCGGTGAGGCAGAAAGAGAAGGGAGCGGCGGGTAATGTCGACTCCCACGGGCATCGCCATCACATGAGCCCCGCACGCCGGTTCCTGAATTTGATCGTGGCTGAGAAAGAGGAGGTGAAACTGCTCCTGATCTTTTCCATTTTTTACGGCCTGCTTCATCTTGCAGCACCGCTCGCAGTTGATGCTGTGATGAGTAACCTGGCGTTTGGAGCGCAGCAGAAACCCTACCTTCAAGCCATCATTGTTCTTTCAATTGCGCTGTGCGCTTGTTTGGCTCTTCAGTCAGTCATCAGCGCATTTCAGCATTATCTTGCTGAGGTTTTGCAGCGCAGAATTTTTGTCAGAGTCGCCTCGGAATTGGCGCATCGGCTGCCGCGCGTCAAAGCTGAGATGCTAGACCGGGTTCACGCACCTGAGCTCGTGAATCGGTTTTTAGAGGTGACCACGGCTCAAAAAAACTCGGCGTTGCTGCTCCTGGATGGCGTTAATTTAGTGTTTGGGGGACTGATTGGAATGCTCCTTCTCGCGCTTTACCATCCATTGCTCCTGGCTTTTGTCGCGGTGATGATCTTGTCCATCGGGGTAGTGTTGTGGTTATTTGGCGGTGGCGCCGTAAAAACCAGCATCGAGGAGTCCGTGTTAAAATACGATCTGGTTCATTGGTTCGAGCAGGTCGCTGCGTTTCCTTTCCTATTCAAGAGTAAAGCAGGGAGTGATCTCGCGTATGATAGGACGAACGAGATAGCGACCCGTTATCTGGATGCCAGGACGCGGCATTTTGCCATTTTGATGCGCCAGATCTCAGGTTTGTTGCTCATTGAAGCGCTAGCCAGCGCAGTTCTGCTGGGCTTGGGCGGGTGGCTCGTTGTGGGTCAGCAGTTGACGATGGGGCAGCTCGTCGCAAGCGAGCTGATCATGACCTCCGTCGTGGCATCGCTTGCCAAGATCGGGAAGAAGCTCGAAGCGTGGTACGATGCGATGGCTGCCATGGACAAACTCGGCCATATTCTCGACCTTGATCTCGAGCGTGATTCGGGTGAGCACCCTGCGGCATCGTCTGGAGCGGCGCCGCTTGAACTGCACAGAGTGCGTTTAGAATTAGATGGAACATATTCTCATTCGGGAGAGTTTACATTCAGTGCGACGCCGGGCGCCCGGGTTTCCATTCTTGCCGAGTCAGGGATGGGCGCTGGCGTGCTTTTGGATGCGCTTTTCGGACTGCGGTCGCCTGCATCAGGAAATATTCGAGTGGATGGCCTTGACCTGCGGAGCTGGAACTTGGAAGCGCTCCGCTCGCATGTGAAGCTGGTGCGAGTTGATGAAATCATCAATGGTACGATCACCGAGAATCTGAGATTGGGGCGCTCAGACATCGGCATTGATGAAGTGATTGATTCACTCAGGCAGGTGGGACTTCTGGATGACGTGCTTGCACTGCCCGCGGGTCTGGACACCGAGTTGAAGATTGGTGGCGGCCCGTTGTCTTCATCTCAGCGTATCCGGCTGATGCTGGCGCGGGGGCTTGCGCAGCGGCCGAGGCTGTTGTTGATCGACGGGCTCTTGGACGCAATTGGCGATCGTGAGTTGGAAGAACTCACCGGGTGTTTGATGTCTGATGCCAATCGCGCGACGACGATCCTTGTAACCCGCCATGAGGCTGTGGCTCAGAAAATGCAGCAGACCGTACGCGTCAGTGCCCCGACCGTTTAGTTCTTCAGGCTACTTTATGCAAAGCAAAGCGTCCCAACTTAGTTATTACGTGAGACTGCCTGCGCTCTCACTTGCAAGCCCTACTCGCTTCACCAAGATTTTCAGCCAGGCGCTTCTCGTCTCGTTCGCTCTCCTTGCTCTCGGGATGTTGTTTCTTCCATGGCGTCAATTTGTTGTGGGTTCCGGTCGGGTCATCGCCTTCAATCCCTTGGACCGCCGTGTGAATGTAGAAGCCCAGGTCTCCGGTCGGGTGAAGCATCTGCACGTGATGGAGGGGCAGCGTGTAAAGAAAGGACAGCTGATTGTTGAGATCGAGGACAATGATCCAAACCTGATCCTCAACTTGCGTGCGCAGCGCGAGTCTATTGAGAGTCGGAAAGATTTTGCCCAGAGCAGAGTGGAGGCGCATGTTTCTCAGATCACCCAGCAGGAGCTCGCCAAGGGACAGGCCATTGATGCGGCTCAGCAGCGGGTCAATGCGACAACCGCCGCGTACGAAACCGCCCAACTGAACTTCAAGCGTGTTGAGGCGCTTTTCGCAAAGGGACTGAGCTCGCAGCGCGAGCATGAGCTTGCGATTTTGCAGAGGGATTCCACTGAAGCAGACTTTAAATCCGCAGAGTCTGTCCTGAAACGTACGAGTAACGATTTCGATGCAATGATTGCTTCGATCCACGCGCAGAAAGGCTCGGCGCTCTCTGATGTCGCCTCCGCAGAGCGCGACCTCTCCGGAATAGACATTCAGATCAACCAGAATTTGCGGCAGGTTATGGAATCGCCGCGTGATGGCATTGTCCTGCAGGTCGCGGCTACGGACGGCACTTATCTCAGGCCGGGATCTCTTGTTTGCGTGATTATTCCTGAGACGGAAAGCCGTTTTATTGAGATCTGGTTGGACGGAAATGATACGCCGCTCATTCGTCCACGTGCTGAGGATAATGGCACCGTGTATCCCGGTAGCGACGTGCGGATTGCGTTTGAGGGCTGGCCCGCAGTGCAGATGATCGGCTGGCCGAATCTGGCGGTTGGCACATTTGGAGGTGAAGTCATCTTTGTGGACGCGACGGATGACGGGAAGGGAAGGTTCCGCGTTGTGGTTGCGCCCAAGCCGGACACCGTCGACAGGGGTTCCGGACCTGTGGAGGTAGGGTGGCCTGAAAAAGGGAGATGGCTAAGGCAGGGCGTGAAGGCAAATGCTTGGATCATGCTTCGGCAGGTGCCGCTTTGGTACGAAATCTGGCGTCAGATCAACGGCTTCCCCCCGGGGCAGGCGCAGAAAGAAGACAAGACGGCGTCTTCAAACAAGTGATCCAAGGGTAAAACAAGATGAAGTTCCTGCCTCCCCTGTTGATAAGTGTAGTCCGAGGGTCTTTGACGATTGCAGCCGCTGGAATAGCTGTGTTTTCGGTGAGCGCCGCCGCGCCGCCCGATACCTCGGCGGTGACTTTGGGACATGTGGTGGAAAGTGTACGCAGCCAGTATCCGCCGCAGCTCGCTGCGCTGATTGAACAGGACATCGCAAATGGGCGAGTGCGGTCTGCAATGGGTGCGTTCGACTGGAATTTAAACGCCGGGGGTGCGTCGAATCTTGCCGGTTATTACGACGGCAGGAGCGGCTTTGCGAACCTCGAGAAGCCACTTTCATTTTGGGGAGGGAGTGTTTACGGAGGCTACCGATTGAGCTCGGGTTTTTTGCCGAATTACAACAAGGAACGGACAGGTGTAGATGGCGAGGCGGTTTTGGGATTCAAAGTTCCTTTGTTGCGCGATGGAACGATTGATCGCCGGCGGGCAACGCTCTGGCAGGCGGAAATCGACCAGCAGCTCGCAGAACCCTTCATCCTGAGGCAGTATTTGGATTTTGTGCGCGCTTCCACGATCACTTATTACACATGGCTCGCGGCTGGTAAACGTCTTGTGTTTGCGGAGGAGCTTCTTCGCATCGCCCAGAGACGAGACAGTGCAATCGCGGAGCAAGTGCTTAGAGGGGCTTCAGCTCGGATCGTTCAAGTGGACAATAAGCGGTTGGTTGTCAGCAGGCAGATTTCTGTGGTTCAGGCAAAGCGACGTTTCGAGGCTGCTGCAATCGAGTTGTCCTTGTTTCTGCGCAACAAGGAGACAGCGGAACCAATCTTGGCGCGGCGCGAGCAGCTGCCATCGGATTTTCCCAGCCACACGGCACCAAAGTATTCACAGATGGCTGAAGACATTGATACGGCATGGATCCGTCGACCGGAGGTCCGACGGATCGAGCTCACAATTGAGAAAACAAACATCGATATGCGGCTAGCTAAAAACAACCTCATGCCGAGTTTGGAACTTGGCGTGAACGCGCGTCAGGGAGTTGGTGGAAATCGTCCGAAGGACATAGAAAGGGAAGAGGTCGAGGCCAAACTGGAATTCAGACTTCCGCTTGAGCGTCGTGAAGCAAAGGGCCGCGTGGACGTCGCCCAATCCCAGATTTCCAGGCTTCAAAATGAACGCCAGTTTGCACGTGACCGGATCGCCGCCGATGTGCGTGATAGTTACAGCGCTTTGATCGCCGCTCAGGACACCTTACGGCAGACAAGGATTAACGTAGACCTTGCGCAGCAGCTTGAGGATGCGGAGAACGAAAAACTAGAGCATGGAGCAACGGATTTACTGGCGTTGCAGATCCGCGAACAAGCGACCTTTGATGCACGCGTTCTTGAAGTCGATGCCCTACTTGAACACTTCCGCGCGGAGGCGAACTACCGTGCTGCAGTCGCTTCGGACGCGCCTGATCCGGCCAAGAGCCGGTCAAAGTAGAGTGCGGCTTGAACCGAGGGCGCGTTAAAATCCGCTTGTCTAAAGCGATCCTCAGTCATTCTTCAAAAATGTTTTAGCCTGTCTCTGGTAGAAAAGTCGGAAACGCTATGCCTGTCGTCGAATCAAAAGGGACTGTGCTCTGAGCAACATGTAGCTCGATATTTTTACCGCCCCACTTGTAAAGAGTCGCTATGAGGTCCGTAGCGAAAGCAGGTGCGAGGAGGACGGTAGACCGATTTCGGCGCTCATTGAGTGCTTTCCAGATGAGGGCTTGCGCGATCTCAGAGTTGAAAGCGATTCCAGGTCCAATCATGTTCCATTCCGGATGCAGGCTTGAGACCATAAACCCACGCATCTCCCCAGAATTGTCCTCGTGAATCCAAATCCGCCAGTCTCCGACAGCATTGTTCAAGAAGAACGCATAGTCTTTCTCCCGACGAATGCGTTGCAGTTTGAACTCGAGTTCTGCGAGGTGCTGGATGTCAGCGTGGGTCGCTAATCGGATCTGGTCGACTCCGACTGGAGCGGCTTGGCAGAGCCCCGTGTTAGGAACTCTGATTTCGATGTCCTGAAAAAAGGTGCCCGGCACAAAGCCAAGCCTCGTGTACAAAGAAAACGAGTCCAGGTTCATGAGGCTGGAGACCAATCGAACGGGTTTACCCTGCTCTAGCCCGCGTGTCATCGCGGCTTCCATCATCAGACGTGCAATGCCCCTCCCAGAGAACCGAGGATCGGTCGCGACAATGCCGATAGAAACGTGTGTTTCTCGCGTGTGGACAAAGCATACACCGCGGATTTCTCCCTCTTTATCCGTGGCGCAAATGGCCTCTCCTGGATCGAGTGCTTCGTAAAGGTCTGGGAAAATGCGGAAGACGGATGGACTTGTTCCAAACCGATGACCTTGCTTTAGGTGATCTTCATACCAGGTGACCAAAGACCGATGTAGAAGAGCTGCCACGCGGTCGTGCTGATCAGCTTTTAGCGTCGAGAGGGTCACGTCACAGCTCACGGGTGACGAGATTGGTTTGGATCGCCCGCCGTGCAATTCGAATCTTTGATGATTTGCTACATGCTGTACTTTTGGTCCTGGATTCATGCGCGAAAGTCAGGCGCTCTCTGAATGCACGGGAATTGAAGAGCATGCCACTGTCCATCAGGGTGGTTTCCGTGTTTCCTCGAGTTCGAAAGGAACGTCCCCGCGGGTGTGCATCCTGTCAGAGGCGTTCCGAAATAACCGATGGATCAAGCCTGCGGTCGGCCTTTGAAGCGCAAGGGTGATAATATTTGGTATTCCGTTCGCTGATAATATATCCCATTGCGATGAAGTTTGTGCGTGGAAACCTTTTCCTGCCTGTTTTGGTGATCCTACTGTTGCTGGGTATTCTTGGACCGTGGTTTGTCTGGGGTGAAAAGTTCGACGAAGCCCTGACTCTGGAAGGGTCCATCACCTGGCTTCGCGCGCAAGGTGGCTGGGCGTGGTTGGCGGGGGTGGGTCTTCTGGTGGGCGACCTGGCTTTACCTGTCCCATCAACAATCGTCATGTCAGCCCTGGGAGTGATTTACGGTGCCCTTGTGGGTGGATTGCTTGCCGGCGTGGGGTCGATCCTTGCCGGAGTTGCGGGTTACGGGCTTTCGCGTTTAGTGGGGCGGCCGATGGCGGTTTGGTGCGCTGGCGAGGAATCGCTGGCCCGAACCGAAATGCTGTTCGCGCGGGGCGGAGCCTGGTTGGTGCTCGCTTCGCGTTGGTTGCCGGTCTTTCCGGAGGCCGTATCCTGCCTTGCAGGATTGGCCCGCATGCCGTTCAGGACGTATCTCGGAGCCTCCGCAACCGGCAGCTTGCCGATGGGATTTGCATTCGCAGGAATCGGCGCACTCGCACAGGAGCGGCAAGGTCTCGCCATCACTTTAAGCATAACATTGCCTGTGCTCTCGTGGCTGATCAGCCGGAGACTCATCCGTTGTTGAGGCTATGAAGGCTGTCGCAAAGCCTCTTGCCAAGCTGGAAAGCCGGAATTTAGACCCTCCTTTTATCGCGAGAACGACGCCTTGATATGAAACAAAATTTTAGCCTGAACGCAGCTTTGTGGGTTGGCTGGCTCAATATCATTTATGCGTCACCAGCCCCGGTTGCTGAACCCACGACCATTGTTGCATTCGGTGATTCCACCACGGCGGAGCGTGCTGCAACGAAGGTTTACACTACAATACTTCAAGAGGAGTTACAAAACGTGAGAGTCTTGAACGCGGGCGTTCGCGGCAACACAACGGAAATGGCTCGCAAGCGCTTTGAAAAGGATGTGCTGGAGAATCAGCCGCAGATTGCGATCATCCAGTTTGGCATCAATGATGCGGCGGTAGATGTGTGGAAGACGCCGCCGGCGATCACGCCCCGAGTTTCATTGGAGCGCTACGAGGAGAATTTACGGTTTTTCGTGCAAGCTCTGAAGCTTCACCGCACGCGCGTTGTGATGATGACACCCAACCCCATCTGCTGGACACCAAAGTTGAGGGACATGTACGGAAAACTTCCCTACCATCCTGATGATGTGGATGGATTTAATGCGCTCATGATTCCCTATTGTGAAGCGGTCCGCCGGGTCGCTCTTGAGGAACGTGTGGAATTTCTGGACATGCAGCAGGCATTCGCTGAGGGGGCGCGGAAGCTTGGAGTTTCCGTAGATGTGCTTCTTTCCGACGGCATGCATCCTAATGATAAAGGGCATCGGGTTGAAGCAGAGTTGTTACTTGATCAGGTGCGTAGGTTGAAAGGCCTTCAGGAAAATGCTGATCTGCTGCACAACCAGAAACGCAACGACAAGCCATAGATAATCCATCCGTTGTATGCAGAAGGCCCCTCCCGCAAAAGCCCAGCTAGAGTTAAGAGAGATCGAGGGATTGAAGGGAAACTTCAAGTTGACGGAAGACTTGATCGCGTTGGCGCGGAAGGATGGTGAAGCAAAAGCAGCTCTGTCTGAAGCGCTCAATAGTCAAGGTCGACAGTAAAAGGCCATGGCGCTCTCGAATGCGATGGGCGATTTCTGGAAGGACCGGAAAAAGGACTTGAGTGTCATCCCTGAGTTTGTTCGGCGATTGGAAGCGAAGATGCAGCCTGTGCCCAGCACGAAGATTTTGCTGAGCAAAACAGAATTCACTGTTGGTGAATGGAAATTGTATTTGAGAGCCGAAGGGCTGCCCGATTGGAAGCAACCCAGCACTGAGTTTGAGCAGAATGATGAGCATCCCGTGGTGAACGTGAGTTGGAATGATGCAAAACAGTTTTGCGAGTGGACGAGCAACAGGACTGGCAAAGAATGGCGGCTGCCAACAAATCAGGAATGGGATGCGGCAGTGGGAACAAACAAATATCCGTGGGGTGATTATTATCCACCGAAGTGGCATGATGGAAATTACGCCGTGACGGAGGATGGAAAAGATCATCCTCAGAGAGTTGGAGTGGACGGGATCAAGGGAACGGCTCCAGAGGGTAGTTTTAAAATGAATGCGCCGGGTTTTTTACGATCTTGGAGGGAATGTGCGTGAATGGATGTGGGACGGGCTGGATGAGAAGAGTGGCAAGCGGGTGCTCCGGGGCGGGGACTGGGTCAACGGCGGCGCAGTGCACGGAACAGTTGGCTTCCCCATGAGGCTCACTCCACAAATCTGCTACTACGGCTTCCGGGTGGCGGTCAGTTCTGTTCCTTAGAGCTGCAGCGCAGAGCACTTTGCTAGATAGCAACTGATTCGAAGCCAGAGGCACTCCGGCAGAGAACGAGGGTACCCGTGGTGTGGAATGCGAGCTGCAGCGCGCGAATTTTGTGACTGACTGACACTGCCCATCTCGCCCGGCAAGTCCCCGGTTTCATCCGCTCTGATCGCCGCCGGATAGCATTCACAGCCGAGGCAGGGGTTTCCATCTGGCTTTTCCGGAGTGACGTGCATGCGCTGCTAGGTATTCTCGGCGCGTGACGGATCCTCGTTTCCAAAACACCCCCGAAGTCCAAACCGCGGTTCCTCCGCGCTGGCAGCGGTTTCTTTTCTGGCTTGCTGGAGCCCGGTGGGAGCTTCTCAAGCACTGTCCACCAAGCGAACAGGAACGTGTCGCGGTTCAGGGCTCCACTGTGCTCGTGCCCACCGTGATGGCTTTTCTGGGAATGTATTTCTTTGCAAAAAGCCGCTTTCAGGATCCGCCGTTCCTTCCTGTTTTTGCTGTCTCGTTTCTTTGGGCTTTCGTGATCCTCACCACAGACCGGATCTTGATATCCATGTACCGGCCCTTCCTCTCAGTGTGGCGCAGGCTCATTCAGGTGCTGTTTCGACTTGGTCTCGCCATGGTTGTAAGCGTCGCAATCGCATTCCCCTTCTGCCTCGACCAGTACAGGCCCGCCATCCGGTTCCGCTACCAAACGGAGTTGCAGGATAAACTGAACGCTCTTCGCGATGCAGAGTCATCCGGACGCAAAGCTCTGAAGGCGGAAACCCTCACAATGCGCGAATCGCTCGAAGGCGACCGCCGCAAACTTGAAGCCGAACACTCGAAGCTTCGCGAATCCCTCGAGTCGCAAATACCCGCGCTGGAAAAGACACAAAGCAATCCCGAACTTTACGCAGATGCGAAGATGGAAGAAGAACGCAGGCGCGCCTCAGACCCCGAGTTTCTCGCGCCCGCATCCGGTTCGACCTTGAATGTCATTGCCAGGATAGACGGTGCAAAAAACGCACTGGAACGTTTGAACAAGCAGATCGAGGACGAACAGGGAATGCATCGCCGCCTTGTAGAAGCGATCGCCCGAGAAGAACTCGGCTTGCCCAACGAGTTTTTTCCGGAACCGAAGAAGCCGGGAGATGGCCCAAGGCTGCGGGATATGCGAGCCAGAGATCTGAGAGTGCAGTCGCAGATCCGCAAGCTTGAAGCGGAGTTAAATGCGGCCACCGCTGATCTTGCGGCTGCCGAGGCCGCACTGGCCCGCGGACGGTTGAGCGATCGCAACGCTTTCCTCGACACGCTCAACGCGCGCCGTGAGGCTTTCGTCAACGAAGCGCAAGAGCGCGAGCAATCAAGAAAAGAGCGACTCGCGCAGCTACGCTTGCAGCTCGAACAATCCGTAACGGATCACGCGGATAAACTCGCCAAGCTCGAGGCACACCGTCAGGCAATGGAAGAGGACAGGGCGCGGGCGCAACGACGTAATGACGACACCTATCTTCCCCCCATCGAGCGGCTCGAGGCGAAGATCAACGGTTTGTTTGATCCGATGGAGGAAACCATCGGGTTGTACAAGGTCATCTTCACTCCGCCACCGGACATGCCCGAAGAGGCGAAGATGCAGTACCGTTGGGCAGCGGGCCTATTCCAGTTTCTTGTCGTCTTTGGAACTCTTTTTCTTTTGGACCTGATTCCAATTGCCTCGAAGCTTCTTTCCCGACCCGGTGCTTATGATGTCCTGGTTGAGCACTCCGAATTTGTCGTCAATGCGAACTGGATAGATTTTTCCAAACAATTTGGCCTCCAAGGCAAAGGGTTGCCGGAAGACTTTTTTGGGAAGGATCATCCTAGCCTCCCCGCCGCCGCCCTTCTCCTGCTTAAAGCCCGCTACCTTGCGAAAAACCCGACTCCGGATCAATCACCGGTTGAAGTGTGCAGCGACAATCAATCCGCTGTCGCACCGCAATGAGGTCTTGCGACGGACCATCTCAAGCCAATCGTTCAACCTGAACGGATAGGCAGGAGGACGCGCATCCTGCTGCGCTCATTCGTTGCAGCAGTCGATTTTGAAGAGATCGACAAAGTAAGATTCTCCCACGCTCTGCACCGCGAGCGTCTTTCCGTCCGGGCTCCAGAGCAGGTTGCTTGGAATCCCGGCGAAAAAGCCGATCTTTTTGACCGCCTTTTCCGTGCGTAGATCCCAGATTTTCACACGGTGATCCTCAGAGGCTGTCGCCACATAGGGAAGGCTGGGATGCCAAGCCACCGCGGTCAGGGGCGCGTCGTGGGTTCGGAGTTCCCTGAGCACCTTTAGGGTTTGCGCATCCCTGATTCGGAGGCGCATGTCGCTGCCAGCCTCTGCTATCCGGGAACCATCCGGCGCAGCCGCAAGTCCAACCGCTTGACGCGCGCTTGTAGTGCTCAAGGGTTTGCCACCCGCTGAAGAGTAGAGCAGCAACACGCGGTCGAGCGAATTCTCGTCCTCCGTGGCCTCCGCTTGCCGCGGACTTGCCATCTCGACGAAATGAGAATCCCCAACCCATCGCGAGTTGGCGTTCCCCTCCGGGAAGAAGTACCCGTTCCGATCGGTCGATGTCGTGACTTTGAGCGCGCTGTTTTCCCTGAATGCGCCCGCATGCCAAATGGTCTTTCCGGATGGACTCATGTGGAGCGGGGCCATTTGGTAGCGGTTGCGAATCACCGTGATTTCCTTTTTGACCAGAGGTTTGAATGCGCCGTTTTGATTTTCGTAGAGGTGCAAATACTCCTTGTTGTCGATGCCCCTATTGGCAACAGAAAGAATGCGGCCATCCGAACTTGTGGAGAGGTTGACGCCGAAGTTGCCGTTGATCTGGCCGGCGGCTTCGAACGGAGTTTCCTGAGTGCTCTCTGGATTGAGATCATGGACTGTCAGGAATTTCCCGTGATTTTTTAGCAGGTAGGTAAGGCAGTGCTTTGAGTCCTCCAGAAAACAAAACCCTTGGGCGATGGGTTCCGGAATACGCGGTGAGAGTTCAAACCGTTTGAATCCCACCGCAGCCTGAACGCCCCATGCCTTGATGTACTTGTCCGAAGTGGCGATCAATTGGTTCGATAGCGGGTGCACAAAAATATCGAGCCGGCGGACAAAAGCTGGAATCGAGAATCCGAAGGAATGCACCTTTCTTCCGTCGCGGCTGCTGAGTACATGCAGAATCACCTCGTGTTCCGTCTTTCGATAGGCGGCGTACAGCAGCTGATTTTTCCAGTCCGCATCGATTCGTTTGAGGGTTAGTCCGCCGAGGGGCAGTTGCACGTTGTAGCGGAGTTTCCCTGTCCGGGTCTCGATGATGTCAAAACCCTCCTTTGAGGGCAGAAAGGCATCGGCGCCGTTGGGGGAAACAGAAATGTTCCGCTCATACCCCCCTACAATGCTCGGGTAGACTGCTGATATTGGACCAGCGCGGTTCTGGCCTGTGCGCACATCCAGCTGCAGGTAACCTTGTTTCATTGTGAATAAATGGACGGTGTCTCCGTTCTCCGAAAACCAAGGAATGAAGTATCCAAGAGCCGTTTTCTCCCAAAGCCGGGCGCCGGTGGCTGCGTCATGGATTGCGAAAGTCCCACCCGCGTCATAGCTGTTTCTTCCGAAGAAATCACAGGTGCTGTTGACCACGATCAAGTCTGATTCGGCCGGAGTTGGGATCGAGTACTTCAACCGATTGTCCGTTGTGTCGTACGCCTCGATTGCGTAAAGTTGTGGCGCCTTTGGAGGCGCATTCTTCGGCTTTTGAACGATCCGGTTGATGAACGCCGTGCTCCCGTTTGGAGACATCGCGAGCATCTGGGCAAGGCCAACAGGATTGACCCTAATGAGATCATGCATCCCGCCCGTGTTCAGGTTGATTAAACACAGGGTGCCATCCTGTTCCAACGCCGCAACCATCCCTGCTTTTCCAAGGATGGGCTGCACCGCGTGCCATGGGTTGCCTGTTTTTGAGACCACGGTGAGCGCGTCGCCATTAAGACGCTCGTCGAGGTAGCCCCAATTCTGATCCCGCAGCTCCTCAGGAACCATCTGCAGCGTCCGCCGTAGGTCTGTGAAGTTGTTTTCACGCTCCCAAACTTCAGCGATCGCCATCTGCGCATCTGCCGCTGAACGGCGCGCAGCCTTTTTCTCGGTCAGCGCAGCCGCCGCGTTTTCCTGCGCTTCGAGAGCCCTGAGGCG
>JBILKY010000323.1:0-4181 GCA_044376395.1 Chthoniobacteraceae bacterium | reverse complement strand
CGGCGTCAGCGCTGGCCGCACCGGTGATCATGTTTTTAAGAAACTCCTTATGACCCGGGGCATCGATGATCACATAGGGACGCTTGTCGGTCCGAAACTGGATCTGCGTCGTATCAATTGTGATGTTCTGCTCCTGCTCCTCAAGCAACGCATCAAGAAGGAACGCGTATTCAAACTCCATCCCCTCGGCTTCACATGCCTTGCGAATCTGATCGACCTTGCCCTCAGGCAGAGAATTCGTATCAAAGAAAATCCTTCCGATTAGCGTGGATTTGCCGTGGTCAACATGGCCGACGAAGACGACGCGCATGCGACTGCTCTGGCCGGGGGCAAGGCGCTCCGGGTTTGCCACAGAAATTGATGGTGAAGACATTTTTGGAAAGAAGAATGGTTTTTTTGACGATTGGGGTCTCGGGCGCGCGCGACGGCTCCCGCGCTGATGGGCGTTTACATGAAGCCTTTGGCTCGCAGCTTCTGCATCGCGTTCCGCTCGTGGTGGTCCTGCGCGCGACCGGCACGCTCACTTGTCTTCGTCACCGCCAATTCGTCGATGATCTTGTCAATTGTGTCCGCCTCGCTCTCCACTGCACCGGTAATCGGCCAGCATCCAAGAGACCGAAACCTGTATCGCTTGCCGTCCGGGGCAGTCCGCGCGAAATACATGCTTGGAATGGGGATCCCCTCCCGCTGGATATATAGCCAGATATCACGTTCGCTCCAGTCCAAGAGGGCTTGAACGCGGACATGTTCACCGGGCGCGCATGAAGTGGTGAACTGGTTCCAAAACTCCGGGGGTTGATCCTTATAGTCCCACTCGAAGTCTTTGTTGCGGGGCGAAAAATACCGCTCCTTCGCCCGCGTTGCATCCTCATCGCGGCGGATCCCTGTCACCAACGCGCTCCACTGATGTTGCGCCATCACTTGTTGAAGCGCGGCTGTCTTCAATTCATGGGTGACCGTGACTGGATCCGCGGTGTCATATCCGATTGGACCGCGCTCCGCATATTCTCCGGAGCCCGTTCGCGCGTCCTCGTTGATCTTTACGATCAAGTCCAAACCGTAATTACGCACCGCCCAGTCGCGGTAGTCGATCATCTCGGGAAACTCGTAGGTCGTGTCGATATGCAATAAAGGGTACGGGATGTGCCCGCAGAAAGCTTTCAGCGAGAGCCATATCAGCACATTCGAATCCTTCCCCATGCTCCACGGCATGCAGATATTTTTGAAGTGATGGTAAGCCTCACGGATCAAAAACACGCTTTGCGCCTCGAGCGCATCCAGATGAGCGGCATCATCGCGGGATATTTTTTGCGGAAAAAACGCGGGAGGCCCGCCGGGCTTCGGCGCAGGATATTTTTTTGCGTAAGCTGGATGTGCCGAGTAGTCGGGTATTCGGATTTCTTGTGTACTCATTGAAAGAGAAGTGGTCGTGAATTTTTAAAAGTTGAATTCAGGCTAGAGGCTTAGGACGAAGCAGCCAGCTAAGCCTTGGCTCCCATGAAAGTGTGGATCCCGCACTCGGTTTTATCAAAACCGGTCCAGCGTCCAGCGCGTTCTGACTGATCCGAGGAAGTCGCGCTCGTGCATGGCACGCAGCCGATCGACCGATAGCCGCGGTCTTGAAGCGGATTATACGGAATGTTGTGCTGCTTGATGTAATCCCACACGGCGTCCCGGCTCCAATGCACCATTGGATTGAGCTTCAAAATGTACCGCTCACGAATCGGGTCGAATAGATAACGCTCTAAAATTTCCGCGCCGCCACGCGTTGTGCTTTGCTCCCTGCGCACGCCTGTGATCCAAACCGAAAGCGTCTGGAGCCTACGCTGGAGCGGCTCAACCTTGCGGATTGAGCAGCAGAGGTCGGGTTTGCTCGCCCAAAGGGCTTCGTCTCGCTGCTCGATCGCCTGCTGCCGCAGAGTGACCTCAGGGGCGACGCTTTCAATCTGGATGCCCCAGAACGCCTCGAGACGCGCCTTCAGCTCCAGGGTCTCAGGAAAGAGCAATCCCGTATCGAGGGTGAACACAGGCAAACGAAGCCCACCTAAAAACGCATGGTGCAACATGACCAGCCCCGCGCCTTGGAACGACGTCCCGACGGCCGCCTGATCGCCAAAACGATCTGCCGCCCAGCGCAGGACATCCAGAAGCGGCGCAGCCGCCAGACGGCCAGCAAGCTCTGTAACCTCCTCGGGATGAATATGGTTTGCCAAAATTGACATAAAGCACAGTAATCCAGTCGGGTATTAGGGTATTAAACGCAGTCCCCTCAAGCAAGCGTTTTTGTTCCTCCCCTCCCTGTCGCCTTCCTCGGGCGCCTCACCACTGCTTCGGCCCAGCTCGCATGTGCGCGCGCAATGCGCCCGCTCTACTCAGACTTCTTTGGAAGGGATATCTGAGGCAGCGCAGAAGCCCCAAGACGCGCGGCCTCCCGGTTCGCCTCGCGGATCTTCCGGTAAATCTCCTCTCGGAACACCGGAAGATCCCTCGGCGCCGTGATCCCGAGGCGGACTACATCGTGCTCAATCCGAGCAACCCGCACCTCGATGTGGTCGCCGATCATCACGCTTTCCCCCTCGCGTCTGCTGAGTATCAACATGCTCGGATCAGTTGGGAGAAACGTCCTGCTGACCGACTAGGACATGTTCCGTTGAGTAGGAGTTGTGGCCGGAAAGAATGACCTGCTGACCGAGGAGTGTAGATCGATTGACCACCAGAGGCCCCGCGAGGTTCACCGTCACAAACGCGGGGTCCATGGAGTGAATCGTCACAATATTCAGAACCATGGCATCTTCGGCGGAGCGGATCCCAAGCGCCTCCGACTCCTCATCGCTGAGCACAACCGCATAGCCGTCAAGCACTCCGAGGCATTCCATCACTACGAACTCCGCGGACTCATCACCTTCCGCGCGAAGCAGCGAAAACGGAGGGCTGTCAGGAGCCGCCTGCAATGTAAAGCGGGTAAATTGACGCATCCCAATCAGACCGAATGGAAAATAAAGCTTTAATGCGTCGGGTGTGGGCTGAGGTGGATCTGTTTGATCGGGCATGACTGGAGGGGTGGAATAGAAGGAAGGCGGGAGCGGATCCTTGAGCGGTTCTTATCTCGTGCGGCTTTGATTTCACTCGCCTGTAAACAAAAAGAAGACACGCATGTGTCTTCTTCTTGCAGACTGATTGGCATTTCCGCTCCGCACCGCGGAGTGCGCGGGTCTTTGCGATCAGCTCCCATCAGCTCCGATTGGAGCGGGCGAATTAAGCGGTCTTTTCTTCGATGTACTTTACTACATCGCTGACGGTGAGAAGCTTTTCAGCATCTTCGTCCGGGACCTCGACGCCAAACTCGTCCTCGAAAGCCATCACCAGCTCGACTGTGTCGAGCGAATCCGCCCCGAGGTCGCCGATGAACGCGGCGGATGCAGTGACTTGTTCGGGATTCACGCCAAGTTGCTCGACGATGATATCTTTAACTTTTTCTTCGATTGATTTTTCCGACATACAATAACAGTTAACAGTAGGTTATGGGTTTAAGGGAAGGTCTGCTTTAGGACCAGTGAGAAAATATCGGGATCTTTCGCTTTAAAAGACTTTTCAACCCTGGACCGGGGCCAGCAGGTGAACAAAACTCGGCTACCCGATCAAGTCACTTACCAGATCACGCTCTTCTTTCAGCTCTTGTACGGTCGCGTCAATCCGAGAACGCGAAAAATCGCCGATTGGAACGTTTTTTACAACTTCAACCCCGCCCCCCGGGAGGGTTCGGATGGGGAAGGAGGCGATCAATCCTTTTTCAACGCCGTAGTCGCCTTGGGAACAGACTGCTACGCTATACCAGTCGCCAGGCGAGGTCGGCGTCTCGATCGACCGGACTGTATCCACCACCGCGTTCGCAGCGGAAGCTGCGGATGAAGCTCCGCGGGCCTTAATGATCGCCGCGCCTCGCTGCTGGACGGTGCGGATGAAGTCGGATTTCAACCAATCGTGGTCTGTAATAACCTCGGTGGCGGCACGGCCGTCGATCTGCGCATTGAAAAAGTCGGGGTACTGGGTCGCCGAGTGGTTGCCCCAAATCGCGAGATTGGTGACCTTCGCGACATCCACCCCCGCCTTGGTTGCGAGCTGGGATTTGGCGCGGTTCTCGTCGAGCCGGGTCATGGCGAACCAGCGATCCGCTGGAATCT
>JBILKY010000322.1:0-4182 GCA_044376395.1 Chthoniobacteraceae bacterium | reverse complement strand
GGTCGAGCCGGAGTGAACTTTTAGAGGATTTCTTGGAACTTCATGATCCACGGGATTGATACAAGCTTCCTCGTCCAAGCCGAACTACGCGAAGTCCCGGGGCACGAAGCCGCTCGGGCTTGGTTAAACGAGGCCCTGGCCAAGCATCCGCAGCCGCTTGCCTTGGCGCCACAGGTCCTCACCGAGTTTGTCCACGTGGTCACGGATCCACGCCGCTTTGCCTCTCCGCTGAGCATGGATGAAGCGCTCGAAAAGGCAAATGGCTGGTGGGAAGCGAGCGAAGTGAAACCCATTTATCCCTCGCTAGACTCGACCCGCCTCGGATTGCTTTGGCTGCGACAGCATCGCCTTGGGCGCAAGCGTTTGCTCGACACTCAACTGGCGGCAACCTACTACGCGGCTGGGATCACCCGTCTGCTAACTTTGAACATGAGTGACTTCGAAATATTCGGCGTCTTCCGACCTGCGAGGACCCTTTGAGGGGCCCCAGCATGGCCACGATTTCAAGGTCACAATGGAACGGCCTCTCTCGCTAACTTCCGATCCCATCAACCAGCTCACCTGGCGCATTGCACTGCCGGCGAGTATCGGGATGTTTTTTAATACGATGTTCAACTTCGTGGACACGTATTGCGCTGGACTCTTGAGCACGGACGCCCTCGCGGCACTGTCGCTGTCCTTCCCGGTTTTTTTTCTGCTGCTTGCCATAGGAAGCGGTCTCAGTCAGGGCGCCACCGCACTCATCGCAAACGCCCTCGGGTCGAAGAACTCGACTCAAGCGCGCCTGATTTTTGCACAATCCCTGACGTTCACCTTTTTCGCAGGGCTCGCTGTCTCAGGTGTCGGGCGGATGGCTGCACCCGCACTTTTTCGCCAACTCGGCGCCGAAGGCGACTACCTCAATGTTGCCCTTTCCTACATCAATACGCTGCTTTCCGGGGGCGTGTTTTTTCTGCTGACAATGACCCTGAGCTCCGCGCTGAGTGCCCAGGGGGAGACGCGGGTTTACCGAAACTTTCTGATCGGCGGCTGCCTCGCCAATCTCTTCCTGAATCCCCTCTTGATGTGGGGATGGCTCTATGTGCGTCCGATGGGTGTCGCGGGGATCGCATTGTCGACTGTCATTGTGCAGATCTGCGGCGTGTTGTGGCTCGCTTACAAGGTGCGGTCCTCTCAACTTTTTTGTGACCTTCCATCCGCACTGTTTCGTCCGCATTGGCCCACCCTGCGGCTCATTCTTTCCCAATCCATTCCGGCGGCGCTTAACATGATGACCGTGGCACTTGGAATTTTTGTGATCTCTTGGTTTGTGAAGCATTTTGGAAAGGAAGCGATCGCCGCCTCCGGGATTGCCACCCGGATTGAGCAGGTACTGCTCATGCCTGCGATCGGCCTCAACACGGCCGTTCTCAGCATCGTCGCTCAAAACCACGGCGCCGGCCTCGCAGACCGGGTTCGCCGGGCCTGGCTCACAAACATCAAGTACGGCGCGGGCCTCATGTTTTGCGGAGGCGCGTTTTTGTGGGTGCTCAGGGGACCTGCAATGCAGTTGTTCACCACCGATCCGGTTGTGATCGCCCACGGCGTGCATTACCTCGGCTTCGCATCTGCAACCCTCGCCGCCTATCCCATTCTTTTTGTGACTGTTTTTATGATGCAGGGACTGAAGCGCCCGGCATACGGATTCTGGATAGGCGTTTACCGGCAGATCGTGGCTCCCATTCTAGTCTTTTACACACTCGCGTTCGGTTTCAGCCTGGGGCTGAGCGGCGTTTGGTGGGGCATTCTCGGCGTAACCTGGAGCGCCGCGTTGTTTGCGCTTTGGTGGGGATGGCGAACGGTCCGGCCCGTGCGCGCCGAGGCGGCATAATTGGTGTCCGCAGAGTTCCGCTTTTTCTGCGCCGCAATCGGGGTTGTTTTCTGCATGGGCATTCCTCGTCCACGTCTCCACTCCCCCATCCGGATTTGTTTGCGTGCGCAGACTGCCAAGCGGCGCCGTTGATGAGCTTCCGTGCGCACACAGATTGTTCGTCTGCAGCGACTGGATAGCATCTTCGGGGATGGGCTAATGATCTAAGTAAGAGATGCCCAATTCTTTTGCTGCATCATCCAAACGGCGATCCCTCGACCACAAGAGATTTCCTGAAAGGCGCGCCGCGACCAGGATTTGAATATCGTTCCAACCGATACCGCGTCCATAGAGACAGTGGGTTTCAATAAATTGCATACACTCGTCTACCGTGCCGATTTGAGTTTTTGGCAGACAACGTAACGCAGCAATGGTTTTTGCGCGATTAAGGAGATTTCCCGTAGCTAATTCCCCGAGGACAATGGGATGTATTGCGATTAGACCTTTCTGAAGGGTTTGCGCAAAATGAGGTGATCCGTGACGGAAGTGGTAAATCCAAACGGAAGTATCGGCGATAATCATTCTTCGCTGGATTTCTCAGATCGAGTACGTTTTGGGACATCTAAAGAGGGCATTAGTCCTCCTAATGCCGCCAGCCGTCGAGCAGCTTCACGTTCGACGAGGGCTTCCAGACCCATTCTGACCAGCGCGGTTTTTTCAGTTTCGCCGGTGTATTCGCCAGCCAAAGCGAGTAACGGCGCATCGATGTTGAGCGTTGTTCTCATATGCATGAATATGCATGCTGGAGATGCCTCCTGTCAATTTGCCAGACGCTGGATTCCTGGGAATCATAAATTCAGTGGTACAGAAGCCGAGGCAGTCACCAGTGCTTGCTAAAGGAAACGGACACTGGGGACAGACAATTGCTTACACGCACAGACTTGCGCGCTAAAGACCCGGCAGGCTTGCCCACGACGGCACCTACTTGGTTGTCAAATATGATGGGGAGGTTGTCGGCTACGGCGGGTGGAGCAAACGCCGGTCGCTTTATGGAAGCGACAGAGCCGGACCCGACCCGGAGCTTGACCCTCTACGTGACACGGCGCGCGTTCGGGCTTTCTTCGTTCATCCGGCTTGGGCTCGACGCGGCATCGTGTCCAGAAAGTGTCTGCCCCGAGACAGGCACCCGGCGGTCTTGCCAGAGCCTGCTATGTTCGACTACCCGGAAAAATAAGCACCAACGGAGGTTTTGCTGCGGTTAAAAGAGCCAGCGGGGCGAGCAGGAAACACAGCAAGCGTTTCATGATTTCAACGCTTCGCGTTGATTTCGTGGAAGGTCAGACGCAGATTGGCTGGCTCACTTAACGTGGCGTTCAGCCAAAACACGCGGCCGTCCCAGGCGTAGTCGGCGGCGGTGAGTTCACGTTCGTTCAGTTTTACGCGGGCAATTGTCTTCGGCGCGTCTTGAAGCTCGAAGATGGGATGCACGCAGGGCGTGGTCGGGGTGATCTTGAGGGTGACGACTGGTTTTTCGATGGCGAGGAGCGTTGCGCGGCGTTCGGTGTTGTAGGACGGGCTTTGCAGGCGCGCGCCCTCGGCCGCGATCTTTGGCGGCGTGCTGAAGCTACGGGACCATTCGAGGAGACGCGCGTCGTCGGCATCGCTCAAGCCGATGAGCCAGGCCCATTTCTCGACCTGCATCGTGCGGGTGACGCCGAGGGCATCGGGCATTGCGGCGGTGCGGCTTTCGAGGGGTTGCGGACGGCGGTGGCCCCAAGACATCATGGCGTTGTGCGCTGGGGTCATCGCGGCGAGGTCGTCGATGTTGATGCCGGTGGGCTTGCGTCGCGCGAGCGGGAGATGATTGCCCCAGTAAAAGGGCGTCACCATCTGACCCTTGCTGTAAAACGGCCGGTACGCGGTTGAGGGCAGGCGTTTCCAACCGGGGTTAAAATAGATCGCCGACAAGGGTTCTCGGGCGCCGAAGCGAATCCGAAAGAGCGGCGGCAGTTCGCCCGATAGCAGCTTTTCGTAATCGCGTTCCTGGTCGAGAAGCGGGAACTTCAACTCGCGCTTCATGCCATCGCGGAAGAGCACGTCGATGAGGTTCTCCGGCAGCACGCGCAGCGGATAGCCGGCGGGCGGGGTGAGGATGAGTAGTTCCTCGATTTCATATTCGGCTTTAGGTTCGGTTTGTAGAGTGACAGTGCGCGAGCCGAAGCCATCGGGGTAGAAATAGAAATCCTCCGTCGCGGTCTCACCCCAAACCTTGTAGTTCAAGTCGCAGGGTTGTGCGGTCCAGCGGACGTGGATGCGGGCGGCGGTGGATTCTA